>DAOVSE010000085.1 GCA_030633595.1 Candidatus Altarchaeota archaeon
TGGCCATAGCCATAGGTCTCATCAAACTTGATAGCGTTCTGGAGTTTTTAGACAAAATTCCTGAAGAGACAACAGTTGTATTAACCGGTAGAAGAGCACCAAAGGAACTCATAAACAGGACAGATCTGGCTACAGATATGAAATACATAAAGCACCCCTTCGAAGAGGGTATAGAATCGAGAGAGGGTCTGGACTATTAGATTTGATCAGTACTTGAAGAATGTTCATAAATTAATTTTATGAATAAACGTTCAAAAGGATACTATTATATTGAACATTTTATTGGAAAAATCTTCAAATTGCAAATTTTATTTTTTGGAATATGTTTTATATAATTATCAAGATTAATTCAAAAATTCTATTTATTTAATAGTTTTTAGTACAGTATACTATTTTAGAAAATTTATTTTGAATTTTGATATCTGAGGATTTAGCACATATTATTATGAATAATTTTCCAAATTGCAAATAAATTTTGTACAATCAATAAAGATTATTAGTGCTTTGCAGATATATTCTGCATTTAGACCCCAAAAATTGCCGGTATTATCCAATGTTCCATCCAAATGTTCAAAAATAGCACACATATATATACAATTTCCATAAAATTTTCGGTGTCGCCTTTTATATTCTGTAGAATAATAAATAACGTTGGGGGGTGGCATTTTTCTGAAAGAATTTTTAATCCTTAGAGAGATTAAACCCTTATCAAAATGGACAGTAATCACAATCATAACATAAAGGTTTTGATGTTTGGCTGGGAGTTCCCGCCATTTAATAGCGGGGGTTTAGGGGTTGCTTGTTATGGTTTAACCAAAGGGCTTACTAGACAAGGAGTGGGGGTGATCTTTGTCCTGCCAAGGATTGCCGGAACCTTGAATGAGGAGTACATGAGGATACTTGCAGCCGATAAATTTGGTCTGGATAAGGATAAGATCAAGTTTAAGACAGTTGATTCTATTTTAAAACCCTATATGTCGTCAAAGAGTTATATCTCAGAAAAATCTGGTTTGGAGGGATTTCTACAAGAGGCAAGGGGTATATATGGATCAGACCTTTTCTCGGAGGTACGGCGCTATTCAAAATATGCAAAGATTGTTGCCAGTGAAGAGGAATTTAATATTATTCATTGCCATGATTGGCTTACCTACCCTGCAGGTATCACGGCCAAGAACATAACCAGGCAGATGGGAAAGAATGTACCGCTTATTGTTCATGTCCACGCTACAGAATTCGACAGGACTGGAGGAAATCCTAACCAGTATGTATACGATCTGGAGAGGGAAGGGATGCATGTGGCCGATTCCATAGTAACCGTGAGTAATTACACAAAGAGTATTGTAGTAAGACATTATGGCGTAGATCCGAGAAAGGTACATGTTATTCACAATTCAATTGATTTTGAAGAAAGCAGAATTGATGAGAAATTCAGGATTAAGGATCATCATAAAATTGTCCTGTTCCTTGGAAGGATGACAATCCAGAAGGGGCCAGATCATTTCCTGTGGATTGCGAAGAAGATCTCTGAGATCGATGATGATGTAAGATTTATCATGGTCGGCAGTGGTGACATGTTTTCCTACATCGTGGAGGAGGCTGCCAATCTGGGGATTGGTGATAAGGTCCTCTTCTCAGATTTCCTGAATGGAAGAGAGGTTGATAGGGCCTATAAAATGGCAGATGTGTATGTCATGAGTTCTATATCCGAACCATTTGGCATAACCCCCTTGGAGGCCATTAAAAACGGAACCCCCGTCGTTATCTCAAAGCAATCAGGTATTTCTGAAATCCTAAGAAATTGCCTCGTCGTTGATTTCTGGGATACTAATCTGATGGCAACCAGAATCTTAGATGTTTTAAATAACGAAGAATTGAGAGACTCTTTAGCGAAAAAGGGTCTGAATGAGATCAGAAATTTCAGCTGGGATCAACCTGCAATGAAGTGTATAGATCTCTATAAAAAGGCGATCTCGGGGGGGATTTAAGTTGGTTTCTGTTTGCTTTTACTTTCAGGTACACCAGCCCTATAGGTTGGGGAAATATTCAATATTTGATATAGGGAATAATGGGGGTTATTTTAACGATGTTAAGAACGCAGAGATACTACAAAAGGTTAGCAAGAAATGTTATCTTCCAACGAATAAACTAATTCTCGATCTGATCAACGAGACGGATGGCAGATTCAGAGTCAGCTACAGCATTACAGGGGTTGCATTGGATCAGTTTGAGGAATACGCACCGGAGGTAATAGAAAGTTTTCAAAGACTCGTGGATACGGGATATGTTGAACTTCTAGACGAGACATATTATCACTCTCTGGCTTTTTTATATTCTGAGAAAGAATTCAAAGAACAGGTAAAATTGCATAGAAAGAAGATGAAGGAGATATTTGGTTATAAACCAAGGGTCTTCAGGAATACCGAATTGGTCTATAATAATAGAGTTGCATATCTGGCTGAGAAGATGGGTTACAAAGGGACTCTGGCTGAGGGGGCAGATTACATCCTCGGATGGCGGAGCCCAAATTTCGTATACAAGGCAAAGATGGCAACCGACATAAGATTATTGCTCAAGAATTATAGGCTTTCAGATGACATTGCATTTAGATTTTCAGAACGAGGATGGGAAGGGTGGCCGTTAACCGCAGATAAATTTGCCACCTGGGTTAACAGCATTAATGGAAATGGGAATGTTGTAAACCTGTTCATGGACTATGAAACCTTTGGTGAACACCAGTGGGAAGATACAGGAATATTCAATTTTTTAAGACATCTGCCCCATGAAATTCTAAAGCATCCGGATAACGATTTCAAAACACCTACAGAGGTAATTAAGGCTTATAAGCCCGTAGCCGAATTAGACATCAGGAACGTCGTTTCATGGGCCGACATCGAGAGGGATTTATCTGCCTGGTTGGGAAATCAGATGCAGAAAAGTGCTATTGAAAAACTATATGAGTTGGAAACAATTGTAAAGGAGAGTGGTGATGAAAAGCTCTTAGAGGATTGGCGAAGACTTCAGACTGCAGATCATTTCTACTACATGTGCACAAAATGGTTTAACGATGGCGATGTTCATAAATATTTCAATGTATATGATAGACCTCACGATTCCTTCATTGCCTTTATGAATACCCTCACAGATTTCAGGATCAGATTAAAAGAAACAATACCGATGTCTGGATAAAAAATTAAGTGAGGTAAAAAAATGGCAAAAGTAAAAAATAAAGGGGTAAGGGTAAAAAAGAAGGGGGTAACTATTAAAAACGCGACAAAGATACTGAGCGATGTGCCATCCGAAAAATGCTTTTGGGCGAACAATGGATGGATAATAAAGAATCTGCAGGAATTACCGATAGCATTAGAAAACATGAGCAATGAGACCTTTGTTTACCACGTAAACGGAGAGAAGAATGACTTTGCCAGATGGATAAATGACGTAGTTGGCGATAAGGTACTGGCAAAGAGCATAGAAAGGGCAAAGAAGAAGGAGATGATGAGGGTCAAAATAGAAAAGGAAATAGCACTGCTTAAACGATGAATAAGGGTAATTGCCTGTTTGAGGTCAGCTGGGAGGTTTGTAACAAGGTCGGTGGAATAAATACCGTTATAAAGTCAAAGGCTCCGCACCTGGTTAAGCAGTATAAGGACAATTACTGCCTTATAGGACCCTATTTTCCAGAGAAGACGGTTATAGAATTCCAAGAGAAGATCCCACCAGATAAATTACATAACATCTTCGAGAGTTTGCACAGGAAGGGAATAGTATGCCATTATGGTAAGTGGTTAATTGAGGGGGAACCCAACACGATCCTTGTCGATTATACGGGTTATATTCACAAGAATAACGAGGTAAAGGCAAAGTTATGGGAGAGATATAAAATAGATTCCTTAGGAACCTATTTTCATGATTTTGATGAGCCAATTCTTTGGGGCTATACTGTTGGCAAATTGCTAGAGGAGATCTCCAAATCCTTCAGAAGGAAAAAAATAGTTGCCCATTTTCACGAGTGGTTAAGCTGTGGCGCACTTCTTTATTTAGACATGAAAAGGGTAAAAATAGGTAAGGTTTTTACCACCCATGCAACCGTGCTCGGAAGAACCCTGGCAGGTAATAATGTTGATTTATACAATATTATTGAAAAGATAGATCCAGAGAAAGAAGCCCATAAATGGCATGTTCAGGCCAAACATCGGGTAGATAGGGTTTCTGCACAGGTATGTGATGTTTTTACAACGGTTAGTGAGATAACAGCGATTGAAGCAGAGCATTTTCTGGGGAGAAGACCCGATATTTTACTCTTCAATGGGCTTGATATGAAAAAACACCCGACCCTGGATGAGGCCGCAATAAAACATAAACGTTACAGAGGAAGGATTAAAAATTTTTTGCAGTACTATTTCTTCCCATATCATCCCTTTGACCTAGAAAATACGCTAATATATTTTATCTCCGGGAGGTATGAATTCCACAACAAGGGCATAGATGTATTCATAAAAGCTCTTGGTAAATTGAATGAAAAGCTGAAAAGCGAAAAATCAAAAAAGACCATTGTGACGTTTTTCTGGATCCCTGCGGATGTGATAAGAATCAAGCCCGAGTTATCCAAAGCGAGAGCGTATTATTACGATGTTCGAGACTCAATTGATGACTATATAGATGAGATAAAGAAGAGGATAATCCTCAGTTTTATATCACAAAAGCCAATCTCAGAAAGCAGATTATTTAAAAAAGATTTTCTGTATCAGACAAAAAAGAAGGTTCTCAGATTTCTGATGGATGGCGATCCCCCCTTATGTACCCATGACCTCAAAAATGAAGGAAATGATCCGATAATCAAAAATTTCAAAGAGAATGATCTATTGAATAGAAAAGAGGACAGAGTAAAGGTGATATTCTATCCAATATATCTCACCGGGGCAGACAATCTATTGGATCTGAATTATGATGAATCGGTTTTGGGGTCACACTTGGGGGTTTTCCCATCATATTATGAACCGTGGGGTTACACTCCCCTAGAGACTGCCGCTTTAAGTGTTGCATCGGTAACCA
>DAOVSE010000086.1 GCA_030633595.1 Candidatus Altarchaeota archaeon
ATATTCTCTGGCGATGTCAGGCCCGTATCTTATGAATATCTTATTTAATAACTCTCCAGATAAGCCCTCCACCTCGATAACACCTGAGAGTACTTTCCCATCTTTTATAGAAACCTCACCTAATTTTCCCGTATAAGTAATGGAAAAATCTTTAGGAAGTAAAAGTGAGAATATTTCCTTTCCAGTAAATCCATCCCCCTTTGGGAGTTTTACCAAACCTGCTGTTAATTGCAATGCAGTTGCTCTTGAAAGTTTCATATCCTCTCTTGTTAGTAAATACATCCCGGTTACATGGTCATGTCTTCCTCCAATGACTGGCATCCCAAACCTTGGGGATATTATATTGTCCTGAACCTTCATCAGCATTTCTGCCTCTGCAATTGCCTCCATGTTCTGGGGAACATGTAAATTCATTTCATCCCCATCGAAATCCGCGTTATATGGGGCACAAACAGCAGTATTTAGTCTAAAGGTTTTATGGGGCAATACTTTAACGTGATGACACATCATCGAGATTCTATGGAGGGACGGCTGTCTGTTAAAAATTACAACATCACCGTCACATAAATGGCGCTCCACGACATCGCCCACACTCAAAGATTCGGCGATTTCTTCTTTAGTTTCATCCATTACACGTTTTCTTTTATTATCACAAATAACATTTCTCGCCCCGGGATACTCCTCTGGACCGTTCAAAACAAATTTTTTCAACTCTTTGATATTAAATTCATTAACTTCCTCCGGAACTGTTAATTCCTTGGCAATTATATACGGTACACCCACCTCATTTATACTTATATTCGGATCGGGGCTGATTACTGTCCTGGCAGAGAAATTTACTCTTTTACCAGATAAATTACACCTAAATCTTCCCTCTTTAGCCTTTAATCTCTGTGCAATCGTTTTTAAAGGCCTTCCCGATCTGTGTCGTGCTGGCGGAATACCGCTCATTCCATTGTCAAAATAGGTTGCAACATGGTATTGTAATAAATCCCATAAATCTTCAATAATGAGTTGCGGGGCACCAGAATTAATATTCTCCTCTAGTCTCTGATTGATTCTCAGGATATCAACTAACTTATGGGTTAGATCATCTTCACTTCGGTCACTCGACTCCAGAGTAATTGAAGGTCTTACGGTTATAGGTAACACCGGTAGCACCGTCAATATAAACCATTCCGGACGGATCTGCATACCCAAGTACTTTAGATCATCATCGGATATTTTCTCAAATCTTTCTCTTAACTCGGTGACTAGCAATCTGGTTTTTTCATCCTCATCACTTTCGTAGTACGAATATGGGCGAACGAACTTTATTTTGCCCTGTTTAGTCTCACAATGCGGACATTTAGCGGGTGCGCGAGATATGATCTCGGTATTTGTTAAGATGCCCTCCGTTAAATTTTTTATATCCTTTTTTGGAATTAATATCTTACTACAAGACCTACATGTTAGTCGTAGCAGATTATAGATCTCTTTTGCGTAGCCAACATGAACAACCGGTCTTGTTAGCTCAATATGACCAAAATGCCCTTGACATCTGCCTAATTGACCCCCACAGGTTCTACACCTTAATCCTGGATCTATAACCCCCAGCCGATGATCCATAAGCCCTCCCTCTATCGGGTAGCCATCATCATCATACGTATTCTGGGTGTGAATTCTCGCCGCAGATAAACTTCGTATCTGTTTTGGTGAAATTAATCCAAATTCTATCTGATCAATTTTTTTAAAAGATGCCATTTTAATTCAATTTATAAGCTATCACTCAACCTAAGTTTTGGATAGATGCACATTCCTTTTAATTCATCCAATAACAACTTGAATGCGTATGCCATCTCAACCGGGTAGGTCTGGACATCGCCACATATGGGGCAGTAGGTTCTTTTTCTTTCAAAATCATGAACTGCAACTAGACCACATTTTGAGCAAACTGGAACCATAATCTTATCAGATTCGTCTAAAAGACGATCTTTCAGCATCATACTTGCACCATGAGCAATTAAACAATCTCGTTCCATCTCACCAAATCTTAACCCCCCCTCCCGGGCTCTGCCTTCTGTTGGCTGTCTAGTCAACATTTGAACTGGACCTCTAGATCTGGCGTGAATTTTGTCTGTAACCATGTGGTGCAGTCTTTGATAACAAATCACACCAGTGTAAATATCTGCTACGAACGGCTCTCCTGTAACTCCATCATACATTATTTCTCTTCCATTGTCCTTGAACCCATTTTTTTCAAGGCATTTACGCAAATCTTCCTCTTTTTCATTATCAAAGATCGTTCCGTCTACATATCTTCCTTCCAATGCCCCGACCTTCCCACCAAGCATTTCTAATACGTGACCAACAGTCATCCTTGACGGAATCGCATGTGGATTTATTATCAGATCAGGAACTATACCATCCTCTGTAAATGGCATATCTTCATGGGGGACTAATAATCCGACAACACCCTTTTGTCCGTGCCGGGATGCGAGTTTATCTCCCAGTTCTGGAATTCTTTGGCTTCTAACCCTTATCTTAACCAATTTGTTTTTTTCCAAGGTTTCGGTCAGTAGTACGGAATCTACTATACCCACTTCCATATGTCTCACCGTTGTAGAGGTTTCTCTACGTCGCTCTTCAACTATACCAAACACACCTATCTCCTCCAGAAACCTTGGAGGGGAAGTTTTTCCGATGAGAACATCTCCACCCTCCACATCAATCTCAGGTGCTATTATGCCATCTTCTCCTAAGTTCACATATGTTTCTTCCGACTGGTATCCCTCAACCCCTTCATCAGGAATTTGAAAAATATCGTGCTGTCCCCCAGGATATCCTCTCTCCTGGGATTCATAGGTTCGATAGAACATCGATCTGCCTAGCCCCCGCTCGATCGAGCTTTTATTCATCACTAGTGCGTCTTCCATGTTGTATCCCTTGTAACTCATAATAGCAACCACAAAATTCTGGGATGCCACCCTCTTGGAGTATTTTAAAACATCCACCACATCAGTTTTTACTATTGGAGTCTGGGGATAAAGTAGGATACTTGCTCTACTATCAAATCTCCCGGGATAAGCGGATAGATACACCCCCAAGCCTTGCTTTGCCATTGCCGCTGCCATTGTAACTCTTGGTGAGGAATTATATTCCGGATATGGTGCAAAACTTGCACCAACCCCCAAAATCAGTGATGGGGTCACCTCCAGATGTGTGTGTTCTGGCGTTAGTTCGGTCCGGTTAACAGCAATGTAGGCATTTTCTTCCTCCTCTGCATCAATATATTCAATCATACCCTGCTTAATTAAATAATCCCAGGTAATATCCTTCTCTTTCAACTTTTTTATGTAGTCTTTTGTGAGTCTTGGTTCTCCATTCTCCACAATGATCAATGGACGCAGTGCCCTTCCCGCATCACTATATATCTGAACTTCGTTATTCTCCTCTCGATAAGAAATGGATGTTGTAAAATGAATAGCATTTTTTCGCCGCAATTCCCTCAATTTATCGACCAATAACTCTGGTTTTGAGTGTTTACCTATTAATTTACCGTTTAAATACACATCAGTCATCCTGCGATTCCCTGTTTTATCCCCCACACCAAAGCCGTGCAGATATTCTTCGACCTTCCCACCCTCCTGCTCCTGACTTATTCGCACACCAATAGTTAGATTTTTCACTAAACCGCAGTTCTGTCCTTCAGGGGTTTCATTTGGGCATAAACGACCTAATTGGGTTGTATGTAAGTCTCTAGCTTCGAAATGTGGATGACTCCTGCTTAATGGGGATGCAACCCTTCTCATATGCGTAACAGACGATAAATAATTCGTACGATCAAGAACCTGTGATACGCCAACCCTGCCCCCTGTCCAGTTCCCGGTTGCAAGGGCATAATCCATTCTTTCACTTAATGTGCTGGATCTAATGGCAGTTCGTATATCCATCCGCCTATGCCGGGCATTTTGTTTCTCTAGCTGGTATTTGATGTCTCGTGCGAGGTTATTGAAACTGACCCTAAACAATTCCTGCAGGAGATCGCCGGCCAGTCTCAGTCGTTTATTTGAATAATGATCCTTATCGTCTGATTCTCGTAAGCCTTGATCCAACTCTATCGCCTTTTTTGCCATAATCGCCAGATATTCGGCTTTTGCTCTCCGATCTTCCGGAGTGTTGCCTATATGTGGTAAAAGAAAATTATCTATTACCTGATTGGCTCTATCTGCTTGATAGATCTTAGCATGTCCTGCACCAGCACGTTTTTTAAGATAATCGAATGCTGTTTCCTCCTGCAAGTTCTCTAGCTCCATATTCAACAATATTTCAGGCTTTATACTTTCATCAAACAGGTCCAAAACCTCATCACTCGTTAAACCAAGGGAACGCATCAAAATTGTCAATGAGATCCGGTTGGGTATCCCTGGAAATGTCACAAATAATACCCCCTGGGACATTTCCCGCCTTTCAACAGCGATTCTTGATCTAAACCCCCGCCGAACTGAGAATACTTTTGCCATTGACACAGCCTTCCCCGCAACAACCTCAGAGGTTGTAACTATCCTGTTTGGTGCCAGATCCTCCACAACCACCAAGGTTCTTTCCGTACCGTTTATTACAAAATAACCGCCATAATCCTCTGGATCTTCCCCGGCACGAATCAATTCTTCATCCGATAAATCATGTAACGAGCAGATTTTTGATCTCAGCATCACGGGCAAGCGCCCTATCTTCACCTCAACAGGCTTATTATTCTCAAAAAATTCGAGCATTATCGGTGCAGAATAAGTCAGATTTCGGAGCCTGCACTCAAATGGAGTCTTGATTTCTGGCCCTTCGGCTTCATCTACCATCGGTTTACCTACCCAGATCCTCCCAAACTCAATCGAATAATCCTCAACCTCTGGAACGATGGGCTCTCTTTCATCTATAACCTCCTGCAAACCATAATCTATCATGTG
>DAOVSE010000002.1 GCA_030633595.1 Candidatus Altarchaeota archaeon
CCCTTATGACATTCATTCTATAACCCCCGTAGATTTTGCGAGTTCAATGGCCTTTTCTCTGGATAGACCACCTCTAAGAATTGTATATCTATCTCTTACCTTATTTGCCATCATCAGGGCTTTAATTATATATTCATCGTCAATTTTTAACTCCTTTGAATTTGTTGGTGCTCCTGCAGTCTTCAGGGCCTTTTTTACCTTTTCCCAGTCTGCATCATGGAGGTATGCTATCATTATGGAGCCTACACCGCACTGCTCACCGTGTAGGGCAGGTTTTGGACAGATCATATCCAATGCGTGACTGAATTGGTGTTCTGCCCCCGAGCAGGGTCTACTAGAGCCAGCTATCCCCATTGCAACCCCTGAGCTTATTAGGGCCTCAACGAGAATCTCAACCTGATTCCTGATCTTCTCGGCGTTGTACATAACTATCTGGGCACTCATCATCGACAAAGAAGCCGCATAATCCCCATAATACTCACCCGTTTCCTCGTGAGCTATCTTCCAATCCAATACTGCGGTATAATTTGAAATTGCATCCGCACAGCCAGCTGCCGTCAACCTTGGGGGTGCTCTCCTGATTATTTTGGTATCCGCAATGATCCCCAGAGCAGAATGGACCCTGATGGAGATTGGTTCTTTGCCCTTTAGAGAGACCTGTGGGGATGTTATGCCATCGTGTGAAGCTGCAGTTGGAACGCTGAGAAAGGGAATTCCTGATTTATACGCACATATCTTTGTAAGATCTATAACTGTGCCGCCGCCAACGCCAACGACGTACCTGATGTTTTTCCCTTTTATTAGTTCAGTGGCTCTTTGTATATTCTGATCTATTGAATTCTCGGAGATATAAATTTCAGAATCTAGATCCGATTTAACCCTGTTGCCAGCGATTTCAGCGGTATTTGAATCCGCGATTACCAGAGGATTTCCAGTAAGGCCCAATTCACGTATGACATCTCTGACACTATCTATTGCATTATCCCCCACGAGTACCTTTCGGGGGAGTTCGATATCTTTCATTCTTAGATATTATACAACAGACAAATAAAAGAGAAACAGTTATAGAACAATGATTTGGGCATGCTTAACACCAGAAACCACCAGAACGTGCTCTTTTTCTACAAATCCAAGATTTATCGCTTCTTCCACTACTTTATTGCCAGATAGATTTGCAATCGTAGCCTTAGATAGCAGATCAGGTAACTCTTTGATAGAAACGAGGTCACCTTCGTAAAAGCCTTTAGATACCTCGAGATGAACATCACCCTCCGAGAAGCTCTTCCCCAGAATTTCCTTATCACAAACTGAAACTAAAATTTCGTTTTGACTCCTGCGAGTATTCACGTACATCATTTGTTCCCTACTTAATCTTCCTCAAAGGCCGCCATCCACCACATGCCTCACACTTTATGATCTTTTCACCCGCGAGTTCCGTAAACTTCGTATCGGGACGTCCGCACTCGTGACAGAGAACATATTCTCTTGCATATTCATCTACGCGCTTATTGATCATCTCCCTCCTCAGAACCCTGTTTATAATGACCCTCTTACCGTCAGATGTTATAAACGCCGCCAGCTCCTTCGATAAGTATGTCATCAGATGCCTCGGTTCCCTCCCAAAGGTGTTGGCGATCTCATTGAAATTTCTTACTATCGTCTGATTGCCCTCAACAAAGGAATCAACCTTAGGTATTTCGAACCTTGAATGGTTCTTCAGTTTCTCGGGAAGTTTTTCCCATGCCCGGTCCAATAAGGTTTCATATTCGTAGGAAGTCATTATTACTCTGTTTCGGATTCTGGTTCCCCCTCAGTCGTAGGTATTTCATACGTGATGAATTTACGGTTAACATCCCTGATTAATGAATCGCAATCCTGCTTTATCTTCTCTAATGTTGCGACGATCCTATGTCTTTCCTGCTCAACATCGTCGATCATCTCATAGGGTTCTATGGCTGTTTTAAAGTCGTCCAGCTCAACTACAGTATATTCGGATTCATTTATCTTGCTGGTAACCTTCCTGCAGACCTTCTCCAGCCACAGATTCATCCCTGTCTTTACCCTGCGCCTTATCAATTTGTCACTATCCAGTTCATCCCTCATCAGCCTTACTATGGGAGCCATGGCGAAGGCGAATTCCCTTCCCTCGACTTCTTCCTCAGTTCCTTCTATTTCTTCTGTTTCTTCGGGTTCTTCGGATTCTTCAATTTCTTCGGGTTCTTCTAGTTCAGTATCCTTTTTCTTAGCCATTTTAATCCTTCTGTCTTTTGTTTTTGAGATTATACCAAGACTGTTAGGTATTGGATTCCAGTCTAAAAAGCTGATTTTTCGAATCTTTTAAGCATGAAAAATAATAATTGTTATGCCACAGAGCTGGGGTGGCCAAGCTCGGTTAGGCAGTCGGCTGCAGACCGACCAACGGGAGTTCAAATCTCCCCCCCAGCTAAACAACTAAGTTCAAATCCCCCATTTAAGGGCTAAGAACTAAATAATAAACGCTGTCGTATTTCCCTCTGGGAGGAATTAGCTGCTGTCTATTTCCCTGGAGGGGAAAATGCCGAAAGACAATCAGAATAGAAAACAACTCGCTGTAACAATCAAGAACTTGATTGAGAGTGGATGGAAACAAAGCGAGATAGCTGAGAGTATGGGGTACAGGCATAAATCCTCGATTACGCATCTCAAAAGTGATTTCCCAGAATTGTTTAGTTGAAAGTTGAAAACATAGGGAATATATCTAAATAGTAGAGAAAGTTTTTTGATTGATTAATGCCGTAATTTGTTTATTAATACTGGGTTGGATTTTCAGAGAGTTTATAGGGTGTTCCGGTGCGAAACTAAGGCATAGGATATAGAATACCCAACATATAAACCCCTATGGAGATGGGGTTTTCGGTGTGGTAACTCTCTCTGTGCGACTTATATACTTTTTATAGATTAAATCCTATATTATAACTACAAAATGCCCCCTAGTATTCCCTATTTAAAGGGGATGCTAGATGCTTTTTTCTATTTTTCATTAACTAAAACCATATACCATTTTTATACTATAAATGTAATAATAATACAAAATGAGCCCCAGCATTCCTACGGGGATGCTGGACGTCCTTCTTATCTTATACTATGATGGAAAATACTTCTGTTTTTATTGATGGTGCTTATTTATCCAAGATTGTGGATCACTTCTTTGAAAAGCGACCATCGTTTAGAATTGATAAATTAGCCAGTGAGTTGGCTAAACGAGAGAATTTATGGTGTGATAGCATCCACTATTATACCGCCCCCCCGTACCAAAGCCCTACTCCGACTCCTGAGGAAATAAAAAAGAAAGGAGGTTACGACAAATTTGTTTATTGTCTAAGACAGATACCACATTTTTATGTGCATGAAGGCAGGTGCCAGAAATTAGATGATGGGTTTCATCAAAAAGGAGTAGATACTCTACTTACTATGGGTTTAATGAGTGCTACAACAGACGGTGATTATAGGAAAATTATTCTGCTTGCATGCGATACTGATTTTGTCCCTATCTTGAACAAAATAAGAAGAGACTATAAAATCAAAGTCATATTGTATTATTACTCAGATTTTGTGAGAAAATCTAGGTTTTCCATGTCAAACTATCTTCTCACCGCTTGCGATAAAAAAGTCCTCTTAACGAAAGAGTATTTTCATGATGGTATTCTAGTTAAGTGATTATTTCTCTTTAGCCTCTTCCAGCTCCAGATTCCCCCGCTCATTAAACATGACCTTCAACACTTGGCCTTTACTCCATTTCTTAGCTTCCACGATCTTTTTTGGCACGGTCAGATAGTATTGTCCTTTGTTGGTTTGCTGCAATTTCATTTTATTTTTGTAAGGTTATCCTTTGATTCGAGGCGCATGTCTGGTTTGCTCTGTATGAGGTGTGTGATGTGTCTTATTCCAACATCATCAATGAGTTTAAATGCTAAAAGAGCTGCAAGAACCATTATAACAACCCCCCACCCATCTATGAATACACCAATGCAACTGAGTACCATAGTCGCAACAACAGGTAGACCCACAGACAGAGAAATTTGAAGAAGGGACATTAGTACATCTCCTTTTCCATCCTTATTGAAACCCTCAGAGAGAGCATTTTCCGCTTCTGAATTCACATCAGCTATGACAAGAAGCACCTTTCGTGTATAATGCTCACTCTCCTCAAGGAGGTTCATCAGTATCGTTCTTTCACCTGCAAGTAGCTCAGAAGCAACCTGTACATCCATCTTGGTTAAATGACGTCCTCTGAAATTTTCTGCTCTTTTGTACCAGCGATCTCTGTAATCTAAAACTTCTTTGGGGATTTCAGGCGTTTCCATCTTAATATTCCTATGAATTTATATAGTATTTAAAGGATAAAAACCAATAATTACCTATAGGGATTTAGACATTTCAGTTAATCTCCCCCCCAGCTAAACTGCCACTGTCAGTTTACACTATGGTGCCATCTTCGCAAGCTCGATGGTACTGTTCTTTGTTTTTCTTTCGTGCACGTTTCTTTGTTAAAGAAAGGTGCGTTCAGATAACTCCCCCCAGCTAAGCCTTTAGAAAAGGCTTAGGATTCCAAATTGAATTTGCATAGCAAATTCAAAGGGAAGGTAGAATTGATTGTTCAAATTCCCCCAGCTACATGATTTTATTCCTGAATATGTAATATCCTATTATGACATCCCAGATAATGAAGATAGTGATCTTCCTGGGGGTTATTTTCATTCTAGCATTTGCACTATTTTCCCTGATATTTGATTTGTTTGTTTATCCTGAAACAGCAACTACAATAACAATTCCAACCAGCACAAGCACAACTACAAGTATTGTAAGTACAACAACTACATCTACTACAACAACGCAGACCACAACTACAACAGCCACAACAACTGCCACAAGCACGTCTACAACAATTACAGAGCTGATACTAAAGGGCGTGGAAACTGTTGAGTACTCTGGATATGGATTAAATTTGAACAATATTGTGTCTACCAGTGGAGGGGATAAGTATTTAATTAGCATAAAAACGCCCGATGGAGCTACTGACGAAGTAGAGTTTTACGATAAGTTCGTTATAGATAATCTTGAGTTTGGAATATTAGAAAGGTATGGTGGGCTTAGCGTGAAGATCTATGTAAGGGACTATGATATTGCTACTTCTAGGGCGCCAAAACATTCAAAGATAATCACATTGGGTGGGAAAAACTTTTTCTTGTTTGAAAGAACATTTATAGACTATAAATTCAAGTTGCACGGTAGGAAATTACACATCCAGAAACCTAATGGAGATACAGACTCTTATGACATGCCTGACAACGGGAGTATAGTAGTGGATGATCTTGAGATTGGCGCTCTTCAATACAGTTATCCTAGTGGTTATACAGCGATCTATATAAAATCATCATATGATTTCGAATTTTCCAATTACCTGAAAAGTGGGACATACAATAATATTCATAAAACTTTCGGAATATCATCGGAGGGGATAGACCTACTTGAAAATCCAGCACATTATATGCAGGAGAGAGATGGACCATTTGTATATTCCGTCGATGTCGGTTATATCCCGATGCAGGATATTTATGAAAATGAAACGCTTGTCGATCTTGAGTGGAGGGGAAAGATACTGTTTGCTGGAGAGGAATTCTATGTTATGGATATTGAGGATGATACCATATATCTGGTAAAAGGCACGATAAGAGGGATAAACAATCTAAGATTTTCTAGTTCGTACTCAGGATATGAATTCAAGGCAAAGGGGTTATCATATAACCCTGAAGGTGACATATCCAATATGTCCCTACTGATTCAAGATCCCGATGATCAAGAATCTTGCATTGTTTTGTATCCTAATCAGATCTCAATAATAGATGAGTATATCAGAATACAGCCAATAACTGCATATAAGGAGAGAGGGGTTATAAGAGCGGATATATTCATATACGATCTATTCCCATTGGCCGTGTTGCAGAACGGTCAATCCATTCCACATAAACCACAGTGGATAATTAAATTTGGGACAGTAGAACAACCATTCGGTGAAGATATGAATGTTGAAGAATACGAAAATATCACTAAAGGTCAAAGGCTCTTGGCAAATATTACCATCATACGACGTGAAAGGGTATAGGTCTTCTTTGCATTAGCTTAAATCCAGCAAATCCGAGAACTCTGATCTATTTTACCACTTAAATTTAGTGCCCCCAGAGGGGTGCAGCGATTCTACCTGTGGTTTATATACCCGTTTTGCACATAATCTAACAGATTAAAAGTGGACACTACAAAAAAAACTACGGTTTATGCTTGTTTTTTTTAAGGAAAATGAGGAGATTTAGACTTATTGTTGATGGAAATATAACTGGTGTCAGATATAGAGATTATGTACAAAAAACAGCATTAAAACACAAGCTTAAAGGATCTGTTGAAAACATGAAGGACAGGACAGTAGAAATACTATGTGAGGGGAGAGATAAGGACATTCACAACTTTATCAAAAAACTAAAAAATGCTGAGGGAAAGGAGAAGTGGCATATTGAGGGCTACCCTAATGCTGAAGTAGATAAAGTTCAGGTCATAGAGGAGAAGCCAACAGATAAATTCACAACATTTGAAATAAAACACGGTAGTATGGAGGAGGAACTAGGTGATCAGATGGGTGCATCATATAATATTTTGCTCGATTACGCTTCGTCTATAAGAAAAATAGATGAAAAATATGGTGTCATATCTGTAAATATGGATATGTCAGCCAAGGCTATAAACCCACTTAGTAAGACATTAGAAAAACTTACTGCCACTCTTGAGGAGGATAGGAAAGCTATGAAATCCGATCGGGAGATGATGAAAAAACTAGCCACTAAGATGGAAAAAAGCATAGTGGTTCTTTCTAGTAGACGGTAATATCCTACTTCGTTTCTTCCATCCCCTACCCTTAATATTTAACCCCCCAATCCATATTCTCTTATCAGCCAAATTTGGAAGGTGTCAGAATGCTTGCGGTAGTAACTGGAATTCCTGGGACCGGGAAGACGACCGTTGCCACGAGGGCGATGGACATTCTTCAAGATGAGGGAATTAAGTATGAGATGGTGACATATGGTGATGTTATGATCGATATTGCAAAATCAAGGAAGATAGTTGAGAGCAGGGATGACATGCGAAAATTGGATTCAAAAACTCAGAGAGAGATTCAGGAGTCAGCAGCCAAGAGGATTTCGGAGATGGAAGGCAATATCCTGGTTGATACCCACTGTACAATAAGTACGCCAAATGGATATCTTCCCGGGCTTCCGGAATGGGTTCTGAGAAAATTGAAGCCGGATTGTATTATTCTTGTGGAAGCTAAGTCGGAAGAGATTGCAAAGAGGAGAATGGGTGACAAAAGGAGGAGCAGGGATGAGGAAATGAAAGAAGGCATTGAATTACATCAGATGATGAACAGAAGTTTTGCTGCCGCTTATTCTGTATTAACGGGGGCAACGGTAAGGGTTATAAATAATCCACAGGGAAAGATTGACAAAGCTACAAGGGAGATGATAGAGGTTTTGAGGTAGAATGATCGAAATTACTGAAGCGGGATATACGATAGCGCTAATATCCACGGGGCTTGCAATCATGAGCGCACTGGTAAGGAAAGCCGTATTAGATCAGGAGAAGATGAGGGAGACAAAAGAGAAAATAAAGAAACATCAGGAGGAGATGAAGAAAGCGACAAAATCAGGGGATACAAAAAAGCTTCAAAAATCACAAGGAGATATGATGAAGCTTACAATGGAAAATTTAAAGCATTCATTTAAACCCATGCTCATTACATTTATCCCATTCATACTGGTTTTCTCGTGGCTGAGAGATCAATACAGTTCAGCGGGTACCGTAGCTTCATTAGCCGGATTTGATTTGGGATGGTTCTGGTGGTATCTCATATGTGCCATGGCCGTTTCATTAGTTATAAATAAAGTCTTAAAGGTGAGTTAAATGGTCGCGCCAAGATATAGATCGAGATCTAAGAAAAGAAGGCAGGTGAGAATCCCTGGAGGGAAGACGGTAATCCGTTATAAAAGAAAAAAACCTAGCAGAAACCATTGCGGGAGGTGTGGAAAGCCCCTCTCAGGAGTGCCGAACTATATCCCTTCAGAGATGGGGAAACTCGGTAAGAGCAAGAAGATTCCAGAGAGACCTTATGCGGGTGTTCTGTGTAATGAATGTGTTGAAAGACTATTCAGGTATAAGACGAGATTTGAGGTAAGGTTCAAGTATCCGGAATTTAAGGATATGGAACTGAAGAGGGACCTGACCATAGAGAGATTTTTACCTGCAACGTGGTGGAATGGTCTGCAGAAGAAGTAATTATTTCTTCTTTTTACGTTCGCTTTTATCGACTGGTTCTTTAACTAGAAGATAGGCAACTGCAGCAATGACTACGATTATTGCCAGAGTGACTGCTGTTTTTCCTTCCAGGTTAAGCTCTATTCCATAATCTTCCAAGAAGCTCCAGATCGCTGATGTTATGCTAATGAGAAGAAGTCCGCCGAAGAACAGGATACCAAGAAGGATGAGAAAGAGGTTGAGTAGATCTCCTAATTTCATGTATATCTATTGGAAGGGGGTATAATAATTCAGCCCTTGGGTCTTAAACCCCGTCTGGTTTCATGCAGGATGGTATCGTATAAATCAATATCTTTTTTTGAGATATGATGGATCAGTTGCTTGGCACACCAATCTGCCAGTTTCTTTTTTATTCTTGCATCCAAGTGGGCCAGATACAGCGGCAGGGGATAGCCGTATTGCTTTGATCCCTTTGAGAGTTGTACGATCAGGGATATGATTTTGTCGAAATCATGCTCCCAATCAGGAACATCTACGCGTAGAGGATTAGAAAGATGTGTTGGTTGGACATAGACGGTCGGGAATGAAGCGATCAGGGTCGATGTTAATTTATCATCAGATTCAAAGCGAGACTGGGGGGTGAATTCGACAGTGCGATACATCTCGTTTTTTTTCAATATACGCAAAATGCAGGAATCCGTCATGAACCTTGGGAATTTTATGTCGTACTTGATTGCAAGATAGTTTGCAAAGAGCCTGGATTTACTGTCTTCGGAAACCCCCAGAACATGGACTGAGTTCTTCTTGCAAAGCTTCAAGAGTCGGACAAATTTTTTCCGGTATATCGGATATTCATCGCATTCTATGGGTTTTTTCCTTGAGTTGACGTACAATGAGCCGTCCAGAAATAGATACTCTGGAGAGTGATCTTCCACGCATTTTAGAGCAACGTCAAACTCCATTGCCCCCCGCAGAAGCTCAACCCTCTCTTTCGTATATTCATCATAATCGAGGATGTTCATATCTAAATCCCTGACGAATTTCTCACCGTTTCCTGAATCCTTGTCTAAAATCAGACCGGATGCCCTGATGAAATAAATTGCCGCCCCCAGAAGCTCTCTTATGCCCTCCCCGCCATCAACGAAACACATCCTGGCTTTTATCCCTTTTTTGGGCGATTTCAACGGCAGGATCAAACCCTTGTCGGAGATCTTATCCCGGACTTTATCAATCTGCAGCTTGTAGCTTCTGAGATCATCGGATATCCTGTCCCTGCAATTTTCATAGCGTTCTAACCAGAGTGAGTAGTGACCCATGTTTCCTAATAGATATATTAACCTGCGGCTTTTTATACCTTGAATATCTAAATATTTACAATATTTCATATATTCGAAAAATAGTAAATATCAAGAAATTTCCTTCAGAAATTTCTACTGTCCTGTAATTAAAATTACAGTACATCCAGAATGTCTAAGATAACAGACGATGTTAAGGCCGAAATTACTAACGGTTATATGAGCCTCTGTGAGAGCTTCGGGATCAATCCAACGGTCGGAAGGATTTATACCGTTATTTTTTTCTCAGACAAAGCGCTTGGATTGGATGAAATAGCTGCCGAGACAGGTTATAGCGTCTCTACGATCTCTAAGTCTATGAATATCTCGGAGAATATATTCGATATCAGGAGATTCAGAAACCCCGGGAGCAAGAAGGTGTATTTCGAATGTGAGCATTCTGCAATAGCAGCTATAAGAAAGGCATTTTTCGAGGTTTTGGGGAAGAATATAGAGGATATGGCAAGGATTATAGATGGGTGCGAGATAAAATTAAGAGAGGATGAGAGCGAGAAATCAAGGGCTTATCTGAGAAACGTCCAGAAGCTGAAGAAGGATTATGAGGCTATAAACAGATTGCTTGAGCTCATGTCAGGGCCCTATAAATTCGATGAATCCAAGATTGTTAAAGATCAAGAGAATGGAACCCAAAATTGAAACTGAACCGATCATAGAACTCAGAGATGTCTGGAAGATCTACAAGATGGGCGACGTGGAGGTTCCGGCATTGAGAGGACTTACTATGAAGGTGTACCCATATGAGTTTGTAGCCATAATGGGATCCTCAGGATCTGGGAAAAGCACAGCAATGAACATGGTAGGCTGCCTTGACGTACCTACCCGAGGAGAAATCTACCTAGACGGAGAGGACATCTCCAAGCTCGATGAATCAGACCTCGCCCAGATTCGTGGAAGGAAAATCGGTTTCATATTCCAGACATTCAACCTCATGCCCGGCCTAACAGCGATAGAGAACGTGATGCTGCCGATGACCTTCCAGGACATTCCAAGGTATCAGAGAGAGAAAAGGGCAAAGAAACTGCTGGAGGAGGTTGGTTTGGGAGAGCGGATGTATCATAAGCCAACCGAGCTTTCAGGGGGAGAGCAGCAGAGGGTCGCTATAGCAAGATCCCTGGCAAATAATCCCGAGGTTATTTTGGCTGATGAGCCCACTGGAAACCTTGATTCAAAAATGGGGAAAGAGATAATGGAGATGCTATCAAAACTACACAGCGGTAATGGGAAGACCATTGTCATGGTAACACACGATGAGAGCCTTTCAAGGTACGCTGATAGAATAATCCATCTCAGAGATGGTAAAACAATATGAGGAGGTATTTAAAATGAATATGAAAAAAATTTTTGTTATGGGAATTTTGATTTTTTGTTTTTTTGGAACCGTTAACGGAGACATAAGGTCAGAGATAAGGATTGATTCCATGATGTGGGATCCATCATATATAGAGGCGGGTGACGACGTTACAGTGTATATGAAATTCGTCAACCGTCCTATTGAGAGGACATGGGCCGTTCAAAACCCGGATAATATAGCGAGGGAAGAGAATCACGAAGTCTTTTATAAGGCAAAGCTTGAGCCGGCGGACGATCTCGCTGAGAAATACGTGATTATCAAGAAAGACACAAAGAATGTCGGGCATCTCTTCATTGGAGAGAGCTGGACAACACCATTTGATATAAAAATAAGAGATAATGCGATAGCAACCTCTTATAAGATGAAGTTCTCTGTCATGGAGACGGACATAGATGGAACAGATGAGGAAGTTGTAAAGTTCCATGAATTCGATCTCCCGGTCAGGGGGATGGTCAAGTTCGATGTTGACTCAGACAATACCGTGAGGTTAGGTAGTATAAGTGATGTAACAGTCAATGTCAAAAACGAGGGAGGGGGTAATGCGAAACATGTGATGGTTAAACTGGATCTTACAAGCCCCTTCACACCGGTAAGAACCTCTGAGTTGTATGTCGGGGATTTCATGGCTGGAGAAGATAAGGATATAACCTTCAAGGTTTCAGTGGACAGTGAAACAGAAGCTATGGTATACAAGATTCCGTTGACGATAAAGTATATCAATGCGAATGGATCAGAAAAACAGGTAAGTAAGGATATCGGAGTGAGGATAGATGCAACCCCCGATCTGACAATAGGCTTAGAAAGCGCGGATACCTTTACACAGGGAAGCAAAGGGGAGGTATCGATAGAAGTGGTAAACGAGGGCTTCGTTGATGCAAAATTTGTAAAATTGACTCTTGAACCAACCGATGACTACACGGTGACCTCTATAAATGAATTTTACATCGGAAATCTTGATTCAGACGATATCGAAACAGATGAGTTCACCATAGAGGTAAGTGATTCAGTGGACAAAGAAACAATACCCCTGAAGGTTAAATTGCAGTACAAAGGGGATGGAAGTGACGCAAAGTATACACACGAGGGCACAGTCAACCTTAAGGTTCTTTCAAAAGAAGAGTATGCTGCGAAGTTTCAGGCAGACGGAGCCTCTTCGATGATCTTCGGGCTATTGATGGCGGTACCAGTGCTCTTCATCGTAATATTGGTTGTGTGGTTCATCATTAAACTCCTTGGATTAGTTACCGGCTTCCTGAACAGGAAACTCTTCTCCAAGTAATTTCCTGTTGTCTTTAATTTTTTAACTGAGAGGAGAATGATTGCGGATTATCTTAAGCTAGCAATAGATGGGATCATGCATAGAAAGCTCAGAAGCTGGCTGACCATGGTGGGAATATTTATAGGTATTATTGCCGTCGTTGCACTTATTTCTCTTGGTCAGGGATTACAGAAGGTCATTGATGAACAGTTCGAGATGGTTGGCGGTGATAGAATCATTGTAACTCCCGGAGGGGGAACATTTGGAGCTATTGGAGGAAGCTTTGTCTCGGCCAAACTACACAAAAGCGACCTCGACGTTATAGAGAAGGTGAGGGGTGTTGATTCCGCAGTAGGTGTTATAATTGCAACCGGAAACGTAAAGGCAGATGACAAACGGATAGTTGTTTCCATCTTTGGAGCACCAACCGATCCGAAATATCAAAAGCTGTTAAGACAGATTGATTTCTTTGCTGTGGATGAGGGCAGGTACCTTAAGGAGGGGGACAAATACAAGGCACAGGTGGGGGTTAGAACACGTGACTTCTTTGATACCGATATTGGCGTAGGGGATAAAATAAAGTTAGAGGGGATAATGTTCGATGTTGTAGGAAAAAACAAGAAGACAGGAAATCCTTTTCATGATAGTAAGATAACAATACCAATTGAGACGGCACAGGAGTTGTTCAACAAAAGCGATGAATATTCATCAATCATGATCAAGGTTGAAAAGGGCTCTGATATAGATGAGGTTGCTGAAAACATTAAAGAGAAGCTACGGAGGCATAGAGGTGTGAAAGAGGATGAGGAGGATTTTACTGTTGAAACCGCTGAAAATGTTGTAGGGGTATTTAAAGACGTCTTTAGTCTGGTGACTGGCTTTCTGGCAGGTATTGCCGCAATTTCGCTTTTTGTGGGTGGAATCGGGATTATGACCACAATGTATACCTCGATTCTTGAGAGAACACATCAGATAGGCATAATGAAAGCGGTGGGGGCGAGAAATTCAGACATACAGCTTATGTTCCTTATAGAGTCAGGAATGCTCGGTCTTGTTGGAGGGATAATAGGTGTAATTCTTGGTTTACTTCTGAGCAAATTCGCGGAATATCTTGTTGTGAATTACGGTGGCATAGATATCTTCAGAGTGTATGCCTCCCCCGAACTTATCATAGGCGCTTTGTTATTTTCATTCCTTGTTGGTTGTTTTTCAGGTTATCTGCCGGCCAGGAGGGCATCGAAAATGCATCCCGTGGAGGCTTTAAGACATGGATGAACCCTTTACTTTACAAAGTCAATAGATTAAAATGAATAAGTGGGAGGTAATAAAGGAGTAATCAATTCAGACCTATCTTCGCTAACGC
This sequence comes from Candidatus Altarchaeota archaeon, assembly GCA_030633595.1. Classification (GTDB taxonomy): domain Archaea; phylum Altiarchaeota; class Altiarchaeia; order IMC4; family QMZM01; genus QMZJ01. The sequence goes on from DAOVSE010000002.1 coordinate 13,665, forward strand.
TCGATAGGTCCTTTGATGAAACTTTAATAAAGTTTCAATGATTGAGGATTTTTTCACACTCTCGATTAGGAGTATAAGAGGCAGGGGAATCAGGAGCTGGCTGACTATGCTGGGGATCTTTGTGGGGATAGCGGCTATTGTATCATTAATTTCCTTAGGAGAGGGCCTGGAGGATGCCCTAACTGAACAGTTTGAGTTGTTGGGTAAGGATATAGTCTATGTGATCCCGGGAGGGATGGTTGAAATGCTTTCCGGTGGAACGGCATCACTAAACGACCACGATCTTGATGTGATAATGGATGTTCGTGGCGTTGATCAAGCAGGTGGTATGATGGCCAAGTACGCTAAGGTAAAATTCAAGGATGAAGTGATATATGCCTTTGTTGCAGGCCTAGACCCAGGGACTCAGGAGATCATGCTGGAAAGTAGTGGAATGAAAGTCCTGAGGGGACAGAAGAAATTCAGGGAAAACGACAGGTACAAAGCTCTCATAGGCTACGAGTACTGGGCAGGTAACGTCTTCGACAGGCCAGTGGGGGTAGGTGATAGATTCACCTTAAACGACAAAAAATTCGAGGTAGTTGGTGAGGTGAGCAGGGTAGGTAACCCAGAGGATGACAAAAATATATATATTCCAGCGAAGACGGCACAGGAGCTCTTCGACATCAAGGACGAATACTTGACTGCTATTGTGAAAGTTAAAGCAAACTATGAAACAGACGATGTCGCAGAAGACATAGAGGAAGCACTAAGAAAGGATAGGGGCCTTAAAAAAGGGGAGGAGGACTTCCAGGTTCAGAGCTTGGAGCAGATGATGGATACCACCTCTATTGTTTTAGATGCTGTGCAGTGGGTTGTTGTTGCAATAGCGTTAATCTCGCTCTTTGTGGGAGGCGTAGGGATAATGAATACCATGTATACTTCAGTTCTTGAAAGAACTCAGGAGATTGGTGTCATGAAGGCTGTGGGGGCGAGAAATTCTGACATATTGCTTCTGTTTCTCATAGAGTCAGGCACCATTGGGATGGTTGGAGGTGCTGTAGGTTGTTTGATTGGGGCATCTATAAGTAAAGGTTTTGAGTATATTGCTGTAACGCAATTTGACATAGTCTTGATTAAGGCAAGCATCACCCCGGAGCTTATTCTTGGGGCTTTAGCATTCTCTTTTCTGGTAGGTAGCATCTCGGGCGTTCTTCCTGCAAGGCAGGCCGCTAAATTAAAGCCTGTGGATGCATTGAGGTATGAGTGAATTAGATCAGGATTGAGGGAGGGGTCAGGATATACCTAAAACTGGGGGGGAGCCCCCCCCGCGGTTTGGATGCGCTGAGATATGAATGGAATTCCATCGTATGAATTAGTAGAGGGTGATATTAATCTGTTTATTTTGAATAGATAAACATGAAGGATATAATCATAGTCTCCGTGTTTATAGTACTTAGCGGTGTGGTTGCGATGGAGATAGGTATTATCACCGCTATCGCAGAGTTAATGGCGGGTATACTCGTCCAGCTAATGCTCGAGCAGGGTATGGTATCATTTCAAACCCCCGAGATGATAGGGGTCCTCGCCAACATAGGACTATTGACGTTAATGTATATTGCCGGCCTGGAAATAGACTTTGATTTGCTGCGAACAAAATTTAAGAAGAGTATTATTATGGGGACGTCGTCCTTTATTTTCCCTTTCACAGCAATATTAATCCTGGCAACCTATGTTGTTCCACTATTCCTTCCCATAAATAGCAACCAGGCACTTTTATCTGCAATCATAATATCATCGACCTCTGTTGCAATAATATATCCCATATTAAAGAAGAGGAGTGGGGGAGAGTTGGGTGAGGAAGAGCAGTTGATGCTTGGAGCGGCTATGATAGGGGAATTATTTACCATATCCATCTGGACTGTTTTCTTCTCGACACTGTCATGGGTGCTTATCGCATTCATTATCTTCCTGCTTATCTTCACTTTCCTGTTCCCTTATCTCGGCAGAAAGATATTCTCTCGATTCAAGGGGAATGTATCAGAGTTTGAATTTAAATTAATTCTATTGCTGATACTTGTGATTGCAGTGTTCTCTGAAAAAGCAGGGATAGAGGCAGCAGTTATAGCCTTCTTGGTGGGGGTTGTCACCTCAGAACTTGTAATTGAACACGAGAAGCTGTATGACAAACTGAATGGTATAGTATTTGGATTCTTTGCCCCGATATTCTTTTTCAATGTAGGTTTGAACATCGAAATTACGTATCTAATTCATGACCTTTGGGCGCTTCTGCTCTTAGTTTTGTTGGTTTTAGTAGGATTTGCTGCCACATATTCAGGTGTTTATCTCGCTGGAAGATTTATTGTACCAGACATTTCAGGATATACTGCAAAATTATTTAACTCAAACCTAACCATCGGAGTGGTTATCTCCATCTTCGGATATGAATCAGGCATCCTTACTCAGGGAATTTTTTGTGTTTTAGTGGGAGCGGTTTTATTAATGACCCTGATCTCATCCTTCATGGTCAGGCAGAGGGTTGTGGATATTGAAGGGTGATAATATTTAAGGAAAAAGTCAAGTGATAGCAAGATAATAGATTGAGATAACAGATTTACTTTATATGGTGCATCTCCAGTGTACTCCTCACAAGGCAGGCCACTCAAGTGAAACCGGTGGATGCGCTGAGGTATGAATAAAATCTGGCACATTTTTTACTACAAGACCATATTATATACCTGATAAACGATGCCGTTTTCGATCATAATCCTCTTACAGTTTCTGGGTGCATGCATAATCTTGGTAATCAGCGCGGAGCTCTTAGCGAAGGCTCTTCTGAGGATAGCACAATACTACAGGTTAAGTGAATTTGTTATCGGATTTATGGTTATAGCATTTGCAACCACCATACCAGAGTTATTCATCGGTATTACCTCCGCATTGAATCAGAATTCTGCCCTTGCATTGGGTAATGTCATCGGTGCAAACATAATAGATCTAACACTGGTTATTGGAATCGTTACGATCCTGAGAGGCGGTATCAAGATAGAGACCAAGGCGGTAAGGACAGATACCTTATATATGTTTTTCATCGTTATGCTGCCATTAATCCTGATGTTAGACCAGAAGATATGTAGGTTAGATGGCTGTATTCTGTTGATAGCATTTCTCCTGTATGTTCTAAGGTTAATTACGCAGGAAAAGAGATTTAAAGAAAAGATGGAGAGAGTACCCAAAAAAGAATTCATTCTGGATATAATGATCTCATGTATTAGCATCGTATTCCTTTTCTTTAGCTCCGGTTTAGTCGTAGAATATGCCTCTGAACTGGCGATGGAGCTTGTGGTGCCTCCAATTTTAATCGGATTGTTTTTTATATCATTCGGAACTACTCTGCCGGAATTGATGTTCGAGGCCAAATCCATTTTAACGAGACATAGATATATGGCGCTGGGCGATCTGATAGGTAACGTCGTTGCCAAATCCACATTGGTTCTGGGCATAACTGCAATAATCTATCCGATAGAGGCGAATTTCATATTATTCCTGACGAGTTCCTTCTTTATGTTAATTGTTGCATTTTTATTCACGACATTTATAGATGTTGAAAAACACATACTGGTACAGGAGGGCATAGCATTAATAATCCTGTATATCCTCTTTATAATTGTCGAATTCAATATAAGATTACTCGGGATTTCATAGGATGTAAGGGGATGATGAAGATCAAAAATTGCTACGGATGCGGTGGCTGTGTAGCTGTATGCCCTACAGGAGCGATAACTCTTGAGAGTGAAGTAGAGATAATAACCGAGAAATGCATTAAATGCGGAAAGTGTGAACTTGTCTGTCCTGCTGGTTTAATCACGATAGAAAATGAAAGATGAATATGATGTAATTGTTATTGGTGCCGGTCCTGCCGGCTCTACTGCAGCGAAATTTGCGGCAGAAAAGGCAGATGTTTTGGTTGTGGATAAGCATCGTGAGATAGGTTCCCCCAAGAGATGCGGTGAGGGTCTCGGACTAAAAGCGTTTGAAAAATTTGAAATTCCCTTGGATAAGAGATTTGTCAATAAAGAGATGTGTGGTGCAGTAGTCTATGCCCCGAATGGTAGTAAAGTAGAGATAGAATACGATGGAATTTATGGGTATATAATCGAGAGAAAGATCTTTGATAAATTTCTCGCCACAGAGGCCTCAAGACAGGGAGCAAAGGTTCTGGCCGATACAGAGGCTTCTCTGCTAAAGGAGAACGGAAGAATCATTGGTGTCAGAATAACACATCAGAGAAAGGAAAAAGAGATTAAAGCGAAGATCATTGTAGCCGCAGATGGCGTTGACTCCCAGATAGCTAGGCAGGCTGGTATTGATACAACTATAAACCTCGCGGATATAGGTTCCTGCTTTGAGTACGAGATGTCCGGGATAGAGATCGAAAACCCGGAGATGATCCACATGTTTATGGGAAACAAATTAGCACCAAAGGGATATGTATGGATATTCCCGAAGGACGATGACAGAGCAAATATAGGTATCGGAATCTCTGGGACAGAGAAAAGAACGGCAAAATATTATCTGGATAGATTCATTAAATCAAGACCCGGATTAGAGAAGGGAAGTATCATAGAAGTTAATGTAGGTTGTGTCCCCGTTGGCGATTTTTTACGAGAACTGGTCAGGGATAACCTGATGGTGGTTGGCGATGCGGCGAGGCAGGTAAATCCAATTCACGGTGGCGGAATATGTGAGGCTATGTTGGCTGGAAAACTGGCAGGGATTAAGGCAGGAAAGGCCATAAATTCTGGAAATTTGGAAATGCTTAAGGAATACGAAACTGAATGGTTTTCAACAGAGGGTAAAAAGCTGGAAAAAATCCTGAAGGTTAGACATTTCGCAGAAAAACTCGGGGATGAGGACATGAATTATCTCGCTAAGGTCTGGAACGGCGATGACCTGGTTAGAATATCCGGGGGGGAGTACAGTATAGCATTTAAAAAGATAATCAAACACCCGAGACTCCTGGGATTACTTAAGAATTTTGTATAGATTTCTGGATGAATTTTAAGAGATAAAATGACGAGGTGGAGATGTACTGTATGCGGGCATAGTCATGAAGGAGATGAACCACCAGAGGAATGTCCCGTCTGTGGCGCTCCGAAAGAAAAGTTTGAGCGGATAGAGTAGAAATTTTATAGGCTAAAGTAGGCAGTGGGATGGTACATCTACTCCTTCCAATGTTCATTCCGCAGATATAAAGATGGAAAAGTGACTACTCCGCCTTTTTCATGGCCTTCTCCAGCTTGCCTATCTTCTTTTCCAGTTTTCGCAGGTCCTCTTTGGATGCCACGTTTATCCCCTTTAATGTTTTCTTGACCTCTTTGTCAATTCTCTTCGTCAATTCATTTCCCTGTTCTTCCGATCTCTTCAGGAGATCTTTAACCAGGGTTTTCCCCTCATCCTGACTGAGTTCACCCTTTTTAACCAAATCGTTTGCTAACTCCTCAGCCTTTTCCTTCGTAAGTGCGGCAATTCCAATTCCCAGCAGACCAATCTTTCGTATGTATTCTTTCATAGATATCACCAATTAATTTATATTATTGATTGAAAATAAAAACTAAAACCTCCCACTCCGGAGTATCGATATCACCAAACCCATTCCCAGGATTCCTGCAATGATAAACCCCAAGATGCCTATTACAGGCAGTTCGAATAACAGAGGACCCTTGCCGGTAAGCATTATTACCGAGGAACCGACGATTATTGCGGAGATGATTAGACTTACAGAGAGTCTATTGCTAACTAAATCCAATTCGGCTATAACCTTGTTCAGACCCTTATGCTCCAGATCTATTAACAATTTACCCCTCTCCAGCTTGGACAGTATCTGATTCAATCTTCTGGGTAAAAGCATCATTAGTTCATTAAATTCGGATATATTCTCTATGAATCTACCTATTATCCTCCTTGGATGTACCCTCTCCGCAACTAATGATTCAACAAAGGGTTCAGATATCTCGGTGAGATTGAAATCGGGATTCAATTCTCTACAGATTCCCTCCGTGGTTACTAGGGCTTTAATCAATAGGGCGAAATTTGCAGGTATCCTTATCTTATGTTTTAATGCGGTTTTCATTATCTCGTTCATTATTACGGAGATGTTAACCTGTTTTAATTCAGTTCCATAGTATTTCTCTATGAGCTCTGCTATGTCATCTTTAAATTCGGGAATGGATGTTTCATCACCCACTATTCCGATATCCAGAAATTCGTCTATAATTCTGTTCGTATCTCTCTGTATTATGGCAATGAACAAGCTTGCCAATTTCTCTTTCATGTAATCATCGACTCTGCCCATGATCCCGAAGTCCATGAAGGCAATTACTTTGTTATTAATTACAAAGATATTCCCTGGATGTGGATCTGCATGGAAGAATCCATCGATTAGGATCTGCTTCATGTAAGATTTGGCTATATTCTCGGATAGATTTTTTCTGGCCTCATCCCCTATTTCTTCGCCTATGTCACTTATTTTAGTCCCTTGAATGGATTCCATGGTCATGATTCTCTTACTGGTGAGTTCCCAGTAAACCTTGGGTATATAAACCTCTTCAGAATCGGCAAAATTTCGAGCAAATTTCTCCGCATTTCTTCCCTCAACCGTAAAATCTAATTCCTTTCTTATCGTCTTGGCAAATTCCTCCACTATCCCCACTGGATCATACAATCTGCTCTCTGATATGTGTTTTGTAATTAATCGGGCGAGATTAAACAGAATGTCTAAGTCTGCCTCAATTGTAGCCTCAATTTCAGGGCGCTGAACCTTCACAACCACACCCTTCCCATCCAAAACAGCAGGATGTACCTGAGCGATAGATGCCGCAGCTACAGGATCTCTATCAAATGAATCAAATAGTTCTTTTATGGGGGCCCCAAACTCCTTTTTAATCTCTGACTCGACATCGTCATATCCAAAACCCGGAACCCTGTCCTGGAGCTTTTTAAATTCCTCAACGAGATCCATTGGAATTAGATCGGGTCTCATCGACAGAATCTGACCAAATTTGATGAATGTTGTTCCCAATTCCTCCAGAACGAGTCTGGCTCTAACTGGAACAGGTATTTTAACCACTTCCTCCCTTGGCTTTTTCCACGGATGAAGTTTCAATTCCAGCCGCTCTACCAGATGACCGAAGCCATGTTTAATTAAAACATTGGCTATCTGTCTGCTCCTCTGGATGCGTTTGAATCTTCTATGTATTTTTCCGAACAACATAACCCCCCGCTAATAATTCCAATATATAAATTATTATATATCCGCTCCCTGATATATGAATAAAATTATAGATCTTAGAATGGACATCTCGGTCATAATTCCCACCTGGAATGAGGAAAGATGTATCGAATCGTGCTTAAAAGCGATTAGATTCCAAGAGACCAGAGCGGAATATGAGATTATCGTCTGCGATGCGAAGAGTGATGATAAAACCGTGGATATAGCCAAAAAATATGCGGATAAGATTGTTGCCATAGACATTCACAGCCCCGGAATTAGCAGGAATACAGGAGCAAAGCAAGCTGCTGGGAATTACCTGGTATTTGTGGATGCAGATACGATTCTGTCAAAAAATTACTTAGAGAGGGTCATGGAAAAATTTAAAGACCCCGAACTTCTGGGTTTCAGTGCGGGTTTTATATTTTCAAGGAGAACCGAAAAGTTAATCTTCACTGAAAAGATAACAAATTCCTATCTCAGTTTTAGGGACAAGGTTACTTTGACAACGTTAGTTGGATTTAACCTCGCTGTAAGGAAAAAGGCATTTAATACCATAAATGGCTTCAGAGATGTCCCACTTGAGGACGGGGAATTCAGCATCCGCCTGAGGAAACTGGGGAAGATTAGATACTTTACGGATTTTTACGTTATCACCTCGTCCAGAAGGCTCGAGGAGATGGGCTTACTGGGAACGATAAAATACTATCTCGAGATGGACCTCGCGAGGAGGGATCCGAAGATCGGTAAACTATTGTTGTATAATGGATACGTGAAATGCAAGGTGGATGACCTTCTATTGCAAGAAGAGTTTGCAAGAATTTTCAGCTCCAAGGTATCTTTTTCGGAAATGGACATCACGATCAGAGATTACATCCAGAGGAAGTCAGATGATCTGCTTGAAATTATGCACAAAACGACGAGGGAGCAATTTGCAAGAAAAATTACCGAGATTTCAGAATCGATAGCTGAGTTAAAGTTAAGGGCAAAGATAAGTAAAATGGATGTTGACAGAGCCATTAAATTAGTTAAGGGGAGGATCAAATGAATCGAAAAACCCGAGACTTCTGGGATTACTTAAGAAGTTAGTATAGTGGCGGCTGTCACCCACTTGACTACTTCTGTTTACTATAACCATAGAGACAGAAAAGGTTTAATATCTTTTTAATCTCCCGCACAAAATATATATCCAAGATGACAGGTAGTGTAGCCAAAAGAGATAAGCGTTACTGGTTGGTCTTCGGGATCATATCGGTGGGTCTTTTGTTGTACATGATTTTTCCCTTCATTGACGTAATCATTTATGGCATCTTCATTTATTATATCACAAGGCCGGTCTATGAGCGCATTAATAATAGAATATGTAGTAAGAATATCTCCGCTACACTCGCCCTTATCATTTTCGTCCTTCCGGTGATACTAATTCTTGTATATGCGATCAGTGTAGCCTCCCATGAATTGATGAGGTTCCTTGAGGGGGTAGATTACACGATTCCAAGCGAATATTATCTGGGCAATATATTAGAGGAATTGAGCTACTTGGGTCAAAAAATGACGCCCCAGCAGATCTGGGAATTGATAATAACGAACAAAGATCTCACAGGCCTTCTAATCCTGCCACTGGAAAGCCTAGCTAAGCCGTTAGAAAGCTTAGTTAATCTGGGTTTGAAGCTATTCTTTATGTTTACAATAGGATTCTATCTACTAAAGGATGGTAAAAGGCTCAGGGAATGGCTCCTTGGATCATCCCTTAAAGTGGATAATGAACTTTCTAAAAGATTCCTTGACTCCGTAGACAAAGATCTCCACAGAATCTTCTTCAGCAACATCCTTATCGCGATGCTTACCTCAACGATAGGAATCACCCTGTTCTATATACTGAATCTCCTCGCACCAGAACATCTTGCAATCCCCTACCCATTTCTCATGGGATTACTATGTGGAATAGCAATATTCATCCCGGCGATAGGCATAAAGATTGTCTTGGTTCCACTGTACATCTACATTATAGCCCAGGCGTTCCTGAGCGGTATATTGCTCAGTTCATTAGGGTTCATTTTGATTTCCATAGTCTTGGTCTTTCTGTTTGTCGATATTTCCCCGGACATAGTCTTAAGACCGATCATAAGCTCCAGAGTTATTCACCCTGGTGTGATAATCCTTTCTTATCTATTTGGAGTTATGGTATTTGGTTTCGTTGGGCTGTTCCTAGGACCCATGATAGTCGTTGTAGTAACAAATTTTATGGCAATTGTTTTCCCCAGGATACATAATTAGCTCTGTTTTATTTACGCTAATTCAAATTTTTAACCCAGAATGGCTTCGTTCAACTTGGTTAGGAAAACCGAAAGCCTGTGTCCCAAAGGGAATTTTGATGTTGAAAGAGTAGAGAGGTACGTCATACACTACCCCCTACCTGACGGCAAAATAGTACCCTTTTGCCCCTACAACAATATCCATAGAAGAGAGCTTAAAAGGAAATACTCAGTACCTATGTAAATGAATTAAAAACCCTGGTTCTAATAATTAAAACCATAGAATGGTCAAAAAGGAAAATCTCTCAGAGTGGTATCACAACAGCCTTTTCTTTAGAAAAGAAAACGCTGGCGAAAAGAAAGGGAAATCACTTCGTGATTTCTATCAAATGAGGTGAAAAACAAATGCCTGCTAAGGAAAATCTCTCAGAGTGGTATCACAAGATTCTTGATGATGCTGAGATCGTAGATTCCAGATATCCGATAAAGGGTATGCCGGTCTATAGAAAGTGGGGCCTGTTCATCATCAGGGAGATGCAGAGATATCTTGAAAAGATGTTGGATGAGAGCGGTCACGAACCAACACTTTTTCCGGTTCTAATCTCAGAGGATACATTAGGGAAGGAAACGAAGCACATAACCGGCTTTGAGGAACAGGTGTTCTGGGTAACTCATGCAGGAACCAATGAACTGGAAAGAAGACTTGCGTTGAGGCCCACATCAGAAACCCCCATCTACGAGATGTTCAAGCTCTGGATCAGATCACACACAGATTTACCTTTAAAGGTTTATCAGAGCTGTACGGTCTACAGATATGAGACAAAACATACCAGGCCTTTAATTCGTGGTAGAGAATTCCTCTGGAACGAGGGTCACTCCGCCCATGTAGATAAGAAAGATGTCAAAAGAAATATAAAAGAGATTCAGAAGATCTACAGTAAATTGATTAAAGAGCTACTATGCATCTCCTTTGTCATAAATAAAAGACCAGAGTGGGACCGCTTTCCCGGCGCAGTTGACACCTATGCATTCGATACGCTGATGCCAGACGGAAAAACCCTACAAATAGCAACCATGCACAATCTTGGGCAGAATTTCTCCAGGGTCTTTGAAATCACATATGAAACCGAGACAGGGGGGCATGAACATGTCTACCAGACCTCCTACGGCCCCAGCTTCGGTAGACTCCTGGCAGCTGTAATCTGCATCCATGGAGATGATAAAGGCCTTATTTTACCCCCGAGGATCGCCCCACTGCAGGTAATAATCATCCCGATAGTCTTCAAGGAGTCGGACACAGGAAAAATTATGAAATATGCAGAAGAGGCCAAAGAGAGATTAAACTCCCTTGGCATACGGGCGGAGATAGATAGTGGAGAAGAAAGACCAGGCGCAAAGTTCTATCACTGGGAGATGAAGGGCGTTCCCCTAAGGCTAGAAATAGGCCCAAGGGATCTGAAAGAAAAGAAGATAACCGTAGTGAGACGTGATACTGGGGAGAAATCACAGATAAAATTTGGGGAAATCGACAGGATTGAAAAGATATTCGATGACATCTCCGAGAGTTTAAGGAAAAGGGCAGAAGGGAAATTTGAAGGGAGATTATTCAAGGTCAATAAACTAAAAGATGTTGAAAAGTACGTGGGTAGGGGTATTATCAGCCTGGGTTGGTGTAACAAAAAAGAGTGCGCCGAACGGATTGAGGAACATGCCGACATTCTATGCTCCGATGAAAATCCAATGAAATGCATAATCTGCAACGGCCCCGGAAGGGAGGTAAGAATTGCTAGGACGTATTGAGGGGGGGGTGTCATATTCACATTTATATTCACAGTTATATACATATTTATATACATAATCGAAAATATTAGATTATAAAAATGCCTGTTATGAAGAGGAAACAAATGGAAGGCCCCTCAGGAGGGGCTGGTTTAATTCGCTATTTCGATGTTGATGAGGGCGGTCCAAAGCTTGACCCGAAGCTCGTGATCAGCATCGTTGTCGCGATAATAATTCTGGAGATAATGTCTGCAGTTCTGCTCGGTTAGATTCACTTCGTGAATTTTTATGGTTTGTGTTTTAGTCGGTCACAAGTTGTGGCGTGCACCAGCGCTTAGTTACACTTAACAAAAATTAGATTCTATGCAGTGTCATCGAGTGAGCGTAGCGAACGAAGATGGCACCTGTTTTGATCAAACTTTTCTTAAAAGTTTGATGGTGAACGCGTCCGGAAGTGGAAATATCTCCAGGATACTGGCTGCCTGAGTTCCTTCTCGTTTCCGCTACCCCACCAGCACCACTCTTTATAGTTAGGGCTGCTCCCGCCAAGGCCTGACCCGATTCCTACAGAGAGCGATCCGGCGAGACGAAAATTCATAGTTGAAAACCCAGACCAATACCCAGTTGATAGATCGCCTCCCAGACTTCGACCTCCCCGTAAGGACGATTTGAGATTACAGAGAACGCCCAACCCTCCGGCCTAGTTCACCGTTAGAATATGGAATTTTATAGCTAAATATTGAAAAACCCTTAAAATTCGTTCAGAATAGCCTCGAAATCTATCATATATTTATATGCGAAAAGACTATATTGTTATCTATAATTGTAATTAATCGAGAATGGATTCTATAGTCAATGCTGCGGTACAGCACGGACGGTTGGAGAGGAGGATTAATGATGAATTTGAGGGAGTTGATCATCTTAAAATTGTGGTCCTTGGTTCTGGGGGAGCAGGGAACAATACAGTGAACAGATTACAGCATATTGGTATAGATGGAGCAGAGTTGATGGCAGCAAATACTGATAAGCAGGATTTAAAGAAATTAGATGGAAATATTACGAAGATTATGATCGGTGCGAAGCTGATGCGCGGTTTGGGAGCGGGAGGTTTCCCGGAGCTTGGGGAGAAAGCCGCTGAAGCGAGCCGTCACGAGATTGCAGATTTACTGGCAAACACCCATCTTTTATTTTTAACAGCGGGAATGGGCGGCGGAACCGGAACGGGTTCTGTACCCGTTATTGCAGAAATTGCCAAGGAGGAGGGAGCAATAGTCGTAGCAATTGTGACATTCCCATTTGAGCTTGAGAGGGCAAGACTGGACAAAGCAAGGAGTGGTATTGAAAAATTAAGAAAGGTCGCTGATACAGTAATAATAATAGATAACAATAAACTGGTAGAATATGTCCCTAATTTGCCACTGGATAAGGCCTTTTCCGTAGCGGATGAGGTCGTTGCCAGAGCAGTTAAGGGTATTACTGAAACGATAATGGAACCGAGTTTGGTAAATCTCGATTTTGCCGATATAAAGGCGGTACTCGACAGAGGGGAGGTAGCGGTTATATCTGTGGGGGATGGAGAGGGTCCCGACAGGGTGGAGAAAGCGGTTGAAAATACCCTGAAACAGCCCTTGCTTGATGTTGACTACAGTGATGCCTCTGGAGCCCTGATCCATATCACTGGTGGAGAGGATATGACCCTGGGAGAAGCAAACAGAGTCGGACAAATGATAACCAGGGAGCTTCAACCAGAAGCAACAGTAACGTGGGGCTCAAGAGTAGATCCAGCATTGCATGATAAGATAGAGGTAATTGCCATAATAACGGGTGTGAAGTCCCCAAACATACTCGGTTTAGGAAAATCAACTGGCGGTGCATTTGTGTATACTGAGGAGTTTCATAACTGGGCAGGCGGCATAAACGAGATCTGAATTACTTTTTCATCTCTTTCGTAACATCAAACACCCTGATGGCGAGGTTTTCAACTGTAGAAATGCCCAGATCGTCTTTCAGAACATCCCCGGGAGTTCTGCCGACTGCAATTCCGCCGAAGTGAGCGGTTTTTTTATCTGAAACAACAATCATCTCATGCAGTAACATCCAGTTATGTATCTGCGTACAAACATGTTCCTGTCCGCCATTCCTGCTCCCGCCCACTGCGATAGCACCACCGACCTTTCCGGATAACCTGTAATTGCCCCTTCTAAGAGGAAAGGTTCTGTCGAAGAGGGATTTCAATTTTCCGGAAACCGAGGCAAAATATGTCGGAGACCCAATTATGATAGCATCTGCAGACTTCATTGCATCGAGAATTTCATCGACATCATCTTCTGTAGATTCCAGCCAGTAATTAATCTTTTTCTCAGCTAATGAAACAAAAGCTGTCTCTGCGCCCCTTTTCTTGCATATGTCAAGAGCCCTTCTGATTAGGATCTCCGTATTTCCTCCTTTCCTGGAAGACCCACTTATACCGAGAATTTTCACATATATGATTTAGGAAAGTGAGTTTATAAGATTATTCAGATCCAGTATGCGTTTGACTGCTGGATGCCCTTCACCCAATTCTTTTTTGATTCTCTCTATTGTCGTTTCTATCGGAACTACCGATGATTCCTCAATGAGATTATCTGCGTGAGCTACCACCTTTTCCTCCAGTGTTTCTGGCAGATAGTCCCCCTCTGGAAGTCCAAGGGATTTGGCCTCCTCCCTTGTTAAGCCAGCACCTATATGTGTTTCACAAACCCTCGCGAATTTTTCAAGTTTCAGCCTTCTCAGGATCCTTGCACCCTCGATGCCGTGTCTAATTCCGTGAGTTTTGCATCTTCCAATATCGTGGAGTAATGCGGCAATTTCTACAAAATCTACATCGATCTCGTAACCATTATCCCTTATTTTTTGAGCAATCTCTTTGGCAAATTTAGAAACAGCGAGCATATGGGATATGACCCGTTCATCACAGCCCTCTTCCCGTAAAAGTGACAAAGCCTCAGACCGACCTAAGGAAATTGTTGATCTTTGCAATTTCAGTCTCTATCTCACTGATCTCTTTGGAATTATCAAAGGCTAGATAAGGTTCATTGCACTCAGGGCATATAAAATCGGTATTTGTTGCCTTTTCAAAAGAAACCCGCGAACACGAACACTTGAAGATCATACCGTTTTTCTCCTCGTTCAGCGTCTGATAAAGACCGTCTAGCCTGTTTTGCAGATAATTATTGATATATTCCATCACCTTATTGTCACGCTTTTTCCAGAGGTAGGTATACCAGCCAGTCTTCTTATTTTTTGTACGCTCATATTCTACCAGGCTTTTAACATGTAGATCATTTAGAAGGGTTCTAACAATCGTTTCCTTAACGTTCAATTCAGCTGCTAGTTCTTCATCGCGTTTTGGTTCAGAAAGTTTTTCTATAACGGTGACGTGATCCTTACTCATAGATTCAGCCAAGATATTAACTAGTAATTCATTGTCCATGTTAATCCCGCTCACCCCTCAACTTAATATATATAGATTGAGTGAATAAATATGCATATGTTCGAATATTTCTCAGAGATCGCAAATGATGTCATTGAGTCAAATGGGCTTTGGGGCATATTCATCATCGCAACCTTGGAATCCTTTATATTCCCTGTGCCTACTGCAATAATAATAACGGCCGGGACCGCTCTGAACTTGGATCCCTTCTCAGTTGTGATATTTGCAACAATTGGTTCGGTTATCGGTGCCGTAATTGGCTATTTTTTAGGCATGAAGGGAGGCAGACCCGCATTGATCTGGTTATTTGATGAGAAAAAGATCAATAAAGTCGATAGATTATTCGAAAAATACGGTGTTTATGCCATAGGAATTGCCGCCTTTACCCCCTTACCCTTTAAGATATTTACGATATCGGCAGGAGTTGCAAGGATGAACATCGTCGCTTTCATATTAGTTTCCATACCCTGCAGATTCCTGCAGTTTCTGCTCTTCGCTCTGTTCGGGAACTGGCTGTCTGGGTTTCTGTAGAAACTTTCATTAATTTTTGGTCGAGGTTTTTTAAAGCTCGAACGTTGACGGAAAACCTGATTAAATTTTTGGTCGAGGTTTTTTAAAGCTCGATGACGGAAAACCTGATTAAATTTTTGGTCGAGGTTTTTTAAAGCTCGATGACGGAAAACCTGATTAAATTTTTGGTCGAGGTTTTTTAAAGCTCGAAATTCTATCAAAACTATTCCTCTAGGTCCTCCCACTCCCCATCAAGGGCTTCCCAGTCTTCTAGCAGAACTCCCTCTCCTGCCCTCTTGCCCTTCTTCTTTCCCTTTCTCCCCTTGGGTGCCTTGGACCTTACAAAAATCGCAACTATTAAAAAGATTATCACTAAGAAACCAACAAGTATTGCAGGGTTAGATAGTAGAGAAATTATGTCAGATTCCTCCGGTAGGGTGGTTGTGGTTGTAACAGTGAGGGTAGTTGTTGTGGTAGTTGTTGTAGCGTTCTTTTCTAGCAATATCCCCTCGACTATTGCCATTGAATAATCACATCTTAATAAGCCATCTGAATCGTTAATCTCCGCATAAATATCCCTCGCATTATTTAAATATTTTTTGGTCGATTCGTAATCCCTAACATTGTAATAGAGTAACGCCCTTGCATACTGGGAATCTGCCTCAGCCCTTCGATTATCGTTTAATCTCTCAGTGATATCCTCAAGTAATGAATCGCACTCTGAGACACCAGAAGAGAAATCTGCTTCAAGATATAATTGCCTCGCCCTTCCAAGGTAACTCTTTGCCTCTTGATACCTAGTTAATTCATAATTTTCCTTACCCAAGGCATAATATCTATCCGCACTCTGCTTCTTAACGAATGTTCCAATTATCTCATACTCATAAACCATTCTATTTGATGTGGCTATTAGATCCTCGTAGCTATTATCGTCTAAATATGTAGAAAATATTCTATTGATGCCCCTAACAACCAGTTTGTTGTACTTAAATTGACCGCTCCAATCGAGCTGACCGCTGTCGTCAATCACATACAGAATACCTTCAGATATCAGCAATATTTCATTAACTCCATGCTCATCAAGGGTTTTCATATACATCGCACTGATAGACGATTTTGGTTTCATTCGATACATCCATAACTCCTTGCCTTCTCTGTTGATGACCCCAACGCCTGATATGCCAGAACTTGAATTTCTAAAACCAACGATTATCTCATCATTCCAATCGTTGTTTATATCCAGGACGTATAATTTCTTAACATCACCCCGAGCTTCATAACTGGCCTGTACATGGCCAGTATAATTAAAGACATATATCTTATTTCCAGAACCAACGATAATTTCTTCATCCCTATCATGATAGAAATTAGAAATGTCTGCATTCCAGAATGTATCTTCAATCTCTGACATATATGATTTTGACAGTAGATCCCCAGACTTATTGAATATAACAATGCTACCATTTACCAAGGATGACTCTGAGAAATTCCATCCCTTGTCTGTAGTTTCTTCCCATTCACATTCCATCCACGTCTCATTTCGATTACACTCATTGCTTTCATCATCCCAGAAACATCCGGGACAGGTACATTCAGCTTCAGTATAATAAGTATGTTTAATCTCCCACTCTGTCCAACAATGTCTATGTCTGTATACAATGTCAGTATATCTCTTAAAGTAATTGTTTTGATATCCCCCAGATACAACTATAACCTCATCCTTATCATCGCCATTAATATCGCTAATGATTATCGACCTCACCCACAGGTCAACTTCATCCCATCTGTTAATCTTTCCCCCATCTATAACATAGAAACTACCCTTGCTTTTAAGCACCTTATACAGCAGATCTTCTTCCTCTGGGATTCCGTCATACATGGAATAAAGTTCACTCTGATTTAGCTCTTTTGTCTCCATCCATCCCAAACCCAAGAGAATTTCATCCTCATCATCCTCGTCTATATCCTCCATCTCAATCTCATAGATCTCGCCGGGCGTTTGTATGGTATATCTTTCGGTCAGGTTCCCGTTCCTATCGAGTATATATAAAGTATCGCCGGATGCAACGAGTACAACAGATCTGTTGTTTATCTTTCCTACGGTTAGAGCAGTGATATCATCGTCTACAGAGTATCTCCATTTAGGTATAATGTCCTCATCACCTAGGAAAGTCTGGGCGGAGGGAGAATTTATCAACAAAATCGTAAACATAAAAAATACTGCTATTGGTATAAGCCTGTTTTCAGACGTTTTCAGGAGATTGTATAATTTCACCATATAAGATATTTACATTTACTTATTTAATTCATATAGGTTAATATGAATGAGAAACCATGGGCAGTTGAAGTCGATGACATTATCAAGCAAGTGAAGACTTCAAGAGATGGGTTGAATGCTAGTGAGGCTGAAGGAAGGCTTTCAAAATTTGGATCAAATGAGATAACGAAGAAGGGGGGGACAACACCACTGCAGATATTCCTTGAACAGTTCAAGAGTTTTCTTGTGATTATCCTGATATTTGCTGCAATCATTTCTGCAGGGATAGGTATCTCCCGAGGTTCTGAAGAGGATATCTTGGAGGCTCTCGCAATCCTTCTTGTCGTTGTTTTTATTGCAATTACCGGTTTCATTCAGGAATACAGGGCTGAAAAGGAGCTATTGGCATTGAGGGATATAGTATCTCCTACTGCATTGGTAATTAGAAACGGAAAAAAGGAGGAGATACCGGCGAAAAACCTTGTTCCGGGAGATGTTATCCTGATAGAAGCGGGAGACAGAATCCCTGCAGATTCCCGGCTCTTGAATGTAATAAATCTAAAGGTTGATGAGGCCTCCCTGACCGGCGAATCCATACCTGTGGAAAAGGAAATTTCGATTCTTAAAGCAGACACTACCCTTGGAGATAGAAAGAACATGATATTCATGGGGACTAACGCCACATATGGAAAAGCCACCGCTGTTGTTATAAATACTGGAATGAAAACTGAGCTGGGTAAAATTGCAGAAAAAATTCAGACCATGGAGAAGGAAAAAACACCATTACAGATGCGTTTAGATATGGTCGGGAGGCAGATAGGTTTAATAGTAATTCTGCTATGTGCGATAATATTTTTTGCAGGTACACTTGGAGGGAGAGATCCAATCTTTATGTTCCTGGTCGCTGTTGCCCTGGCAGTTGCAGCAGTTCCGGAGGGACTTCCCGCTGTTGTTACAGTTACTCTGGCGAGGGGGATGAGACTCATGGTAAAAAGAAACGCAATTGTGAGGAAACTGACAGCAGTTGAAACCCTTGGTTCTACGGATATTATCTGCTCCGACAAGACCGGAACCCTGACAAGAAATGAGATGACGATAAGGAAGCTCTTTATTAATAACAGGAATATAGATGTCACCGGGGGAGGATACAAGCCAGAAGGGGAATTTCTTATCGATGGAAAACGAATAGATTCCAAGACAGAGGAACTTCAATTATTATTCAGAATAGGTACTCTCTGCAATAATGCGTCCCTGGAGAAAACCGGCAGTGGGTGGAAGATCACGGGTGATCCGACGGAGGCAAGTCTGATTGTTGCAGCATCCAAAGCAGGAATAGGACAGAGCCAGGTTAGTGAGAAATTTCCAAGGATTGCGGAATTGCCCTTTGACTCTGTAAGGAAGAGGATGACAACCATACATAAGACTCCTGAAGGTGGAAGGATTGCCTATGTCAAAGGTGCTCCGGATGTCATTCTAACACTTTGCAGATACATCTATGACAAAGGAACTGAGAGGGAGCTAACGATAGAAGATAGAGAAAAAATTCTCTCTATGAATGACATATTTGCGGGAAATGCGCTAAGAATTCTTGGTGCTGCCTATAAAAGGCTTGATCACATGGAGGATTTTACCGAGGATTCAGAAAGGGACCTCGTTTTTGTTGGTTTGTTGGGAATGATCGACCCTCCAAGGGAGGATGCAAAGAAGGCTATTAATATTTGTAGAAAGGCGGGCATAAAATCCGTAATGATTACAGGAGATCACAAGCTTACAGCCATCGCAGTAGCAAAGGAGATGAATATGTTCAGGGAGGGTGACATGATTTTAACTGGTGTAGAGCTGGAAGAGATTTCAGATGAGGACCTTGAAAAGATAGTAGAAAATGTTATCATTTATGCCAGAGTCTCCCCGGAGCATAAACTGAAGATAGTAAAGGCTTTGAAGAAAAAGGGTCACATTGTTGCCATGACAGGTGATGGTGTTAACGATGCTCCTGCTCTGAAGAAGGCGGATATCGGAGTCTCTATGGGCATTACTGGGACGGATGTCACAAAGGAGGCAAGTGATATGGTCCTTACCGATGATAATTTTGCCTCTATCGTTTCCGCAGTAGAGGGGGGTAGAGGGATTTACGATAACATAAAATCATTTATAAAATATCTGCTCTCATGCAACATAGGTGAGGTAATGACGATATTCATTGGGGTGATGACCCTGCCTAGATTACCTTTACTTCCGTTACAGATCCTGTGGATGAACCTATTGACGGACGCCGCACCGGCCCTAGCCCTGGGCTGGAATCCAGCAGATCCCGACATCATGAAGAGAAGACCCAGAAATCCGAAGGAACATATAATCACAAAGGATACATTGATGAGATTCATAGGTGTTGGGGTATTGATGTGTGCTGGAACCTTGATTATATTCAATCATTATCTAGATATTAATGGGGAAAAGGCGCAGACTATGGCATTTACCACTCTTGTCATGTTCCAGATGTTCTATGTCCTTAGCTGCAGGTCGGAGAGGTTTCCATTCTTCAAGGTAGGGGTTCTCTCTAACAGGTATTTGATAATCGCAGTAGCATTCTCAGTACTCATGCAGATTGTAGTAGTAAATTTACCGTTCTTCCAGACAATTTTTGGAACAGTAACTTTAAGCATTGAAGAATGGCTTTTGGCTATTATAGTTTCATCTACTGCATTTTTTATTCCCGAATTTTTGAAATATAGGAAATGAACGAATTAGGTCTAAGGAAGAACTGGGTCTACGAAACGATTATAACAACCAGTAGAGATGGAAGGGTGAATGCAGCACCGATGGGGATATGGACGGATGATTTTGAAATAATTAGTCTCGATGTATATAAAAC
>DAOVSE010000036.1 GCA_030633595.1 Candidatus Altarchaeota archaeon
CATTAGCTCTGTTTTTTTAATTAACTCATTCAATAACTTTGCTGCCGTTAGATCCCTCTCTTTATCCAATTTAAGTTCTTCTACAATCTCTCCATAGTCCATTTCTAAAGATATTTGGAGGCGACTTATTTTAATTAAATCAAATATTATTGCTGGCAAAGAAATGAAAGCAAAAACGGGAACGGATCTGCTCAAGGAAGGATTTCCAAAGATGGTTAAAGGGGGCGTTATTATGGATGTAACAAACGCTGAGCAGGCAAGAATTGCTGAAGGGGCAGGGGCTGTAGCTGTAATGGCCTTAGAGAGGGTCCCGGCAGATATCAGGGCCTTTGGAGGCGTTGCGAGAATGGCGGATCCACAGAAGATATTAGAGATAATGGACACAGTTTCAATTCCAGTAATGGCAAAGGCAAGGATCGGTCATTTCGTTGAGGCACAGATTTTAGAAGCCATAGGAGTTGATATGGTCGATGAATCCGAGGTTTTAACCCCGGCAGACGAGGAAAATCACATAAATAAGAAAAAATTCAAGATACCTTTTGTCTGTGGGGCAAGAGACCTTGGGGAGGCATTAAGAAGAATCTCTGAGGGGGCCGCAATGATCAGAACGAAGGGGGAGGCTGGAACGGGAAATATCGTAGAAGCTGTTAGACATATGCGTTTAATAAACTCTCAGATTCAAAGGGTCCAAAATATGGATGAGGATGAGCTCCATACAGAGGTAAAAAGCCTTCAGGCGCCATTGCCTGAGCTAAAGAAGGTCAGAAAACTTGGAAGATTAAGGGTTGTAAATTTCGCAGCCGGAGGCATAGCAACTCCTGCAGACGCTGCACTAATGATGCAGTTGGGGGCTGATGGAAATTTTGTAGGTTCAGGCATTTTTAAGTCTAAGGATCCGGTCAAAATGGCAAAGGCTGTAGTAGAGGCCACAGAGCACTATGATGATCCCGAATTATTGTCTAAGGTATCAATGGGTTTATCTGAGGCAATGAAGGGCATCGATATTCGTGAGCTCGAAGGGAAGGAGTTATTGCAGGTTAGAGGCGTTTAACCATGTTTCTCGTTATAGAGGGCATAGACGGTTGTGGAAAAAGCACACAGGCCAAGCTTCTATATGAATGGTTGGTAGAAGAGGGTTATGATACACTTCTAACCGCTGAACCTACCAACAGCATTATTGGCAAATGCCTGAAGGCTACTCTGTCAAGTGGGGTGCGAATAGACCCGCATGCATTGGCTTTACTATTTACCTCAGATAGATACGAACATATAAAAAAAGAGATTGAACCGGCTTTGAGAGACAAAAAAATCGTAATATCCGAGCGATATTATCACTCGACCATAGCATATCAATCAGCTCAAGGAGTTGACAGGGATTGGCTTCTGGACATCAACTCCTTTGCGATTGAGAAAAAACCCGACATAGTATTCCTATTGGATATACCCCCTGAATCTGCAATTCCCAAGATTCAGGAAAAGGATAAAAAATTTAGGGATGTAATAGATAGGCTGGACAGAGAAATTGAGGCTGCAAGAAAGTTTTTTCAAAACAATAGGAAAGCACTCTATGGGAAATTGCAACAGAAGCAGGCCATCGAACGCATTAAAGAATCGGAAAAGAGGCTGGACGAGTTGGAAAAGAAGCGTGACATGGAGATATCAAAATATATTAAATTCGAAAAGTTCGAAAGGCCAACGACTCTCGAGGCAGAAACCTCAAAATACAATGTATTTCTGGAAAAAGTACGAGAAAACTATCTGAAATTTGATGACATAACCAGAATCGACGGGACAAAATCCATTGATCTGGTATTTGATGATATCAAAAAAGCACTTAAAAAACTTCCTTAGCCTTAATAATATTCCCATAAATTCCGACATCAAAGCCAAATTCATTTACAATACTTACATTAGTCTTTGCGTGCTGAGTTATCTCACTCACCCTTACAGAGCCGCCAGCCAAAGCCAGATAGGGTACTATCTGATCGGCCATGTACCTGTCCAATGGAGCATTTGAATCCAACTCTCTGATTAAATCCTCGGCAGCTTCTTTTCCAACCAGTTCGGCCTTCTTTCCCTTCTCCCCCAATGAATCTGCCCCCAATCTCGAGTTTTCGGTTTCGATCCACAGTGTAATTCCGGAGCCATAGGATAACGCATCAGAATACTCCTGTTTAATTTCTATATCCCCTGTAAAGCCCATATTGGACAGTTTATTATACAAAATTGGTCTCGCAGATCTCGCCTGTCTTCTTGCTACCTTCGCCTTTTCCAGATCTGAATTGCAATGAGAAATCCCCTTTACAGCTATTAGTCTCCCCTGATCCATGAGCCTGGTTCTGTCAATTCCACCTATAGGTTCTATTACCGCTTTTACACTACCCCCTCCTAAAGGATAGTAACCCCTCTTAATCAACTGGACATCTGCCCTATACCCGAATTTCTCCAGGATCGGTAGGGTAACAAATCTTAGATAATCTATTGGCGGACTCCACCCGACATCCGTACCCCCGATAATTGTTACCTTCACCTCCTTGTCTGCAAAGATGGATGGAATCATCAATGCCTGTAGAACAAGGGTTATGGAGCCTGCAGTCCCGATATTCAGGCTCAAATTCCCACCTTTAATCCTTCTTGGGTGAAATTCTAACACCATAGATCCCACTTTAAGCCCCTTTATCTCGGCATCGCAGAGTTTAGCAACAGAATTTATGGCATTCAAATGCTGTGGCCTTATTCCCGGATTTTTTCTCTTTGCCCTGATATTCTCTATTCTAAATTCCCTCCCGGTAACGGCACTCATAGCAACAGAAGTTCTCAAAATCTGACCCCCTCCCTCCCCCTTTGAACCGTCGATCGTTATCATGTTCCTTATTTAATTTGAGATAAAACATATAACTAACATTCTCAAAGATGGCAAAGATTACCATAAAGCTTCGTGACGATCTCGTAAAGGAGATAGACCACATGGTGGACGGGATAAAGATAAAGAACAGGTCGCACGCAATTGAGGTAATTCTTTCAAGGCTGTTACACGCAAAGAAGGTAGAGAAAGCTATCATCCTTGCAGGGGGGAAAGGCACGAGGATGAGACCATTCACATATGAGGTGCCGAAACCAATGATCCCAGTAAAGGGCAAGCCCCTTTTGCAGTACATCATAGAGCTCCTCAGAAAGTATGAGGTAAGGGATATAATACTCTCAACGGGCTATATGGGCAATAAAATTAAGGAATATTTCGGAAATGGTTCAAAATTTGGCGTGGATATAAATTATATAGAAGAAAAGCATGAGATGGGTACAGCAGGTTCCCTGAATCTAATGAGGAACCTTCTGAATGGTACATTTCTTATGTTCAATGGTGATATTCTCGCTAACATTGATCTTCATGATTTAATAGCCTTCCATCGAGAGAATGATGCACTGGCAACGATAGCCCTGACACCTGTAAAGGATCCATCGCGCTTCGGTGTTGTAAGGCTTAGAGGAAACAAGATACTTGAATTTATCGAAAAACCAAAAGCCACTGTCAGATCAAAACTTATAAATGCCGGGGTCTATGTTCTCGAGCCCAAGGTTATAGATTACATTCCAGAGGGGAAGGCAATGATGGAAACGGATGTCTTTCCCAAGTTAGCGAAGAAGGGTAAGCTTTATGGCTACCCATTCGACGGTCAATGGTTCGACACAGGAACCCACGAGGCATATGAAAGGGCGATAAAGGAATGGAATGGGATTAAATGAAATGAGAATAGATAAAGACAAATTCAGAAAAAAGGCAAAGGAGCAATGGGAGAAAGAATGGATCGAAGAGGCATTAAGAGCGAGAAAATTTTCTGAACTCGATACATTTGAGCAGGGATTAAAACTGATTAAATTTGCCATAAAATTTAGAAAAGCAGCCGAAAATGCGGGGCATGGATGATATAATTTTGTTGGTGTGTGATTTTTTAGACAGGGAGAATATAGAGTACGTAATATAAAATGTCAATATTTCGCGCTTATGATATCCGGGGAATATTCGGTAAAGACCTGACAGAGGAAATTGCCAAGGATATCGGAAAGGCATTTGGAACCTATGTCGGAAAGGGTGAAATTGTAGTTGGCAGGGACTGCAGATTAAGTTCACCTGCTCTAAGGGATGCTATCGTTAAAGGATTAATCTCTACTGGCTGTAATGTGATAGATATAGGGATGGTACCCACACCGGTTCTCTACTTCTCAATCATCCACTATAAGAGAGCTGGCGGAGTTATGATTACTGGATCGCATAATGCTCCCGAGTATAATGGCTTTAAGCTCTGCAGGGGCTCTGAAGCACTATACGGTGAGGAGATACAGGAACTCAAGGGGATAATAGAATCTAAAAAATATAAAAAAGGTAGAGGTAAGGTAACAAAGCGGGAAACTATAGATGATTATGTAAAATTCATAAAAGAGAGAATCCGTCTCAGGAAAAAATTAAAGGTGGTAATAGACGCTGGAAATGGAATGGCGGGACCGACTGCTTTGAGAATTTTCCAGGATCTCGGTTGTGATGTAATCCCCTTGTATTGTGAACCGGATGGGACCTTTCCCAATCATCACCCAGATCCGACCGTGGACAAATTTTTAGAAGATTTAATCGAAAAAGTAAGGGAAGAGGCTGCGGATCTGGGCATAGCCTATGATGGAGACGCAGATAGAGCCGGCTTTGTGGATGACAAAGGGAATATAATTCGTGGAGATCAAGCTTTAATGCTCTTTTCCAGGGAGATTCTCGGAAGACAGAAAGCCAAGATAATACTGGAGGTAAAGTGTTCTCAAGCTCTCATAGAAGACATTAAAGAACATGGTGGAGTCCCGATAATGTATCGCACGGGACATTCCTTCATAAAAAAGAAGATGAGAGAAGAAAATGCCTTACTTGCTGGAGAAATGTCAGGTCATTTTTTCTTCAGGGACAACTATTATGGCTATGACGATGCAATCTTCGCAGGCCTTAGAATGGCTCAGATACTGTCAAATTCAGAAAGTAAACTATCGGAGATCATCTCAGAAATCCCAAGCTATGAGTCAACACCGGAGATAAGGATTCCATGTCCAGATGATGAAAAATTCAAGATCGTAGAACAGATAACCCAGAAATTCAAAAAGGATTATAGCGTTATTACGGTAGATGGAGCAAGAGTTCAGTTTGAGGATGGCTGGGGTCTTGTACGTGCATCAAACACCGAACCTGCATTAATTCTTAGATTTGAAGCAAAGACAAAAAAGAGGCTTGAAGAGATCAAAGGGATTATGGAGGGAGAATTGAAAGGGTATTCATGCATAAGAGACAAACTCTGATGAGTTTCTATGAGTGCTTTGGAGGTATCTTTGTATGTCGCTATCTTTTTATATTGCCATAGCACTATATCGTTACAGTACTATCTTCACATCTAAACATCTCGATATCTCATTCCAGGAGGTCCTTAGGAACCCTCTGGTTTTTAAAAAATTCCTCGCAGCTTTCCCTTTCTCTAATGACTTCCACTGTGTCGCCCCAGACCAATACCTCTGAAGGTCTCGGTCTCAGGTTATACTGGCTGGACATGCTGAAGCCATAGGCTCCTGCATCCAGGATCGCTATTATATCTCCATTATCTATCTTCGGTAACTTTCTCTCTTTGGCCAGAATATCCCCAGATTCACAGATATTTCCGGCGATATCATAAATTTCTGTGGATTCCTCCTCGGCTTTGCTCAAAACCTGCACTCTGTGATAGGAATCATACATTGCGGGCCTCATTAATGCGTTAAAGCCGGTATCTACATTCACGAATTTCCTGTGGGGGGTTTCCTTAACGCCCGTAACCTTGCACAATAAAATACCTGCATTTCCTACAATATATCTCCCCGGCTCGAGCCACAGCTCTGGATCGTAACCCAGCTGAGTGTTGAATTTTTTGATAATAGGAATAATTGTTTCTGCAAGGGAATCTGGAGTTGGGATATTCTCCCCTTTGTAAGAGATTCCCAGACCACCCCCTAGGTTAACGAATCTAAGCCTTATATCGAGGTTTTCCTTTAATTCACAGACGAATTGCATTATCTTTTCTGTCATCTCTCTAAAGGCTGTGACGTCTGTTATCTGTGAGCCGATGTGTGTATGTATCCCAGAGACTTCGATCCAGTCGAGCTCCTTTGCGAGACGGTATGCCTTAAAGGCAAGATCATTCTCCAAGTGAATCCCGAACTTTGATTCCTTCAATCCGGTTGCTATCTTTGGGTGAGTTCTGGCGTCTATCGATGGATTTACCCTAAAGGAGACCCTGGCCTTTTTTCTCTTATCTTTTGCTATTTTATGCAATCTGTAGAGTTCATTCATCGAGTCAATGTTTATGGTTACATCGGAATCGATTGCTATCTGCAATTCCCCATCAGTTTTACCGTTATTTGTGAAGATTATATTCATTGCCTTGACACCGACCCTCTGGGCAGTTCTCAATTCACACTCAGAAACTACGTCTGCTCCAGCCTCCTCTTGGTGAAGTATGTGACAAATTGCCAGAGAAGAATTTGCTTTGTATGCATAGAAAATCTTGGTATTCTTATACCTGCTCTTAAAAGCTGAGAAGAACACCCTGTAGTTTCTTCTGATCTGATCTTCGTCATAGACATAGAGAGGCGTTCCGAATTTTTCAGCGACCTTTAACAGGAATTTCGGCTCCATTTTAAGGATTACTCTTAATATTATTTGAGTTCGTGAATTAAAATGGAAAAACTTGGCCCTGACTTCAGGTTTGAAATAAAGCCTCTGGAGGATAAAATCTCAGGGATTGCAAACGAACTGAAAGAAAAGGAGTTTGATAGGGAGCTATTTCGTGATAGGTTCATCTCAGAGGGATTTAGAATCAAAGAACTGAAGCCAAAGATCAAAGAGGGAATTTCTTTCCTCTCTGTAGATTCATCGATAGTGAAAAAAGAGCTTCGCAACCATGCGCTCTGGGGCTCGCATTCTGTTGTTCTTTATTCTAAGTTCGATGGAAAAGAGCATCCTGATCCGTTGGCTCATGGGAATATACGATATAAAGACATGATGTATGATTCCCGCCCCGACCTCGGGGTTTTTTCACCCTACAGTCAAATCGAGAACAGAGCGAATTCTATCAGAGTTTCTAATGAGTATTCATCACTCCTAAATTCCTGGAAAAATCTGAATTCTAGCGCTTTGAAGATAGATTACTTCCTGATCGATGGAAGTCTCCGTACCACTCTTAAAAGACTGAGGGATGAGGTAAAATTCTCTGAATTTAAGGAACATGGAAAGGCCCTGAGATTACACGAGGAGTTAATGGGGGTTGGAAAGGTAATCGGGATGGTTGAGGACTCCCATTCCATGGACCTGGCTAAAAAGGTGGATCTGGGTGTAACTAATATTGTCCTCCTCGCTATGATTCTAGAGGAAAATGAATACACCACTGAGAAAAAGGATGGCATCAACGTATGCCACCTGAAGCTGCCCTCAAAGGCATTGAACTACACTCCTTCGAGAAAAAGCGAACCATTGGTTGTCAGGTGGGAATTCTCCTATGACAAATTTGAGAAGGATTTAGAAAATCTGGCTGCTTTATGGCTTCTGGAGGATGACATCTGGCACCCGCAGATCTATCCGTTAAGAATTACGGATTATCTGACAAGAAAGCTCAAGATTGGGGGAATCCTGGATAGATTGATAGAAGAGAGTGAACTGGACCCGAAGTACAGGGAGATGAGAGAGGGTTAGATCTAAAAAAACCCAGATATGGATTCTCAACGTAGTTTACTCAGTGTATTAATCATCTTGCGTGTTTGCATAAAGTCCAATGATAGTTGAGATCTGGACGAGTATAGCGAACTGCAAACACGCTGATAGATGAAATCGCCATCCGTGATTCTCAATCTTGCAATGGTTCGATATTGATAATTACCTTCTCTTCGTTATCCTGAACCTTAGTTGCGTTTATCTGCCAGAACAGGGCGTCTTTCGTTTGAGGAATGGGCTTTCCCGCAGGTCGGGGTCCACACGCACCTTCCACGATCGGATTCAACAGATCCGCAAGGAGTGAGTCAAGATCACTTTTGTGAGCGCGTTGATTAGTCGGGTGAAATCTTACAGTCAAGGTTAGTTTTGTTCGGGATTCCAACCACTGTTTGAGTTGATTTCTGTGGGGACTGTTTTGAGTTGCGTGCCTGATAGCCTCCTGAGATGCCTTGAAAAGTTCGGGTTTCTTTCCACCCCAAGCGACCGATTTTGATGTGATCATTACACAAGGGATTATGATTTAAATCGACATCCTCTCACCTCCTAACGATTTCATATAACTATAGCATATATTTATAAAAACCAAAGATATTAATGATGAAAATGGTATATCCCTCATTAAAGCCCAGTTTGAAGAAGAAGGTCAGAGAGGTCAGTAAGGCGGAATTTAAAGCACCCGATGAGGTAATCCAGGAGTCGATTACCAGACATGCTAGCGATGTTTTGAGTATTAGAAAATACAAGGAGAAACTTGCTCTGGATTTCTTGGAAGGGAAACTCAGCTTTGATGACTTTGCGAGAATCGTGGGTTACGATAACGCCAAAGAGTTACTGGTAGCAAAAGAAACCCTTTCAGAGAGTGTTAAAAGTGCAGTTCAAGACTTCAAAGCCTAAAGTAATGGATACCTGCGCTCTGCTCTCTTTGTCTGTTTCTGGCTTTTTAGAGGAGTGTCTGAACTTTGATATATTGATCACCAAAGAAATCAAAAAAGAGCTTGAAGATATCTCTCAGTATTCCGACATTGATGGCAAGCATGCAAAGAAGATCCTGGGTCTCATCCCCAATAAGATCAAATTAGTTGAAATCAAGAATAAGGAAAGGATTAACTATCTGGTCAACAATTTTCCGACTATCAATACAGGCGAAGCCGAGGTTTTAGTTCTTGCCGAAGAGCAAAAAGGCATCGCAATTACCGATGACTTAAGATGTTTGTCTAAGCTTAAGGAAAACTCTAAGGTTCCGGTATATCTCTCTGCTTACATATTTGCTGGTTTGATACTAAAAGATCTGGCTACCCTGGAAGATGTATTAAAGGCGATAGAAAATCTCGCAGAGAAGAGGGACTGGAAGCATTCAGCGCTTTACATTCATTCCAAGAAATATATTGAAGAGATATAGAGACATCTACCTCTAAACCCTAACGATCTCCAATTCCGTTTTTTCTAGCAGCTCTAGTACCCTCTGCTTCTCTTTACCCATGCCCTTCTTTTCCACCAATGCGATCTCTGGTTTTGGAATGGTCTTTGATACCATCTGCTCTATCATCAAGGAATCCAGGTTATAGAGATTGTACCTGGGGCAGATATGACCTATCGCATATTCCTCGAGCTGTGAAAATTTTCTGCAGTAGTGACCGCCGCCAAATGCTATGGCAGTGGGCATTTTTTCCAGTTCTGATCTTACCAATTTATTTATGACCTCTGCTACAGCTCTGCATGCGCTTATATCCTCCCATTCCCGCTCTGAGCTTCCAATCTCTACAAACATTATTGGAAATTCAAGAGAAGTAGGACCGTGATGTGTTGCCTCAAGGCTAACCTCATATGGAAGTCCCCCTCCTTCCTTCTCCTTTTTCAGATAGATCAAAGCAGCCCTAAGATAGAGGGCAGGGGCTATGGAAAGCTCTCCAGCATTCCCCCCAAGATCTGCCCTGCCGAAATTCCCAGGAGCGTGTGCCGTTAGAACCGGGATCCCCGATTCGGATTTGTGTCTCGATGCTACAATGCAGACATCCGGTTTAATCTCCAGGCCTTTCATGTACAGAATCTCATTTTTGGATTCAATGATCTCCACCCCACCATTCCTGGTTTTCAGAATTTTTACGATATTCCTTCCAGCCAAATCCTTATTATAGAAAAGAACTACTTTCTTAGACATTCTAAATCGATTTCCTCTATAATTTTCTCTATTCCAATTTTTTCCTCTAAAGTCTTGATCTCCTTTATCTTGGATCTCGTTGCTGGTTTTTTTGGAGAAAAGTCACAACCTGTTTCTTTGGATAGATCATAGGTCCCGATCTCTCTTGCCATCCTTATAATCTCATTTTTGTCCATGCCTATTAATGGTCTATAAATAGGAGATGTTACATCACTTATTACCTCTAAATTTTCAAGGGTCTGGCTCGCGACCTGTCCTAGATTGTCACCGGTTACGATGCCGTGAGCGTTTTCGATTTCTTCTATTTTTTTTGCTATTCGCAACATAGTTCTCTTACAGACAATACAGGCATATTTTCCCGAATTTTTAGAAATCTCTCTGAGGATCCTATCGTAGGAGATTACATATCTCTCTATTTTACAACCAGAGAATTCCTCCAGATTTTTCAAAATATCTTCAATCCCTTTCTCTTTTCCGAAATGCAGGGCAACTATCTCACAACCCCTGTGCATCATCATCCACAGAGCTACTGGGGAATCGATTCCGGTGGAGACCAGAGAAATGACCTTTCCCTGCGTTTTGTATGGCAGGCCGCCTGCACATTTTATCTTTTTATCGAATACAAATGCATTTTCGTCCAAAATTTCAACAAATATTGTTTTATCCGGATTGTCCAAGTTAACTGATGCTGTTATATCCTCCAGAATCCTCCCTCCCAGTTCCTTCTCCACATCCTTACTGCTGAAGTCGTGTTCTCCAGTTCTTTTCACTCTTACTGCAAAGCCCTCCCCTTCATTTATCTTGGTCCTTGCCAGATCCAGACCGACCTTACAGATTTCTTCAATTTCAGCCTCAGTTTCAATCGCCGGACTAACGGAAACTATGCCAAATACCTTCTTTAGGGAATCCGCAACCTTTTCAGCATCCTTGGTTTTTATATAAATCCTGTGCCTCTTTCTGATAATCTTCCCCTCGAGATTATCCCGCTTTAATCCAAGTTGTATATTCCCCGCCAGCCTGTCCTCGAATTGCCTCTTAACAAACTCGCTCTTCAAAAATATTTCACCATATCTTACTATAACTAAGGTATACATTTTTATTCTAAAACTACCAAATAGAGGGTAATAAGAATTAATTGTGGTTAGATAAAAATGGCACTTTTCACTACGATAAAGGAAGAGATCAACAATCTTTCTAAATTATTAAATCCATACAAAGCCAATGACTTCCTTGAGAAGATGGAGGTAAAATCCGTAAGCTACATGTTCAGGTATCTAATTTTCATGGGTTTGTTTCTCTTTGCCGGATACTCTTTAAATCTATATTATAAAACAGGATTTGAAGCTGAGATCAGATGCTCACTTATCGCCTCTCTTGAATCGGCATTCGTTACATACATTGTTCTTGTATTCTCGTCTGTTATAGCAGGATATATCATATCAGCTTTTGGTAAAAGCCTGGTTGGTAGGGATATCGACGCAAATGAGACTGTTTCAGTTATAGGATATCCACTGGCCATTATCTTATTCAGTGGAATATTCAGAGCACATCTGATGACTATTGTACTATACTACATACTTATAGTGTACGGCGTGTATCTGTTATACGCTGCAATCCGTGCGAGATTTGGATTTGAGAGATCACTCATATGCTTTATGTTCTTCTTGATTGTGATCTCTCTGGTGATAATGATCCTATTTCAGGTTTGTATTACCCTACTTGGTGTCCTGAGCGATGTTGGTCTCCCCTTGAGACCCATACCCTCCGGGTGTCACTAATTATAAGGGCAAGACACCTACGGTTTCTCGCCCTTATCAACCCCACTCTTCCCTTTGTTGAATTTCACTTCGTGAAATTCCTTTTCTTTCCGTCAACGCTTTCTTTTCCTAAAAGAAAGGGTTGCGGGAGACGAGGTTCGAACTCGCGTAGGCCTATGCCACTAGGTTCCTTCTCTGTCGGTCTTTGTTGATATCTAACAGATCCTAAGCCTAGCCCCTTTGACCACTCGGGCACCCCCGCACCACGATAAAAAGCTCTATTTGGCGTTATTTTTCGATTTAAAGACCAAATAGACCTTATTTTTTGTTTTCCAGATTCCTCCTGTTTATTTAACAGGATTCACGTGTTTCCATGTTTATTTAACAGGAACTTATTCAAGCCCCATACCCCGAACCAGGCCTCAATAACAACCTGATGTAATTACAGAGGATGTTTTGGGTAGAATTATATTGGATTCAGGATAAAATAATAGCCCAAAGCCCACGGGGGATGAGGTTGGAGCATGAAAACACACGGGGGATGAGGTTGGAAAAGAGAGTTATAGCAAGCCTAATTTTTGTACCTGGGTTCAGTGATCATAAGAGTGAACCAGTAAGAAGGATAAAATAGGGCTTTTAACCCGTTTCCGGGCATCTTAACTATTATGGAAGTGAACCCATAAAAGCTCCCAGACCGCAGCCAGTAAGCCCATTTACTCGATTCACTCCACAGGAGAATTAAACACTGTGCTTGATTCTGCCGAGAATTAAACACCCTGCTTGATTCTCCCAAAAAACACCTATTCTTAGATAACATAGAAGTCGAAAATAAAAGCTGTCAAGCCCAAAACAAAAAAACTCCCACAGAAACCACGCAGGATATACCCTGCCAAACCCACAAACTAACCCGTAAAGGAAGGCGTACCAGAACAACCCGACGGCTTACAGGAACAAGAGTCGAGAGAGAAGATGCTTCTGGTTGAAGGCTTGTTGTTTTCGTGAATGAAGCAGATAATTTAATTGGAACATAAAAATTCGTATAAGAACTAGTTATATGTAATGCAATTACCAAGAGGATAAATAATGTATTTATTTTTCGATACGGAAACAACTGGATTGCCAAAAGTGTGGGGTGCACCACTTACAAAATTGAACAACTGGCCGAGAATGGTTCAGCTTGCATGGTTGCTGTATGACAAAGATCAGAATCTTATCTCCGAGGTGGATTATATTATC
>DAOVSE010000094.1 GCA_030633595.1 Candidatus Altarchaeota archaeon
AAATGCCACTAATGAACTAGGTAAGGCGTCTATATCTGAATTAAAAGACACAGCAACCCGAATTCTGAACAAGGAAATTCTAGCTAAGGGGCTCAAATCCGAGGAGTTCAAGGAATTCCCAATATTGGCTGAGAATGCTGAGGAGGTCGCAGAGAATATCCTTACTACTCTTTTATCCATAGGGGAAGATGGCGGTCCGGAGGCATATGGACTCGTCAAGGTAAGGTATTCGGTTAAGGAAACCATACCCGATCCATTGCAGGGAGCAGATATGGAGGTTTCTACAGAGAAGACGGAGTACGTCTTTATCCTAACGAAGGTAGATCGGGATGGAATTTTAAAGGAACCTAAAATTTCTGTTGCCTCGGGGGATGGAGAACTGGTAAAGAAAATAGAGAATTCTATCCGGATAGAAGATGCAGACACATGGAATGACATAGGGGTTTTATTCTACGGTACAGATTTGTATAAAGATGCCATTGCAGCATGCGAGAAGGCTATAGATATAAATTCAGAGAATATAGATTTCCGGTTCCATGGGGCACAGTATCTTACCAAGGCAGGGATGTACAATGAGGCTATTGAGGTGTATAATAAGATCCTAGGAGTAAACACAAAGAATGAGCTCGCATGGAAGAATAAGGCATATAATCATCTGCAGTTGGGTGAGATTGATGCAGCCAAAGGGTCTATTGAGAAGGCTCTTGAAATAAAGCCAGATTATACCAAGGCATTGACCATAAAGGCAGAGATTCTTCTTAAATCTGGAGACAATAAAGGAGCGAAAAACTGTGCTAAAGCGGTTCTTAATATAGACCCAAAGTTTGTATCTGCATTGGTAATACAAAACCTGGCCTACAACAATCTGAATGAATTCGCAAAAGCAGTGAAGTGCCGTAATCGGATTTTTGAACTCAGACCAGAGCTAAAGGGGAAATATCTGGAGGAAGTGGAATTATCATCGGAATTACTGGATGCTCCTCACACCTCCAATATACCTACCAATACCGGATTAAGAACAGTAGATGTTTCTCAGCCATTCACCGAAGGACATATCCAAGGAATCACCCCAAAAACCCAAGGGATAGCACAACAACAAGATAAATTCCCAGGCAGATTCTTCGGCGGGGAAAGCCCCATTGGAAGTGAAGAACAAATGCTAGGTTTGGATAGAAAAGATAAACTATCAACTGGTGAAGCATGCCAGTGTATAGTAACCGCTGCAGATGAAAACAGATTTGCTGCAAGAGCAACCAAGGTTCTGGTAAAGGGGCATGAAAAAAATCCTGCAATGATCTTCGATGCCCTGAAAATCGCAGAGAAATCCATACCTGACACGATCGATATCAAAGAGAAAAGGGTTGGTGAGTTCGAGAATGTGGTCAGAGGTGTTATGAGGGAGAATTACATCTCTCAGTATGTCTCTAATTTAAAGAAATCTGCAAGTAAGGAAGATATCCAAAAAGCCATTGATCGTGCCATTGATGAAATCGGTGATGAGATAGATAAAGCAGGCATAGATGATCTCAGGCAGGGTGTAATGGGGGTAGTTTCGGATGCAGACATAGAAAGGTTGTTGACAGGAAAGAAACAGAAAATCTCGATATCATCTGAGTGGGGATGTCTGCCTTCATATAAAATTAAACTAGGCGAGAAATCCTTCTGTGCCATGTTAATAGATGACAACGGAAACCCAGTTACAAAGAAGTCTGATTATAAAAAGAATACAGATTCTATATGGAACGAGTACAGGGAGGGCAGGCTTCTGCTTAGTAATGAAAAGTATAGGATAGAGAAGGAGAGGAGTCATGAATTCTGGGATCAGATACAGGTGGTGAAGCCAGCAAAGACGGTTGACCTCACAGGTTCTGCGAAAGATCACAAGGAACTAAATCCTTGGTACGCTGGCGGTGTCAAGGGAAGCGTCTACAAATGGGCGGTGGAAAATAATAAAACCATCTTTAAGAAGGGTTTGAGATATTATCTGACCGAGGGGGATTATGCAGGGTGCAGGAGAGATCTGTTTATCCAGAAAATTACCACAAAAACCGAAGAAATCGGAGGGAAGCTGGTGGGGATAACTGAGGAGAGATATGATAGAGGCATTAAATCTCTCTACAAATTCAGCGAACCACAGCAAGAACAGAGACTCAATCTAGAACAGATGCCAATTCCGTTTAGATTAAATTTAGATGATCCAAAGAGTGTTGAGGAATTCCTGAAATTCTCCAAGAACAGACTTATGCCGATAGTGGATGAATTGCTCGGGGTTAAGGAGATACTAAATGATTCAGAATATGATGGACTTCAAGAAAGTGGATTGATTATAAACAAGGGCAAGGGGCGATGTTATCACGACAGAAAGAATAATGAGAGTACCGCCTTCATAAATCCGGTTATGTCGGAGGATATAACAAAGAAGGTGTTGGGAATCTTGAAATCGCGATATGCGTATATGGACAAAGGCGGAGTGAGAATAATACAATCCATGGTTCAGTGTTATCTGGCACTTCACGAATCCATAGTCCACAACAGGATGAGGGCTGTAGCAAATTCCATGGAAATTAGGGATAAGAATACGGGAAATATTATAACCGGTGCGGACCATCTCGCCGAGGGCTTTGCCTTACATCTGTCCATAGAGATTATCAGAGAACTGGCTGAGAAAGAAACTAATCCAGAGGCAAAAAAGTGGTTTGACGCCTTTATCGAGGTCGTTCCGAATATACACTTTATTCTCAATCCTCTATTTTCAGTGGGCGAAGTAACCAAGGAGTACGTTGCTCAGTGGGAGATCGTTGAAGAATTACGCAAGGAAGGAAAGAGTTTCCCAGAGATATTCAAGGAATTGATCTCGTCCATTGAGACTGAAGAAACAATTATTGCGAAAGATGATTTGGTACCCCTGAAGAATACAGAAAAGATAAAGGAAACAGCAAAAAGCATAAAAAGAAGTGAGGGATATCCAGAACGGGAATTTGCCAAGTTGCTCAGTACCATAGCCTATGCCGACAGGGACATCAAGGAAAAAGCAGAAGAGGTTTGTCTGGGTCTCTGTAAGGAATTGGAATATGTCGAAAAGGTAAAGGAAACCCATGGGATACTTAAGATGATCTGCCCCGGGATAGGAGATGCACTTAATGACTTTGGGAAAAAATTGGATGAACTTAGTGGGAAGGGTGAAAATACTAAAGTTGATTCTGGAATTGGAAAAGATAAATCCGAAGAAATTTCTGAAGGGATCGGGTTAGGCACTACAACAGTAAAAGGTAAAAAATCCTTACTTGGAAGATTAAAAGGTATTAGAAAATTACCCAAGAATTTGGTAGAAAAACTTAAGGTAGAGAGATTAACTCTACCCCAGAAAGAGTATGTTGCAAGTGAATATAGGAGGATTATAGAAGAGTATTTACCACACTGGACAAAGAAAGAAAGAGAAAATCTTGTAGCTGAGATGATAGAAAAAACATATCCTGCAAGTGGATATGAAGTTACTTCAATTAGACATAATATATACCTAAAGGAGAGCGATTTAATGGACGCTGTTGAGGCTGAATACACTGTTTTTTCAAGATCACATATAGTTCACGAGGTAATTCACTATCTCAAGAAAACTGGGCGTATAGCAGAAGATTTGCCTATAGCAACAGCAATAGGCACATTAGATGGTATTAGTGAAATCAAGAGATATTATGAAGAAAAAGGATATCCAGAGGAAGTAGAAGATTCAATAACCAAGACTTATGAGTTATATGGCAAAGGAGTAGAATTAGCAACAGAAGAGCCTATCAAGAGAGAAAAACAGTATATCGAACTTGCGAAAAAGTATACTGCTGAGCACCCACCCAAGGGTC
>DAOVSE010000015.1 GCA_030633595.1 Candidatus Altarchaeota archaeon
GAAAAAGACGGGTTGAGTTCACAGGGTTTCAGGCTTTCCTGTCTCTTGTTTCCCGGTTTTTTAATGCGAACTCTATATAATAAAAACAAAGGAGAAACCCTGATGATAACATAGTGTTATCATAAGGGGCTATGATAACATAGTGTTATCATTTTCCCTTAGGGAGTGGCTGTTTTTCGGTTGAAAAACGGTTGAATGGTAGCGTTTTCGACCAATAAAAGACGGCTACAAGAAAAACGTGAAATTCGCCCGGAAACGGGTTGAATGGATTGTTTATTCTTATGCGGGGGTACCCAAGCTGGCCAAAGGGGCAGGACTTAAGATCCTGTGGTGCAGACCTTCGAGGGTTCGAATCCCTTCCCCCGCAAACTTTTCCAGAAATCGAAAGTATTTTATTTCCGTTTATCATTCCTTACTGATGAAAAAACGTCTGGCTCTTGGTTTGGTTTTCGTGATCGTGATGTGCGGGTGCATTGGAGGCATATGTGACGAAATACCCTATTAGGGTGTTAGGGGGGATTGCTATCTCTAGGCTGCCAAATACGAGGGAAACCTCTCGATATGTGATAAAATCTCGGATAATTTTGACAAGGATAATTGCTATTACGAGATTGTGAAAAACAAGAATAACCTCTCAATTTGTGACAAAATCCAACATACGAATATCCGGGGTAGGTGCTATCTCTTGGTTGCTAAGGCTAGAGAAGACCCCTCAATCTGCGATAAAATTCAATATAAAGATATCAGAGATATATGCTATAGGGAGGTTGCAGGAGCTAAAGGAAACACCACCACGGGATAATCAATACTATTCTCTATCTACCTTGTAGAAATAATTACTCACAAAGTAGATTAGCTCTTTATCGTTTTCGTAACGGTTGATAAATTTAAATGTCTTTTCTACCTTTTCGAGTTCACCGAAATTTTTAACCTCGATTAAATTTTCTATGTTGGGGCGTTTTCTGACGTTTATTATTTTT
Organism: Candidatus Altarchaeota archaeon; assembly: GCA_030633595.1. Classification (GTDB taxonomy): domain Archaea; phylum Altiarchaeota; class Altiarchaeia; order IMC4; family QMZM01; genus QMZJ01. The sequence goes on from DAOVSE010000015.1 coordinate 981, forward strand.
GACTCTGAGATGTCCACTATGGGTGTCTGTTCCACCAAAAATGTCTGTTTCATTTCAGTGGACAAAGATCCGTTATAATCTCTGCTCTGTCCTTTTATAGCCTTTAGTATGACAGTAGTGTCCTCCCCCACCTCCTTCTTTATATCCTTAAGTTTTTTTGGGGGGAGTATTGTTCTAGTCCCCGATTTCCTTGGATTTTTCTTTTCTTTTGAATCCATCTTTTCTGTTTATCTATATATTCGGGTAAATAAAAGACATCAGGGAAGTAATGTTGTTGAGATGTAGGTCTCTATAAACGCAGCCAGAAGGAGGAGAGGAATCACTATTGTTATGTAGATTGCTCCCGCCTCCTTTATGCGTTGACTTACTGCTACTGCCCTGTTACCCTTTGGCAATAGATAGGTCAAGCCAATCCTGATCCCAATTGCAGATGAGATAAATATCGCTGGAAGTTCGAAGATCGAATGGGGGAAGGTGACTAAAATGAAATCGAAAATGCTGTAACCCTTTTCAAGAAAAGTCTTGAAGATAAAACCCACGAGGAAACCATTAACCATTAATACTAAATAGGGTATAAATAGCAAGGTTCCACTAAAAAGCAGTATGAGGGAGGCTCTCAGATTGTTGAAAAAGATCTTGGTAGCGAGCTGGAATTTTGGCTCTTCCAATGAAAATTCTTCCCCAATTTGTTTAATGATGGGCATCACAATATCTGAACTTTCTTCAGATAGGAAAAAACCTGACACACTTCCGATGGCGAATGCCATCATACAGAGTTCTATTAAAACTAGATTCTCTTTTAGAGCCTTGACTAATGGATTGGGCTTCTTTTTTGGCAATCCCACCCATTCCTCATCTATCTCGATTTCATTCCACAAGTCTTGTTCCACAGGAGTTACAGTATTCATTTTGCTCTGGATTGCTAAATCCACAATTCGGGCAGATTACATAGACCTCTGTGCCGGGCTCTTTCTCGCTTACTCTCTTTTTCCTATGCTTTCGAAAGCTTGAGGAAAAGTCTATTGGTTCAGAGAGCGCTGAACCTAAAGCTCCTCCGATACCTGAAAATAGAAGTCCAACAAGATTCCATAACAGGAATATCCAGAGTAGTAGGATATTCCAAGGGTCACCAATCCCGATGTTCGCAAAATTTATTGCATATATGAGCACACCGAAACCAAGGGCTGCAGATAAAATCCCGATGAGAAAACCTCTCTTTAATCCACACCTTGCAATCCGGCCCGTAATAAATCCAGAGAGTAGTGGACCTATGATAATGATCCAGTTTAATACAATATAGAGCAACGTCCCTACTGTAACTGCCAATATCCTTTTAAGCATTCTATAACTTATTGGGGGTAAGTGTAAATAATCAGAAAGGCAAATTGATGAGACCTACTATGACGGCCGCCCAGACCCCATATTTAACCAATTTTCCAGCAAGTACAACCACTGTAAACTCTATGAAATTCATTCTGGCAATTCCTGGAATAACGGTTATGGGGTCGACAGGAATTGGTACGGGGAGGGGCATTGCTATCACCACGAACAGACCTATCCACCCATATCTATCCATCATCATCCGTGCCTTGTTCATTACATTGTGATCAAATTTCTGTTCTATGAAACCTGAGCCAATGAAGCCCAAACCATAGTTGATCCACGTTCCAAACAAGGCGCCAATGGTTGCAACCCCAATGACAGGTATCGCTTTAATTCCGGATGTCAGGAGAAATGGGAACAAGCTCTCTACGGAGAAGAAGAGGAATATGGTTGAGCCAACGAGAGACGCCAAGAATAAACCGGTTAATCCGTACTCCTCTATCAGCCCCCTAATAAATTCCTTGTTCAGAAATAAACCAATTGCTAGGAGAATTAATATCAGGATAGTAAAGAGAATCATCTTTTTTTCTAATGACAACCCACGTAATTTCTTTATGATATTCATCTTATTCTAAACTATGTTATTACTTCGAAATATAAAAAAATAATAGACTATGAAACCAATTAGGGATATTGAACTCACAGAAGATATAGATGAACTCGTTAGGCAGATGTATGAATCTGGCGGCTTTACGGCAAAGAAATTCGCTCAGGGAGTTGACATTCTTGAACAGATGAACGGGGGAGAATGTACGAGATTCCTATCTTTTCCGGCATGTATAATAGCTACTGGAACGAGGGGAATTATAAGGGAATTTTTCAGGAAAAGACTTGTAGACGTTGTAGTAACAACAACAGGGACATTGGATCACGATTTAGCGAGGATCTGGAAAGACTATTATCACGGGGGCTTCGGAATGGATGATCGTGAGCTTCATAAAAAGGGAATCAACAGGCTTGGGAATATTCTAATTCCAAACGAGTGTTATGGCAGCATTCTCGAAAAAAAACTTCAGCCAATTATACAGGAGATATACTCCAAGATAAAAGAGCCCTCCACTCATGAGCTAATATGGGAAATCGGCAAACGGCTAAAGAAAGAGAAAAACAGGGAAGATTCACTCGTTTACTGGTCGTGGAAGAATAAGATCCCCATCATCATCCCGGGAATAATGGATGGCGCTGTTGGCTCTCAACTCTGGTTTTTCTGGCAGAATCACAAGGATTTTAAAATCGATCTATTCCTCGATGAGCAAAAACTCTCTGACATCGTCTTTGGTTCGGAGAAAACCGGGGCATTGATCATTGGCGGAGGAATTTCAAAGCATCACGCTCTCTGGTGGAACCAATTCAGGAATGGTCTGGATTATGCCGTTTATATAACCACTGCCCAGGAATTTGACGGAAGCCTTTCTGGGGCTAGAGTGCGAGAGGCCATCTCCTGGAGTCAGGTAAATGAAAAGGCAAAAAATGTGACAATAGAGGGCGATGCAACCCTCATCCTGCCATTTATGCTATCAGCCCTCTTGAGGAGGTTAAAATCAAAATGAGGGAAGAGATCATTATCATGAGTGCCCTAATAGTGCTGAGTGGTTTCATCGCCCTGGAACTGGGATTATTGGCGGGTATGCTCGCACATGAATTCCTACCATTTGAGGACATTGAGATCATAGAGGTTCTGGCGAATTTGGGAATCCTGACATTAATGTATGTTGCGGGATTGGAAATAGACCTGGACCAGTTGGAACGGAGATTTAAACCAAGTTTCGTAATTGGCACCACATTAAGCAAGTTATATAGCCGCGTTATTCAACTCTCGATTGAGTCTCGGGATTATAGCGGCAGTTTTCGGTTACAACTTCGGATATTTCGATTTGGATATATATTCTGCAATATGTTATGCAGGGCTAAACTCAAGGTGTATTGAGGATGATGTATCTCAGAAATTCATTTCCCGGGTATAACTTCCCAGCAGAGGATGCGGATGTCATCGTTATAGGAATTCCCTTCGACTCAACATCCATAAATCCCGGGAGTAGGTATGGTCCTGCAGCCATCAGGGAGGCACTTAAATGTATCGAGGGCTTTGATTCCGATCTGAATGTGGATCTATTTGAAAAATTAAAGATCTCGGATCTAGGAGATATAGAAACGGTTCCCGGTTCCTATGAATTAACTGCAAGAAGGATAAAAGAAACCATAAATTCCCTAAAAGGGAAAAACCCAGATGCCTTTATCCTCTTTCTGGGAGGGGAGCACCTAATCTCGTTGCCTATAATTCAAACCCTTAGGCCTGATACTGTGGTAGATTTCGACGCCCACGCGGATCTCCGTAATGAATACCTCGGAAATAAATTCTCTCACGCAACCTGGGCATCCCATCTCCTTGGAGAATTTAACCTGATCCAAAGGGGTGTTAGAAGCTTTTCATCTGAAGAAAAATCGGCGATGAAGAGATGTGGAGACAAAATTTGTGGATCAACATACCTTACGATAGACATAGATGTCTTCGATCCGAGTATAGCCCCGGAAACCGGTCTTCCAGAGCCCAATGGGTGGACATTCGAGGAATTCTGCAAAAATCTCAAGGGGATTAAAAATTTAATTGCAGTTGATCTGGTCGAATTCACCCCAACAGATTTTAATTCGCCAACAGCATTTCTCGCTGCAAATGTCGTAAAGAAGATTCTTGGGGAGGTTGTTGCAGAGAGGCTATGAACAATCACTGGCTTTATCCCTCTGCTATTTGCAAGATTTTGTTCCTGGCATCCAAAATGTCTTCCAATTTGTCAGGGATCCTGTTAATTGTTTCTATTCCCTGTTTTTTACCGATGAATATAACTAGTGATGTGTCGGACATGGAGATTACGCAGAAAACAATTCCGTAATCAAGCATCTCTATGTATGTCTTGTCTATGCCGTAGATGGCATATTCCGAGATAATCTCCAATAGATTGTCAATAGTCCCCCTCATGGGTTCCCAGACGTTAGAAACCTTTTCTATAAAAGCCTCAGGGAACACTACAACACCATCTAAACCTTTCCTGACTACCATACATGCCTCAATATCCTCATATTTCTCATACAGATTCCTGAGAATTTCCTGAATCTGATCGAATCTATCTTCTACCATCCTACTCCTCGATCACTATCCCGGAATCGGTAAACTTCATAAGGGAGAGTGTCATAGCAATATTTGTGCCTCTGAGTTTTCTTACAGACAAAAGTCGTTCAATCTCACCACCAACCTCGTTTATCCTCAACTGGATAACTCCATCGCAGGCAAATTCACTTATTGTGTCTCTGGATATGTATTCGCCTCCCTCACCCGCTTCAGAGACCAAAAAGGATGTCGTTCCTAGGTTGTTGATTTCTCCGATGATGAAATATATATCCTTTCTCGTAACATCAAATCCCTTCACAGGAAACCTTGTCCTCTGTTTCTCCCTCTCGCGCTTGCTCACATCCCTTGAGATTTCAGATCTGTAGACAACGCCATGTTCCATCATCGTAGTTAATGAGTCCAGAGCAAGTCTCTTTGCATTTATTCTTTTTATTCTTTTCTTTATTTCTGATAGAATGTCGTCCATGTCATCTGTTTCCACAACATAGATATCCAATAAACCCTTATCTTTCAAACCCTTCAGGTCCCATCCAAATTCCATTCCCTGCCTTAGGATCTTATCTTCCGACTCCTCAAAGGTAACATAAACCCCGGCTTCATTTTCCAGTGCACCATCGTATAAAAATTGCAGGGATAATATTGTCTTCCCTGTACCACAGGAACCTGCGATCAAAACACTTGAGCCCGCAGGTATCCCTCCTCCTACAAGTTTGTCCAAACCCCGAATTCCAGTTTTTGTCCTATCCATTGTAATCACATAATCTATTTTTCTCTATAGTATAAATAATTTATATCCTTTGGATCCAGATTATCGTAGATGATCTCTTTATGGAGTAAATCCCTATCTCGAGATCGTCGATTTTTCCCTCTATATCCCATCTGCTCATTATCTGGGTTTCTGTTCCCTCCGGCTTTATCACATCTATGAGGATTGCCGAGGTTTCAAAGGAGGATATATAGACAGTATAATTTAATCTGAATTTATATCCTTTATAACCTGTAACATATCTATCGGAGTATATCTCAACAATGGCAGTTATGTTCTCGAACTCCCACTCTTTTACGCAAAATCTTCTTCCAGATAAGCATGTTTCATTTCTGCCGCATTTGTCTATTGGCTCGATCTCGCATCTTTCCTTACAGATGCCCAAAACGCATCTTGGTTTGCACCTCATAAGGGAAACAACATTCCTGTTGCAGAAATATGTCCCTGAATAGTATTCCTCACCACAGTCGGGATTTGATCCGCACTGAATAGACTGTATGGTTGACGTTGTTGTGCTTGTTGAGGTTGAAGGGGTTGTTGTGCTTGAAGTGGTTGTCGAAGTCGTTGTGGTTATTGTCGTAGATGTCGTGGTGGTTGAAGTAGTGGATGTAGTAGTTGTCGTTACAGCAGGATTGAAAAAGACATTAAGGATTACAGAGAACAGGGTAAATGATAGAATGAAAACAATTCCCAGAAAAATTAATAACTTAGTTATCTGGGCTTTCATGGTACTACCCTTTCAGAACTTTACCCACCGTATCGATCTCCCCCGCATTTATCCTGTCTGCAGATATCGGCTTGCCGTCCTCTGCAAGTAGGATGGGAATGACTACTATCGTCAGTTTTTCTAAGCCCTTTTTAAATCTGATGGCATTTATTTCTTCAGCCCTCAGCAGGGTTTCCTCGCTTACAACTATGCAGTCGATCTCCGGGTCTATCGTTGCAATTCCATAGGAATCCATTATCTCGACTATCTCATAGGGTTTTCCTATGGACTTTACAAAATCTTCCAGATTTTCTTTTCTCTCCCCGTAGGGAAGGATCCTTTCAACCCTAAACCTGGAAGCGAAATCGTCTGATGTCAGTCCGATAACCGCGGATTTACCGAGCTGTAAACCCGTCTCGAGAATCTTTTTATGGCCTCTGTGTATCATATCAAAGGTTCCGCCGATTACTACCTTTCTGAACATTTTTATACCACTCTAATCATTGGAATTAATTTAGGATTGTTAACTTTTAAGCGAGAAGTGTAAAATACTAAACATGTTCGATGATATGTATTCCCGATTGCTTAGAATAGCAGATTATAAGGTTCTTCTATTCCTACCAATAATCATCTCCCTGTTAGTAATCCCCCTGGTTTACATTCATGGAATTCCACTGGGAATTGATTTCCAGGGCGGTACTTGGATTGAGCTTATAACCGGGGAAAGCATAAGTCCTGAAGAGATTGATGGATTAAAGCTAAAGTTAGAATCTCTGACTCTGAAGGATCTTCAGGTTTATTCAGGACGGGATGTGGTAACTGGCAAGGATAAATTAACCATTATAACTACGAGTGAGGTTAATAAAACAGAGATTGAACCGATGCTCGAAGCACTTGTTGGAACTTTGCGTGAGATGGATACTGCCATTGCCCCAATACAAGGAAAACCCCCGATAGATCTTGAGGAAAAATTATCCAGCAGGTTTAGGGCAGATGTCAAATTTGATGAAGATACTGGCTTATTGACAATCGATGCCTTTGAGATAAATGAGAAAAAATTAGAGGGGGCACTGGAGTTTTATCTTGATCAGAACATAACCATGGATCTGCAGAGGAAAAATGTAAATATCAAACCGGTTGGTGAAACCCTCGGGAGGACCTTTAGAGAACAGGGTATAAGAGCGGTAATCTTTGCTTATCTGCTAATGATCTCTGTAATATTCTTTGCATTCAGGGACCCAATTCCTTCTCTTGCCGTAATCTTAGCTGGAACATGTGATGCATTAATCGCCCTGGGTGGGATGAGCGTCTTTGGAATTCTGCTGGAGCCAGCATCTCTCGTCGCTCTATTAATGCTTATTGGTTATTCTGTGGATTCTGATATTCTATTAACAACCAGAGTACTCAGAAGAAGAACTGGAACAGTTGATGATAGGATAAACAATGCCATGAAAACGGGTTTAACGATGACCGGGACAACAATAGTTGTCATGGTCGTTATCATTTTCGTGTCAACAACATTGTTCCAAATAGAGATCCTCGCAAACATCGCATCAGTACTACTGATCGGTTTAATCGGTGATCTTACAACGACATGGTTCATGAATGCCGGGATACTTAAATGGTACATAGAAGAGAAGGGGGGCAAACTGAAGATATTAAAATTCAAGAGAAGATAGAATGAAATCAAAAATAAGAGATCTATTAAGGAGCTGGAGGATAATAGTGCTGATTGCAATGGTTTCCATCTCATTGGTTTTGATCTCAAATGTGATTCCAATAAACAAGGAAAGAGCAGGTGAACCTCTTGGAGTTGGCTTTGGTAATGGTCTGGATTATGGACTTGACTTTGCAGGGGGAATTCAGATACAATTGAGGCTCGAAGATCCACCAAACGGAACCTTAACTCCTGATATAGTTGAGATTGAAAAAGGTATATTAGAGCGAAGACTAAATGCTATGGGTTTAAGAGATATTCCAGTAAGACCCTGGGGCGAGCGATATATCTTAATACAGGTAGCGAGTGCATCTCCGGAAGAGATAACCTCCATTGAAAATATCCTAAAGCAACAAGCTAGATTCGAAGCGAGAATAGATGGTGAACTCGCAATTTTAGGTTCTGAAGTTTCTATTGACTTAAGTCCCCAGGGGAGTGGTATAACGAGAACAGAACCCTCAGAATGGTATGTTGCAATCCGATTAACTCCTTCAGGAGGAGAAAGGTTTTGCTCCGTTGGCAAAAATAAGAGGGGTAAACCAATTGACATGTTTTTGGATAGGCCAGAGAACACTATAATCATCATGAGCAATGGGACATATTCAATCCTAGATGAATTGACGGAAACGGAAAATGATCCGACTTCCGATTCATATATCAGGATAGTTGAAAATCGCTCTTTGATACCAATACTCGTGATTGAAAATAATACACTGGAAATAGAAAAATTGATGGAATTTAGAGATTATGGGGGGATACTGATCGCTGCTGAAGAAAATCAGATTTCTGACGGGCTCAGGAATGAATTAGAGGAGTATAACTTTACAACGGAGAGAAAACCACGGAACGATAGAGAATATGGTGAATGGATACTTGATATTATAGGTTTGCAATCTTCACCGAGGCTTAGATGCGATCCATGTTCTCAGTGCAAATATAATGCTCAGATAACGGGAGGTGCACCAAAACCCGAGCAAGCCAAGGCTGAAATGGAGGAGACCAAGATCCTGCTAAGCTCCGGTAATCTGCCGGCAAAAGCAGTCGTTGAGTCGAAATCAGAGTTTCCCTCATCATTAGGTGAGAAGTTCCTAGAATATAGCTTTATTATAGGCATAATTGCGATTATTACAGTAGCCTTGGTAATCTTTCTAAGGTATAGGGCCTTATTTATTGTTATACCTACGATAATTACCGGACTTTCTGAGATCCTGATAATTCTGGGAATAGCCGCACTGATAAACTGGGAACTTGACCTACCGGCTGTGGCAGGTATAATAGCTGCGGTTGGAACGGGGGTGGATGATCAAATTGTTATTACAGATGAGACGATCAAAAAAGGCAAGGAAAAAAAGAAGATCGTTAGTTTAACCGAAAGAATAAGGAGGGCATTTTTCATAATATTTACGGCTGCAGCAACAACTATTGCTGTAATGCTGCCCGTATTCTCAATTCATGCCCTTAAGGGTTTTGCTTTCATGACAATAATCGGTGTTCTGATCGGCGTCTTTATAACCAGGCCGTCCTATGCAAAGATCATCGAGGTGATTGTGGAGGATTAGAGAGATATCTCAGCCAACTCGCTTAATCAATCGATATGTTCCCAGGGCTAATCCCAGAAATGCCCCCAAGACTATGCCGACTATTGCCATCAACTCGCTGATTCTATCACCCAGAAAGTAGCCCAGAAAGATCAAAAAAACTACTGATAGGGCAAACTCTGCCCCGAGTGCTAACCCTTTTACCAACAGCCCGGTTCTCTTGTCTTTTGGCTTCATTTCATTGGTCACATTGGTCAGCTAGTTCGGTATATTTCCTCTCAACTATGAAAGGATCGTATTTAATCCCTTCCGCCCCGTAAAATTTAGTGAACCACTCATAGAAGTGCAACCTGATGGTATGGATTAAAACGATTAAACCCTCGAGTCCTATGACAAGGAGGTTGCCAAGAATTATGACAATTGGACTGGCTATTATCAGGCCGGATAAAACGTCCAAGCCTGCTATGGTGTAGATCGCGACCATCATCATAGCATGAACCATAGCCAGTATAAGTAGCCTGCTATAAGATATTGTGTTGCTCAGGAACATGGAGAACATCTCGAAAATTTCAAATAAGCCATTCCCTATAATCCCAAAGAGCTTTTTTATTTTGAAGTCATGCATTGTGTGTATTATCTCACTGAGTAACATGATCATTGCAGGTATTAAAATCCCGATCACAACAATCCCTGCAATGGGATATCCCCCTGTAACTGGATCTTTCATGCCATCAAATAGAGGGATATCGAATGGAAATATTGCCGCTATGATTGCAATTTCGCCCATAAAAAACCACAGTTTGGAGAGTGAATGCATAAGTGTACCATAACCTCCCTCCCACAGTTTATTTGCCGCACTGATAACTAGACCCAGACCCATGTGGAGCATTCCAACGAAAAGCGCGATACCGATCATCTCCATAATCTGATGAGGGGGGCTCATCCACAATACCCAAACTTCTCCATGTTCTGTGGGATGGGCATATCCAATACCAAACCCCTTGTATAAGTGTGGTAGGATTTCCTCATTACCAAATAAACTTCCATATAAGAAACCGAAGATTACTGCAGCGATGCCACAGTATAGAAGGATCATCCCGAAATTCCAGGATGATTCATCACCCTTTTTTAGGAATATCATACCAAATCCGGCCAGTGCCAGAATTGCTCCATGACCCACATCCCCGAACATTAACCCAAAGAGCAATGGGAATGTTATCGCCATTATAGGGGTTGGATCTATTTCAGTATATGAGGGCAAGCCGAACATCTCCACAATGCTTTCGAATGGTTTAAATGGTTTCGGATTCTCAAATGACACCGGGACATTATCATCCGGTTTTGGTTCATATATATGGATTACCGCACACTTATCAGATGCATCCTCGACCTCTCTAACTATGTTGTCTACCTCCCTGGCGGGAATCCAGCCCTCTATGGCGTAAATCCTGCCAGTCTTTCCAAAATTCAGCACCATCTCCTGAGTCCTTTTTTCTATCTGAGCTATCTCCTTAGCTACAAGAATGTCCTGGAATCTCTCATCCCTGATTCTATTTAGATCCCCATTCAATCTGTCCTCGATTTCTTTAATCGAGTCTAATCTCTCTTTTATCTCCCCTAAGTTCTTACCCGTTAGCTCAAGTGCATCGAATTTGAGTCCCTTCAGAATTCCTTCAACGTCATTCTGATGCTCTTTCAATGTTACTATGATAGTTAGAATTTTATCCTCAAGGGATTCCGTCAGAATTATGTGATTTTCTTTGGTCGTTTCTTTTATCCGCAATCTCAACTCTTTCCCATCTTCAGGATCAAGAAATCCGGCAGTAACGTACAGGAAATCTGACGTTCCCACCCAGTTTCCATCAATACCCAATTTATTCAAACAGTTTAGTGCGAATTCATTACTTTCCAATATCGTTTTTTCCTCCAATATCTCTTCAAGTCTTTCCGATAGAGATATTGCCTCCGTCTTTGTCCTATTGATATTCCCTTCTATCTCATCCAGATACCCCTCAGATGATTTTTCAGCTATAGAAACCTTCTCTATCTCTTCATCCCGAATCTTCAAGATATCTATCAGACGATAGATGCTATTCAAGAGATCCGAATATCTGTCCAGGATTTTTTCACGTGAAATTTCTGTTTCTCTTTCCTTGACCTTTGTTATCTGAATCGATCTTAATTTACCCAATACATTCATCACCCTATCCAGATAGCTATCCAATACCAAAACCCTGATTTTTCTCATCCGCAATGATTTGAACATGTTATCAAATTTATAGGATGGAATACAATAAATACTGTTAAAATGGGTATAGTAGATTATGCATATTCAAACACCAGAATCAGGGTGATGAAAAGCCACCTTTTGAAGAATAGCGATTTAGAGACACTAACTAGGGCAAAGAATCTGAACGATTGTCTCATGTCCCTAAAGCAAACCCACTACGGAGAGATCTTATCCAGGTTAGAAAAGGTTACCATTCGCGAGATAGAGAAACATCTCAGTATAGATCTTATGAGAACTATTAGCAAGATTAGTAGGATATCCCCTCCAGATTGTGTGCCATTCCTCAGCGCTATTTCAAAAAAATACGAATTTGAGTACATAAAGCTTATTTTAAATTCGAAGATGGGTAACCTATCCCCAGAGGAGATCAGGGACAATATACCTGTGGCAGAAGTAGATCACTCGTTCGGCTACAAACACACAGAAGAATTTCTGTCAAGATTAATAGATCTTCCGGTCGAGACTATTACTGCTTTATTATGTGGGAGGTACAAAGGCTTAGATGAATTCATGTTAGAATCACCAGATCCATTGGACACATTGATAGCATTGGATCGATACTATTTTTCCGAACTCCAGAATTCTTTAGATACTCTCAAAGGGGGGGATAGAAAAGCAGTTTCCATGTTGATCTCCATGGAGGTAGACATAGCCAATATAATGATAATTCTCCGCTCTATAACCCATGGATATGCTGCCGGGAGATTTATCATCCCCGGTCATGATCCCCATATAAATGAATTAGGTGAACATACCCCGAAGGATGTAACGGATGCCATCGCAAAACTTTCCAAAACCGTCTATGGTCCCCTATTAGAAGATACTATATCCGTTTATACCGAAACAAACTCTCTACTGCAGATGGAATTAACGCTAAAGAGGTACTTGGCTGAACAAGGTAGGATCATAATGTATAATCATCCATTCCAACTTGGATTTATTCTCGGTTTCTTAAAACTAAAGGAATCTGAGATAGAAAATCTAAGGGCAGTTTGCATTGGTGTTAATGAGGGTTTATCCTCTGATGGGGTCAGAGAGTTGTTAATACTGCCCTCAGCCACTAAATCCCGACCAGTATCAGGATAGCTATTATCAAACCATAGATTGCAATAGCCTCTGCTAACGCAACGAAGATCAATACCTTACCGAATACCTCGGGTTTCTCTGCCGTTGCACCCGCTGCCGCACCACCGGTTACCGCTATGGCATATGCCGCTCCAATTGCCGACAAGCTCATCACGGCCGCAGCCGCTATCTCCTTTGGTATCTCAAACAATACGCCCTCCATCTTTTCACCTCTCTAATTTTTAGATATTTCTAATAAATTATAGTCTATTATAAACTTAACATTATAAATCATTAACACTAATATTATAAATATCCTATGATTAAATATCAAATTTGTTGAATTAAAGATGAATGATTTAGAGGGGATTAAAGAGGTGGAGGGAGAGGTTACAGGGGATATAGACCGGGCAAGACAGGCTGCAGATGCCAATATAGCTAAGATTAAAGCGAAGGAGAAGCAGATGATTCAGAAAGGGGTAGAAAAGGCGAAAGCTAAGATAGAAAAAGAGATCAGGGAGACGGAGATGAAAGCCAGAGAGGATACGAAGAAGATCATTGCAGATGGAGGGAAACAAGTTAGGAAGATTCAGAATCTGGCGGCAAAGAATGAAGATGATGCCATAAAGATCATTGTAAAGGAGCTCAGAGGTGATTGAAATCGGTCTAAAAGAACTCGAGGCAAAGATCAGAGAGGATGGGGAAAACGAGATAAAAAAAATCAATGCCGAGACAAAAAAAGAGACAGAGGTAATTGAAAGGGATATCCAGAAAAAAGTAGATGAACATATGGATAAAATCCGAAGAGATGGGAAATTAGAGATGGAAATGGTTCGGAGACGAATCATAGCCGATGCCAATACAAAGGTGAGTGAGTTAATCAATCTAGAGAAGAATAGATTAGTGGGTAAAGCATTCAAAGAGGCGGAGAATAGAATACTAGATCTAAAGGATAATGAGAAAATAAAGATTCTTGAGGATCTGAGTGATGAGGGAAAAGGGAGTGTTAAAGACCCGATTGTTTTTGTAGACAAAAAATACAAGGGACTATTAAAGGGTGCAGAATCCTCTAACCTGAACGATTTTGGTGTGGTAGTTATGAGTAAAGATAAAAAAGTGAGGATAGACAATACCATGGGGAGTAGATTAGAACAGTTGAAAATAAAGTTGAAACCAAGGGTTGCATCTGTCTTGTTTGTTGAAAATGGCACAGCTGTATCTGATAGGTGACGAACTCACCACGACGGGCTTTGGATTGGTTGGTGTCAAAAAGGCATATACAGCGACTCCAGATAATATCAAACAGATCCTAAACGAGATCAAGGATGATGCGGACATAATTGTAATTACACATGAACTATATGAGTATGCTGGGGAAGCTGTCGAAAAGATACGATCCACGGGAAAGATCGTGATTGGGATTCCAGATCGCAGTGGCGGTGGTGAGGACACAATAAGTAAATTAATAAAGGATACTATCGGTTTTGAGATAAAATCTTGATAACAAGGTGATCGAATATGGGTAAGATTATTAGGGTTGCTGGATCATTAGTCGAGGCTAATGGAATGAGGGGCAGTAGCATGTACGAGCTCGTTAAGATTGGTGATGAGGGATTGACCGGGGAGATAATTAGGTTGGTCGGGGATACAGCATCTATTCAGGTATATGAGGATACTACTGGACTAATGCCAGGGGAACCAGCAGATGCGATGGGAAAATCCCTATGTGTTGAACTGGGTCCCGGGGTCATTAAATCCATCTATGATGGAATTCAGCGCCCACTGAATCTGATAAGGGACAAGGCCGGAGATTATATCAGCAGAGGTATTACTGTACCGCCTATCGATAAAAATAAGAAATGGGAATTCCTACCCAAGGCTAAGGTTGGTGATAAACTTGCTTCAGGAGACATTATTGGAGAAATTAAAGAGACTAAGGTTATAACAAACAGGGTTATGGTACCTCCGGGTGTCGGTGGTACAGTGGAAAGAATAGAAGATGGTAAATTTAAGGTTACAGACACTGTTTGTGTTCTGAAAGACGATAAAAAGGAACATGAAATTTCAAGTATGCAGATATGGCCGGTAAGAAAACCCAGACCCTTCAAGAAAAAATTGGAGAGTAGTGTCCCCATGATCAGCGGGCAGAGGGTATTTGATACATTCTTTCCAATTGCCAGCGGAGGAACTGCCGCCATCCCGGGAGGGTTTGGAACCGGAAAAACAGTAAGTCAGCACCAATTGGCAAAATGGGTTGATGCAGAAGTCATAGTTTATGTGGGTTGTGGGGAACGGGGCAATGAGATGACGGAGGTTCTTGAAGAATTTCCAAAACTTGAGGATCCCAAAAACAAGTTGCCTTTAATGGAGAGAACCTGTTTAATTGCAAATACCTCCAATATGCCGGTAGCTGCTAGAGAAGCATCAGTTTACACCGGAATTACGCTGGCAGAATACTACAGGGACATGGGTTATAACACTGCAGTAATGGCAGACTCCACATCCAGATGGGCCGAAGCCATGAGAGAAATATCTGGAAGATTGGAAGAGATGCCCGGAGAGGAGGGCTATCCAGCCTACCTGGCTTCCAGACTGGCAGAATTCTATGAGAGATCCGGGAGAGTAATTGCCCTTGGAAGTGAAGAAAGAACGGGCTCTGTCTCCGTCATAGGAGCAGTATCCCCCCCTGGAGGGGATTTCTCCGAGCCCGTAACTCAGAACACCTTGAGAGTTACACATGTATTCTGGGCCCTAGATGCAAAATTAGCGGACAGAAGACATTTCCCTGCTATCAACTGGCTTACTTCCTATTCACTGTATACTGAAAGCCTAAAAGAATGGTTCAAGGAAAATGTAGCGGAGGACTGGACAAATAAGAGAACGGAGGCAATGGTCATTCTCCAAAAGGAGTCTGAGTTAAGGGAGATAGTCCAGCTGGTTGGTCCGGACGCACTACCCGATAGAGAAAAAGTTGTATTGGACGTAGCCAGAATGTTAAGGGAGGATTTCCTGCAGCAGAACGCCTTTCATGAAGTCGATACCTATTGCTCTCCTCAGAAACAATATAAAATGCTCAGTCTAATTCTCAAATTTTATGAAAAGGCGATGATTGCACTGGAAAATGGAATGGAACCCAGTGAGATTAACCAACTGGATGTTATAGATGACATAGCCAAGATGAAATTTATACCTGAAGAAAAATTTGATGATGAATTCAATAGGCTCACTAAGAAGATAGATATGCAATTGGAGAGGGCAGGTTAAACTGGTAGATTAGCGTAGGGATTATACACATGATACATAGTGACCCCAAATTTCAGAAGAAGGTTAATCATGAAATTAAAAAATTAGAAAAAGTTTGCTAATAGAGATGGACAAAAAAATAAAAAAGGCAGTTAATGAATTTGTAGAGAAAGCAAAAGGATTAGACATAGAGAAGGTAATCCTCTATGGGTCAGTTGCTAGAGGGGAATATGTGCCAGAAAAAAGCGATATTGATATACTGGTTATAAGTCGAAAACCTAGAGAGACCTATGAGGGTATATTAGATGTGGAATTTGATATTGGCATTAGGGATAATATCTTAATAACCACAATCGTTAAATCACCAAATGATTTCAAGCGGGAATTAGAATGGGGTTCTCCATTCCTTGAGAATGTAATTGAAGATGGTGTGATACTCTATGAAAGAAGTAATATCAAAACAACTGGAACAGGCTGATGAAATGCTTATTGATGCAAAACTCCTACTAGCTGAGGATAGGATAAAATCAGCTACAAATAGAGCATATTATGCAATGTTTGATGCAGCAACTGCTATTCTAACGAAATTTGATATCAAATGCAAATCACATAAGGGTGCATTAAATCAATTTAGTCAATATGTAGTTAAGAAGGGTCTGGTGGATAAAGAATTTGGAAAAAATCTTCGGAGAGCGTATGATATGCGTCAAAAGTCCGACTATGACGTTCTTGCCACCATAACAGAAGAAGATGCCGAAAATCTTGTCAAAAATGCAGAAGAATTCATTGAAGAGATGAAAAGATTAATTAAGGAGGGTTAGAGATGGCAATATCTGGCTTACCGGGGGAGGAGTATTTTTCCATGATAGTTCGAGAACTTAAATCAGATTGGAGGAAAAATAAGGATATGGAGAGGGGCATGGCTTTAGCTGTACAGGACTGGGGAAACTACTGGATAATTGATGATATTTGCACTGATGCTCATGGGGTGGGGTATGTTAATCCGGATATTTATACGGATAAAACTCTTTATTATTATCTCAATAGGGACGAGGATATAAAATGGTAGTTAAGGATTATACCAGCGTGGTGGAGGTCTCCGGACCCCTGATGATAGTAGATAATGTCAGTAATATCAGCTATGGTGAGGTTGTGGAGATAGAACTTGCGAGTGGTGAACGGAAAACGGGGCAGGTCTTAGATGCCATGGAGAACAAGGCAATAGTTCAGGTGTTTGAGGGGACATCTGGCTTAGACACAGAGAGAACAAAGGCGAGATTTCTGGGGGAGACTATGAAGATTTCGATCTCCTCTGATATGTTGGGGAGGATATTTGATGGTGCAGGTAGACCCATAGATGGTAAACCCGATATAATTCCAGAGGATAGGAGGAATATCGAGGGTTACCCAATGAATCCCTCAGCCAGGGACTTTCCCCGGGAGTTTATTCAGACAGGAATCAGTACCATAGACGGGATGAACACGTTAGTAAGGGGACAAAAATTACCCATCTTCAGTTGCGCAGGTCTCCCGCATAATGAATTAGCAGCCCAGATAGCCAGACAGGCAGAGGTTCTGGGGAAGGAGGAGGAATTCGCGATAATATTCGCAGCCATGGGAATAACTGCTGGAGAATATCACTTCTTCAGGAAAGATTTTGAAAGAACAGGAGCTTTGGAGAGAATCGTCTCCTTTATTAATTTAGCAGATGATCCTACCATTGAGCGGATTATAACTCCCAGAATTGCACTAACAACCGCAGAGTTTCTGGCATTTGAGAAGGGGATGGATATTCTCGTCATCTTGACAGATCTTACCAATTACTGCGAAGCCCTGCGAGAGATCTCGGCAGCCAGGGAGGAAGTCCCCGGTAGAAGGGGCTATCCGGGCTATTTATACACAGATCTGGCTATGAACTACGAAAGAGCAGGCAGAATAAAAGGAAGGAAAGGAAGTATCACCCAGATCCCGATCCTGACCATGCCCGGAGATGACATAACCCACCCCATCCCCGATCTCACAGGGTACATCACAGAGGGTCAGATAGTACTGACCAGGCAGTTACATAGAAAGGAGATATACCCCCCTATAGATGTCCTACCATGTCTATCGAGGTTAATGAATCAAGGAATTGGGAAGGGAAGAACTCGAGAGGATCACAGGGATGTCAGCAACCAGATGTATTCCATGTATGCAGAGGGTCACGATCTCAGGGATTTGGTTGCTGTGGTTGGTGAGGAGGCATTGACAGATAGGGATCAAAAATTTCTGGAGTTTGCAGAGAGATTTGAATCAGAATTTGTAAACCAAAGGGTAAATGAAGACAGAAGCATTGAAGACACATTAAGTTTGGGGTGGGATCTGCTGTCGATATTACCGGATAGAGAATTAAAGAGAGTAGATCCCGAGTACATTGAGAAGTACTATAAGAAACAGTAACGATGGCAGATATGATTGAGGGAGTTCATCCCACGCGGATGGAACTGTTAGAGATAAATAAGCGGATTGTGCTGGCAGAGAAAGGACACAAGCTTTTAAAGGAGAAACGAGACTCCCTGATGACAGAATTCCTTGATAGAATTAATCGGGCTAAGGCCCCCCGGGAAGAATTGGCAAATACCCTGGATAAAGCTTATGGAGATCTAATAAGTACGGAGGCTTTAATGTCCCTGAAAAATGTTAATGCAATAGCATCATCTACCCCCGAACTAGGAGACATAGATATAACCTTTAAGAATATCGTGGGGGTTAAGGTTCCAGAGCTGGAGTTCTCTGCCGGTGAGATTTCTCGAGAGAAATACAGTCTAACGTTTACATCTTCAAAGCTTGATGAGGCATGTGATGATTTTGACCGAGCTTGGAAGCAGATTCTGGACCTGGTGGGGACGGAGGAGGCTATCAGGAGATTAGGGGGGGAGATAAAAAAGACAAAGAGGAGAGTAAATGCTTTAGAATATATAATGATCCCCAGGTTGAGTAACACTCAAAGATATATAGAAATGCGACTAGAAGAGATGGAGAGGGAAAGTTTCATTAGACTGAAGATGATTAAGATGAAAAAGGCGAAATAAGATGGTTTTTGCGAGTCATTATGTGATTAAGAATATATTGAGGGTTCTTGAACGGAAAGATATAACGGGGGGCACTGAGTTGTGTGAGAAATTTTCAAGTAGATATTCAGAAGATAGAGAACTCCTTGATGTTTGCAGTGAATTTAAATCGTATCTAAAAACGAGAGATAGTAAGAAGTTAGAAAAGATAAAATCAACCCTCAGGGAACTGAAGGATATTCGCGAAAGAGAAACATCAGGCGGCACAAGGCTGTGGCTCAAGGATAGACGTCCTGGTGTAATGCAATTAATTAGAATAATCTGATTAATTTATGTATTTAACCCCATAGTTAATCATCACTTTAGAATGGCGAGGTGATTTTATGAATGCAGGTGAGATTATGACGAGAGGCATTATAACAATTGGAAGAGACGCTTCAGTTATGGGGGCTATGAAAAAACTGATAGATCGGCATATAACCTGTCTCATAGTGGAAAAGGAAGGTGAAAAAGGCGTATACGGAATCATAACCAGAAAGGATATAGTGAATAAGGTAATCGCCTACGAGAAAGATCTAAAAACCACCAAGGTCTCTGAGATAATGTCTGAGCCATTGATGACCATATCGCCTGATATGGGTGTAGAGACCATCGCGAGATTGATGGCGAAAACAGATATTAGAAGATTCCCTGTTATGGAGGGTAATACGTTGGTC
>DAOVSE010000079.1 GCA_030633595.1 Candidatus Altarchaeota archaeon
ATATCATCATACTACCATTAATATCTGGGATTTGAAGAATAAAGGTCATCAGTGCGGTTAAGCGACTGAAAGGAGCGCACGCCGCACCACATGATCCAAACTGTGTAACAGTTTGGGATTTGAAGAATAAATTCAACCGGACAGCAGCGTTTCAACCTCCTTGGTTAGATTATAGAAATCCGACCATTTCTGATCGCCTATTGAGAACGCGTATCTGCAGGAATCATTTACACAGGGGCTCTCTTGATAATTGTAGGGTGGAAGCTCTCTAATGAGATCCGGGCCCTTGTAGTAATGCCCCACTACGGAGCTATAGCATTCCCTGCTGATATTTTCTGAATCTTTTTCGAGATTACATACCCCATTGACATCCTGAGATACGTGCTTTGATATCATCATCATCTTCAGGGTTTTCTCCTCTTCGGTCATGTTTAAGGTAATTAGTGGATATCTATTGTTGTTAATAACATCCAGTTCACTGGGAATTGGTTTATTCCAGGAGAGTGCATTATACTCAAGGAATTCATATATCTTTATTTTATCCCGCATATCGCTTCTCTGGAACGCCTTCACAACTATGAAGTTCACCGAATCATGATCTAGATGGCCGTGCTCATATGCATGGACATAGATCTCGTCAGGGTTTTCATTATTGATGAGTGAGGTTATATTTTCTATAAGTTCTACTGTACCATTGGGTCCGAGATCGAAGATGAAACCGAGATCATCATAGTCGAGAAAGATTATATTATCCTCAGTTAGATCTATCAGGGAGAGGGCCGATAGTAGCTCTCTGTTTCTTATCTCGGTCCATCCATAATCTTTATCATATTCCTCCGGGGAGCCGTCCGTAAACAATATTATCTTTATTTTATTGCTCTCTCTGGCGTTCTTTATTAGAAATCCTCCCAAACCGCAGGATTCGTCATCATGATGGGCAGTAAAGACAAGGATCTTCTTCTGCGGTTGCTCCGGTATGAATGCGGATCCGGATAGGAATATGGACGAGAGAATCAGAAAGGAGATTATGCTCAGATTCAGAGCATGTCTCGGTATCCAGGATCTGACGCCGTTCATGTATATACCACCAAGAATATAGATCAGGGTCGCAAAGAAAATTGCAAGGAGCCATGATACTCCATCGGTAAGGGTATCTGCCCATCCCATAATCTGGAATGTCTTCACTATTAAGAGGAAATGCCCCACATATATCCAGAGAGAGAACCTGCCATACACACTGAGAGGTTTTGAGAAGAATTTCATACCCTTTATCTCACTCAGATAGTACATCACAGAGCATACAAGACCGCACTCACCTATGATCAGGAAAATCAGAGAGAACGAGCGGTTATAGTAGTCGATCTCGAATCCGATCAGGTGGAGAACAACTGCCGAGAGAAGAAAGAGCAGACTTAATGTTGTATTCTTCCTGTACTCGTTGTCGAGGAAATTTTTCAGGAATATTATGCCCCCAAGCATTATCGGAATCAGGGTAAGAAGGGAGAACCAGCCCCCGAACAGAAGGTTCACTAGGGTTCCAATGATAAGTTGGGTAATACTGTAACCCTCAATATCGAAATCTACCGGGAATTCATTGAAAGTTCCTATCCCCCCACTTATCCCGAGAAGGAGATTCAGGAGAATATAGAAAAGCACGATTATCGGGAGATAGTACCTTAATTTGGGCTTGACAAAGAGTAGGATTATCATAGTAAAGATGGCAGCCATTCCGATCCCCTGAATGGCCTCCTCCCACTGGAAGTAGGTGTTAAAGCCGAACATTATGGTTGTGAACGGCAAACTCAACAGGACATAGAAGCCGTATCTCCTAATGACCCCCCTTATTATCTGCACGGGTTTCAGACCAATCGATAGGAGTTTTCTCCTCAGAAGGAAGACACTCATTCCAGATACAAATAGGAAGAGATATGGCGGCGGGAATAGTGTTGCTGAGTTTAACTCATAGATATAATATGGTGAGGTTTTATATATACTATTTATTGAGAAGTAATTGAAGAGGTGGCATATAACCATGTAGAGGAGAGCCATGCCCCTGAAGGAGTCCAACCACTCCAGCCTTTTTAAGCCCATATTAACAATTTCTGTTTTTAGATTAAACAATACTATGATATTATAGGGGAGAAATGCACTGGACTAACGACATCCTTAAAAAACTGTTGAGGGGGAAAAAAGAACATGTCATAGAAACCGGGACATCTATCTCCGGAATCCCGCATGTTGGAAATGCCTCCGATGTCATTCGTGGGGATGCGGTAAGAAAAGCCCTGGAAGAGAAAGGAATTGATGTGAGATTTATCTGGATCTCTGATGACTCGGATCCTTTCAGGAAAATTCCAAAGGGGATGGAGGCTCTTAGGGATTATTTAGGGTATCCAGTTCACGATATTCCAGATCCGGAAGGCTGTCACGAGAATTTTGTTGAACACTTTGTTGAACCATTTTTATCAGACCTTAGGGAATTTGGTGTAAAACCAGAACCATTTTCTGGAACCGAGCTCTATAGAACTGGGGCTTTATACCCCGAGATAAAAACAGCACTGGATAATTCTGAAAAGATAGTAAAAATTCTTAACAAATTCAGGAGGGATCCTCTACCAAAGAATTTCATACCTTGGAGCTCTATATGCGAGAATTGTGGAAGGATCTCCACCACAAAAGCCCTTGGTAGGGAGGGTGACATTATAGGCTATGAATGTGAGGATAGGGAAATTTCTGGAGGAAGGGTAAAGGGCTGCGGTTTTAAGGGAGAAAACGATGTAAGAAAAGGCTACGGAAAGTTACCCTGGAGGATAGAATGGGCCGCTCGTTGGCATCACTTTCAGGTAACGTGCGAACCACTTGGAAAGGAACACGCAAGCGCTGGAGGTTCCTTCTGGACATCAAGGATAATCTCCAAGGAGATATTTAACTGGGAGCCCCCCTTACCTGTCATCTACGAATTTTTCACCCTGAACGGGGAGAAGATCTCATCATCCAAAGGAAATGTCATAACTCTCAGAGACTGGCTCAAAATCTGCGAGCCGGAGGTTCTGAAATTCTTCATGTATAAAAGGCTGCAGAAACAGAGGGATATAAATCTGAGGGCAATACCCAATCTGGTTGATGAATACGACGAGGCGGAAAAGGCATATTTCAACCTGATGGAAGGGACGGACGAGACAAAGAGGAAATATGAGTTAGCCCAGCTCAATGAGCCCAGATTATTGCAAATACCGTTCACACTCTGCGCGGTCCTCGCCCAGGTGGTTCCTGATCTGGACATGAAAGAAATAGAAAAAAGACTGGAATGGCATGGTTATAAGAACTTTGATCTTAAAAGACTGGAAAAAAGAATAAAACTCGCCAGAGACTGGAACGAAAACCATGGTCCGGAGTATCTGAGGTTCAAAATTCTAACGGATTCAGAGGCATCGGAGATAAAAAGGAATTTAAACAAAAAGCAGATCACTGCACTCGAAAAAATTGCAGACGAATTGGATAAGGAATGGAAACCCGAGGAATTACATAAAAGGATCTATGAAATCTCAAGGGAGATTAATCTGGAACCGCCAAGATTGTTTGATGCAATATATCTCGTTTTGATAGGCAAAAAGAAAGGACCTAAAGCCGCCAGCTTTATACTGACCCTCGACAAAGATTTTGTTCGGGACAGATTCAAATAACCCTCTTTTTTATTGAATGGATTTTAATATAATTAGATATTAATATAATTAGACACAAAATGTTCGAGGCCGTAATATCCGATACGAAAGCATGGAGGAACAGCATAGAGGCTATTGCAGCACTGATAGATGAGGGTACACTGCAGATAGAAACGGATGGTCTGAAGTTAAGGGCAATGGACCCGTCGCAGATAGCTTTAGTAGATTTTGAACTTCCGGCATCTGCATTTGATAAATACACGGTTGAAAAGCCGGTAAGTGTGGGAATAGATTTTTCTGAACTCTCGAAGATCACGAAAAGATCCAGGACAGAGGACAAGATTGAATTATCGCTAGAGGAAAACAGGCTTAAGATGGTCTTTGCGGGTGAGACGACCAGAAAATTTAATCTGGCGATAATCGAATCCACGTCCTCACCCCCTAAAGAGCCGGGTGTCGATTTTACCTCGGAGATCAAGATCGGTGCGAGTATTCTAAAGGAGGCATTAAAGGATGCCGAATTGATCAGTAACCATGTCGCAATAATGGCGGATGATGGATTTAGTATCACGGCACAGGGAGATACTGGCTCTGCGGAGATAAAGTTTCCATCGGAGAATATAATGAGTTTAACCGCGAAAGAAAAATCCAGGTCAGTATTTGCACTGGATCAACTTAACAATCTATTAAAGGCATCTGATCAGGGAAGTATCATACTCCTGAAACTGAAAACAGACGCCCCCCTGAGATTGGAGTATGCCATAGGTGACGGCAGGGTTATTTACTACCTTGCACCCAGGATAGAGTCTACCTAGAACCGTAAAGCCAAGTCTTTCTCAGCTTTCTCTCCTTCCTTTTCCTCTTTTTCAACTCTTTTTTCTCTTCTTCTGTGAGTTCTTCTTTCTCTTCCTTCTCCTCTTCTTTTTCCATTCAGATTCTCCCCTTCATATATCCTTTAATGCCCTTAAAGAATATCTTTCCATCACCCTCTTTTGGGTTCGTTCTCGTCCAGTCCGCGTGCTGTACTCCATTTATTACCCTCTCAGGGTGGGGCATCATCCCGAGAACGTTTTTTTCTGGATTGCATATTCCTGCTATGTCATATAAACTTCCGTTTGGATTCCATGGAAATTTTCCTTCTGCCTCCTTTCCGTCCGGATGGCAGTATCTGAAGACGATTTGCTCATTATCTATCAATCTTTTTAGGTATTTTTCATCCTCTTTTCCAAAGGTAAACCTTCCCTCGGCATGCGCAACCGGAATCTGAAGAATCTTTCCTTTATCTATTTTATTGGTAAAAGCACATCTATTGATATGTTTCAAATAGACCGGTCTGCACTGGAATCTGGCATTCAAATTTGTAGTTAACGCCGCTTCTGGCTCCCTTGAAATTCCGTCAAAGCCGGGCAATAATCCCAATTCAATCAAAACCTGAAACCCATTGCATATACCTGCTACAAGGTTTCCGTTATCGACGAATTCCCTTATCTCATTCATTAATCTACTCTTGATCCTCGCGGCAAAGATCGCTCCTGCACGAACATAATCGCCCGCGGACCACCCTCCAGGGAACATAAGGATGCCATAGTCGGAAAGGTCTCTTTTCATTTCCTTTGGAACATCCCCGGTCAGCTGTTTTAAATGCACTAACTCGGCTTCTATTCCAACCTCCTCAAATGCCTTCTTTGTCTCTTGTTCGCAGTTCGTTCCCTCCATTATGAGTATGCAGGCGTTTGTCATTTTATCCTATCACATAACTTGCTATAAATCCAAAAATTCTTCTACTTTAAGTCCTGCTTGCTTAATGATCTCTCTCAGGGTTCCCATAGGAATATCAGTACCAGGATGATTCGGAACGGTGGTTCTTTTTCTTGTAGTTGGATTATACCAGATTTCATGACTGCCCTTAGCCTGTCTGTCAAAAACAAAACCCGCATTTTTCAGTTTTCGAATTACCTTTCTCGCAGTCAAT
>DAOVSE010000010.1 GCA_030633595.1 Candidatus Altarchaeota archaeon
AAAAGAAAGGTGGAGATGGGCCCGCCCGGATTCGAACCGGGGATCTTCGCCTCGTAAAGGCGACGTCATAACCAACTAGACTACGAGCCCTTTGTTGTGAATTTAATTTATCTTATTAAGTGTGGGTAAGTGAGCATAACGAACGCACCCGCACATTTGTCGTCCGTTCGAATCAAAGACACGAGCGAATTCGATTCGCTGTGCACAAAAATCCAGTGGATTTTTGGTGTTCGAGGGAGCCAAAACTGCTTTGCAGTTTTGCGCTCGGCAAACTCCGACCTAGACTACGAGCCCGCGTCGGGGAATAGTGACTATATTAGATTTGAAAATTAAAAGTTTATAAGAGATGAAGGAAAAATTTCCGAGACTTACGGTAGATGCGATAATTCTAACTGAAGACTCGATTGTGTTGATAAAGAGGAAGAATCCCCCCTTTCAGGGAATGTGGGCCCTGCCGGGGGGTTTTGTTGAGTGCGGGGAAACCGTTGAAAATGCAGTGAAACGGGAGGTAAGGGAGGAGACCGGACTGAATATAGAGATAGAGAGATTGACCGGTGTTTACTCGGATCCGGATAGGGATCCAAGGGGGCATACCGTCTCTGTCTGTTTTCTCTGTAAACCGGTTGGCGGAACTTTGAGAGCCAGCACTGATTCTGCAGATGTAAAAAAATTCAAGCTATCCAAAATCCCGGAACTTGCCTTTGATCACAAAAAAATTTTAAAGGATTCAGGCCTTTGATAGATACAGGGCCAGGTCGACCATTCTGTAGGAATAACCCATCTCGTTGTCGTACCAGGACAGTATCTTCACTAGATTGTTCCCCATTACCTTGGTCGACTGCAGATCAACGATGCTGGAGTTTGGATTTCCGTTGTAATCTATCGAAACCAGTGGTTCATCGGAATATTCCAGAATTCCCTTTAACTCGTTGTCTGCTGCCTTTTTTATCGCATTGTTTACCTCATCTACAGTGACATTTTTCTCGGTTTGGACAATCAGATCGACAAGAGAAACGTTTGCTGTCGGAACCCTTATTGCCATCCCGTCCAGTTTACCCTTTAATTCAGGTAATACCAGAGAGACGGCTGCTGCAGCCCCTGTTGTTGTGGGTATCATGGACATCGCGGCTGCCCTCGCCCTTCTCAGGTCCGTGTGGGGTAGATCCAAAAGCCTCTGATCCGAGGTATAGGCATGAATTGTAGTCATTAAACCCTTCTTTATTCCGAATCTATCCAGTATAACCTTTACTACCGGAGCCAAGCAATTGGTTGTGCATGAGGCATTAGAGATTACATTATGTTTTTCAGGATCGTAGTCCTTCTCGTTGACGCCCATAACGACAGTCCAGTCCGGATCTTTCGCTGGTGCGGAGATTATTACCTTTTTCGCCCCAGCTTTTAGATGCTTTGATGTGCTCTCTCTGTCCCTGAATCTTCCGGTGCATTCCATAACGATGTCAACGCCGAGTTCGTCCCATGGAAGGTTTTCCGGATCCCTCTCAGATAGAACCTTTATCTCCTTCCCATCAACTATCAGGGAGTTATCTTTTGCTTCTACTTTCTTTTCGAATCTTCCGTGTACGGAGTCATATTTCAAGAGATGTGCCAGAGTCCTAGCATCGGTCAGATCGTTTATCGCAACAAAATCAATATCCTCGTTTTTAAATCCTGCCCTGAAGACACAACGACCAATCCTCCCAAAACCATTAATTCCTATTTTTACCATTTTGCCACCTATATTAATTATTACAGTAAAGTAAAAATGATAAAATTCTATATCCCGGACGGGCACCTTGAGAAAAGAGCCCTGGAAATCTTTGCGAGGGCCGGATTTCAGGTGACTCTGAGCGAGAGGAGCTATAACCCGAAGATCGACGACCCAGAGATAGTATTGAAAAGGATCAGACCACAGGATTTTCCATTCGTCCTTTCACTTGGAAAGGGGGACCTGGCAATTACCGGAGCCGATATCATACGAGAATTCAGGCTGAAGTATCCGAAGGATGCAAAGAGGGTTCAAGAGCTTTTGGATCTGAAATTTGGAGAAACACGCTTGTGTGTGGCGGTTTCTGAGGAGGCTCTGCCGAAGGTTAAGAGTATTGATGCTTTCAAAAAGTATGTAAAGGAACTGGGGGGGAAGGGAAAAGAGGTAGTGGTAGCTACGGAATACCCAAACATAGCTGAAGACTATCTGAAAAAGAAAAAGATTAAGGCAATAATAAGAAAACCTGCGGGAAAGACCGAAGCCTGGATAATCCCGCCCATGCCTGAGGCTGATCTGATTATAGATACGACGGAGACAGGAAGAACACTGAAGGAGAACAGGTGCAGGATTATCGACAGGATAATGGAATCAACATCCAGACTTATTGCAAGCAAGGAGAGTTTAGAGGATAAGAAGAAGGCAAAAAAGATCAGAGAGATTGTTCAGCTGTTTGATGGCGCCCTGAAGGGAGAGGGTATGGTTAATGTCTATATGAACGTTCTGAATCCAAAGAATCTGGATGCCGTCTTAGAGGTAATTCGTAGATATGTGAAAACGCCGACCATAAGCGATCTGAAAAGCGGGGGGTATGATATCTTCATCGTGATTGATGAAAGGAATCTGAAGTACATTCTGCCGGAACTGAGGAGAAAGGGCGCGAGTTCGATAGCCATATCGGATACGAGGATGATTATAGAATAAAGCCATGCTTCCCTTTATCAAGTTCGATAGAAAATAATTCCCGGAAAGGTAAAAAAATAACCTCGGTCTGTCCAATCATTAATTTTTCTTTGAAATTTTTGTTTATGATCATAGCCCTTTTAGGTGAGTATCGCTTAATAAAACTTCTTAAGGAGCGGGAGATTTTTGGTTTAGTAAAGTTTTTATACTTTACTTCAATTGGTAGGATGCTTTCTCCGAAATTCACGACGAAATCAACTTCGGCTTTATCTTTTGTTCGCCAGAAATGTAATGATGCCCCGCTAAAGCGAATTTTATCACGTAGAATATTAAAAACAAAATTCTCGAAAACGAGCCCCAGTTCAGGCAACATAGGGAGATTTCCGAATAAACCTAAAGCATAATTCCTTAGTCCAAGATCATAAAAATAAATAACCGGGGATTTAATGATTTCCTTTCGCGGATTTCTGAAGTAGGGTGTTAGTCTCTGGACAATGAAGGTTTTTTCAGCATACCAGAGATAGTTCTTCAGGGTCTGCATTGAAATTCCTGCAGTTAGGCAAATCTCTGAATAGTTAACTAATTGTCCGATCTGACTGGCTAAAATTTTGATCAGAGAACTGAAGGCATCAACTCTTTCAACCCTCAGCAAATAAGAAATATCCTTCTCCAGGTAACTCTGAAGGATCTCATCAATATTTTTTCTCTTCTCCTCCAAGGTTTCTTCTAAAATTACTCTAGGGTAGCCGCCAAAATTGAGATATTCCAGTAAAAGGCTTTCTGTTTTTTCCTGTTCAACCTCAAAGAATTCGTTTAGTTTTTTTTCATAGCGATAACCTGTCTTGAAATTGACAAACTCTTCAAAGGAAACGGGATTTAATTCAAAAACCCTCTTTCTGCCAACCAATGATTCGTGAATCTTCTCCTTCAACTCCAGGCTGCCAGAACCTGAGACGATAAACTTATAGGGTAAATTTAGATCATAAAGCCCCTTAAGAAAGACTCCAGCATTTTCTTTTCTTTGAATCTCGTCGATAAAAACATAATCCTCTTCTTTTCCCAACTCTAATTCAAGCTTTTTAATTAAAGCACTCTGGGAAGAAAAAAATTGTTTGTCCCCCTCAAAATCCAAACTCAAAAATGCGGTTTTTTCTCCTCTGTCCTCTAGATAATCCTTCAGCAAAAGCATTAATGTCGTCTTACCGACCTGTCTTGGTCCAATAATCAGGGATATCTCTCTTTTGGACAGGTGATCCTTTAGCTCATCCATTAAATCCCGCTTAATTAAAACCATGTTAATATTTTAGTACGAGAATTTAAAAGGTAAAGTCAATATGTCCTGCCTTTCAGTGCCACAGTCCTGCCCTTCTTGACTGTGCGTATCTTGGGTCTTATCCTCTTTTTGGTGTTGCTTAATTTCTTCTGGCGCTTGGTCATGTTCTTCTGTTCTTCCCGGATCAGTTTTCTCTTTTCAGATAGTTTCTTTTTCTTTTTTGTAGATTCGGTTATTATGAATCTGATTACGAGAGGGTCTATAGATAGATTATATTCCGTATGTTCATTCAGAAAGTGGTACAGATGGCTTATTATCTGTTCCTGGCTCTGGTTGCTGAATCTCTTCCCCTTCATTTTATTCGGGTACGGTCAACTTAAATCTGTCTACGTCAGAAACGGAGAGCTCGAGGTTTTTGATCTTCCCTGTTCCGATGATGTCTTCCCTTATTTTTTCTACTCTTTTTTTGAGCTCAGGAGAAACTAGGATCTTGACATCTTCGATTTCACTTCCCAGTGGCAGTTTTCTGTCGGATTTATATTTACGGATCTCCGCTATAATCTCGGTAAGGATGGCACCGGTCTCCTCAGAATCCATATTTATTAATTTTTTATTGACTTTAGGCCAATCCGCAATTGTTGCATAGTCTTTAAAGATATTTGACCATATCTCATCGCAGATATGGGGAGTAAACGGGGACAGAAGTTTGAGTATTGTCTCCAGAATTAGATTTAATGTGTATTGAGTCGCCCTCCTGGACTCCTCACCGTATATCTCTGGTTTATAGAGCCTGTGCTTTACCATCTCCAGATAGTTGTCCGCTAAATCGTGCCATACAAAGCTTCTTATCTGCTCTAACGGTATGTTGAATGTATAATTGTCCAGTTGTTTTGTACAGTTTTCAACCAATCTTTGAAGTTTGGAGAGAATCCATCTATCAGCCTCGGTAAATTCCTTTGGCTTTTTTCCGTTAAAATTCTGAAGGTGGAGTTCAATGAAGCGGGAGATGTTCCACAACTTCGTCAGAAATCTATGGGAGTGCTCGCATTCCTCCCAGCTGAATGGGTAATCGTCCCCCAGAGTTCCGATGGACGCCCACTGCCTTATCGTATCTGCCGAGTATCTCTCCAAGGGCTCCTCCGGTTCTATTACGTTCCCCAAGGATTTTGACATCTTCCTGCCGTCAGGGCCTGCTACCATTCCGTTGATTAACAAATCTTTGAAGCATGGCTTTCCAGTTAAGATTAGATCTCTATAGATCGTGTAGAATGCCCACGTCCTTATTATCTCATAGCCCTGGGGTCTTAGTGAGGAGGGGTATGTCTTTTCGAAAAAGGAATCGTCATCGAGCCATTTTGATATTATTAACGGGGTTACGGAAGAATCGACCCAGCAGTCGCAGACATCCTTTTCACCTATGGCCTTTCCACCACACCGGGGACATTTTCTTATTGTCCCTCTGGGGTCTACCGGCAGTTCTTTTTCATCTGCGGGGATGATCTCACCACATTTGCAAATCCAGAAGGGAATTGGTGTCCCGAAGACCCTCTGCCTCGAGATGATCCAATCCCAGTCCATGGCATTAGACCAGTCTATAAGGCGCTGTAACATGTATTCAGGGTACCAGTTCATCCCCTCTGCAGTCTTTATTATATCCTGGATGAAATCCTTGACATTGATAAACCACTGTTCTAAAGGCAATAATTCGATGGGGGCCTTACACGAACCCCTCTCTGTATGGGAGGTAACCTGGTGTTGAAGTTTCTCTATCTTTCTTATATGTCCTTTCTCTATGAGGTCTTCTGTAATTCTTTTTCTTGCCTCTTCCATGCCCAGACCTTTATATTTTCCGGCAGATTTTGTCAGCTTTCCCCTTTTATCTATCAACTCTATTACCGGAAGTTTATATTTTTTCTGCCACGCGATGTCCTGCTCGTCCCCGAATGTGCAGAGATAGACAACGCCCGTTCCGAATTCTGGATCTACGGCTTCATCCGAGAGGATGGGAACCTCTCTCTCAAAGATAGGTAGAGTTGCCTTCTTCCCAACGAATTTCTTATATCTCTCATCCTCGGGATGGACAAAGACAGCCACGCATGAAGGCATCATCTCCGGTCTCGTTGTAGCTATGGTAAGCTTATGATCCTCTACATCTAAGTCTATGTGATAGAGCTTTCCCTCTTTCTCGATGTGCCCGACCTCCGCCTTTGCCAGTGCAGTTTCGCAGTTGGGACACCAGAGAACAGGATGCTTTTCCCTATAGAGCAGGCCCTTTTCGTAGAACATCAGAAGTGTTTTTTGTACCAATTTCTTGTAATTATCATCCATGGTTTTGTAGGTGTACTTCCAGTCGGTGGAATAACCAATCTGGTCGAATTGCTTCCTCATCCTCTCGATTGCCTCTTTCGTCCACTCCTCGCATTTTTCCAGAAATTCCCTTCTGTTCTCCTTTTTAGCATCTAACTTCTTCTCTACCATTAACTCTGTTGGAAGACCATGACAGTCAAACCCCTGTGGGAAATAGACCTCAAAGCCCCTCATTCTTTTATAACGAGCAACCAAATCGATCCATACGTGGTTGTAGATGTGCCCCATGTGGAGGGTTCCGGAGGTAAACGGTGGCGGTGTATCGAGAGAATAGACCGACTTTCCAGAATTTAGATTAAATCTATAGAGGTCTTCCTTTTTCCACTTCTTGTGCCATTTTGCCTCTATTTCTCCAGAATTGTATCTCTTGTCCAGGATTTGAATCACCTTTCTACAGAAACGTAATAATTATTACCAGACAAATGATAAAATAAGAAAAAGAAAATTATTTCCCTTATCCTTCCAATATCTCCCTCAGTTCTTTTTCCAGATCCTTGCTCTTTGTCTTTGCCCATACAACCTTTGTCAAACTACTCACAAGATTTTTATATTTTTCGCGTGATTCTCCCAATTCCTTGTTCTTCTTTTCTAATCTTTTAAGGTATCCAGCCCTCTCCTTTCTTAATCTGCAGAGCTCTATAATTCTATTTACACTATACAGAAAGCTATCCAATTCAAATGGTTTCATAATGTAACCCTCTACCCCCAAGTCTATGGCCTTGATTGGAACATCCTCACTCGCATAACCTGTTATTATTATAACCATACTCTTATCTCTCCCATCCTGAATTCTTCTTATTTGCTTCAGCAGGGATATGCCATCTATATGCGGCATTCTAACGTCTAAGATAATAAGATCGAAGAACTCTGTCTTAACCTTCGATAGGGCAGCATAACTATTATCTGTGGTAGTTACCTGATAACCCTCTTTGGTCAATAATTTATCCAGTGTCTTCAATATTAGTTTCTCATCGTCTATAACCAAAATTTTCTCTGTCATCATCCCCCACCTAGTAATTTTATTGTGAATGTCGTACCCTTCCCCAATATTGAGGATACCTCCATCTTACCATTGTGTTTTTCTATGACCTTATATGCTATTGAAAGTCCTAATCCTGTGCCTTTTCCCACGTCCTTTGTCGTGAAAAATGGATCAAATATCTTGCTGATATTTTCCTTAAGTATTCCACAACCAGTATCTATCACCTGAGCCACCACTGAGTTATTCTCTCGATAGGTTCTGATGGTTATCTCCCTCGCATCCCCTGTTCTTTTTATCGCATCCCTGGCGTTTAAGATTAGATTTGTGAATACCTGTTGTAATTCATTCGCGTTTCCTTCTATCTGGGGTATATCACCATATTCTTTTTTGATGTGTATATTCTCAGTATCCAACTGGTGTTGGAGTAGATTACATACATCATTAATGATATTATTTAATTCCACCGGCTTAAACTCATCAAATTCGGGTTTTCTCGAATATTTCAATAATGCCATAACGATATCCCTGCACCTCCTGGTGCCTTCCTCGATGAGTTTTAGGGCCTCTCTCTGATCTGGATCCTTGACCTCTATAATTAACATCTGGGTATTGGTCAGAATAGCACCGAGAGGATTATTTATCTCGTGTGCAACTCCACCAGCCAAGGTACCTATGGTGGCCATCTTGGCCGATTGTATCAATTGTTCCTGGGTTTCCTTCAATTGCCGGGTACGCTCTTCGACCTTATCTTCTAAGTGTACATTAAGCTCTTCTAATTCGTCTTTTGCCTTTGTTAACTCGATCTCCCTCTTGGTAAGGACCTTAACTAAACGTTTTAACTCGGCTACACTTTTTTTATCTTCATCCTGAGGCATCTTATGATCTCTAACCTGCTGATCCTAACTATGCGGTAAAGACCTCTTTAAGTGGGGTTTCCTCTACCAGGGTTTCGATTGACGTAGATATCAGGGATATCCTTCTCTTAATTTCTTCCTCTGAAGCAACCTTGGTCTCATGGAGTACTCTTCTAATAAATTCATCAGAGTCTGCAATGCCATATCTCTCAGCAATCTTGCTATAGTTCTCTCTTAGCTCATCCTCACCTAAACCACGATAGAGACCTCCACACCCGGTAATTGCCCCAACCAATTTCCCGTCTACGGAAATGGGGATATAAAGGGCCACAAAACCGGCATGACACTTAATTAGTGCCACCTCCCCGTACTTTCCAGCCATAGAAACGGCTGCGTGGTAATCCTTCTCACAGCCCGCTAAACCTCCTTCAGTTTCACGGATCATCTTACATGCTTCTGGCAAACCACTCATTTCTGTTACAAGATCACCGTTTTTGTCTACAGTCACTATTATCGCACCCATTATCTCAGCGAAATCGTCTTGAAGGTTCTGTAGGGTCTTCAAGAGCCGAGTTGCCTCCTTAGAGTATTGTTTCTCCATTTTGGTTATAATTTTATTTTTTATTGTTAATTATTTACTGGATAACGTATATAAATGTATCGTTTTAATAAGGTTTGCCATTAATATATGAAAAATGAGCGACTTTAATAGCAAGTGTGGGGCTTTAATAGCAAAGCCGTTTTAATCTAATCAGAATGAATAAAGAACATCAAGAATTCATAGAGGTAAACAAAGAGAATATCACAGAGGTCCTGGAAAAATATCCTTTGGTAGTGATAGAGTTTCGCACAGGCATATGCTCTCCCTGTACTGTTATGGAACGAGAAACCCTGAAGCCTATAATCGGTGAGATTGCCAAAAAATATCATAGAAGGGTTGTGTTTGGGAGAGTGATCATAGACAGAAACCCTGAGTTAGCTCAGAGATTTGATGTCATGGCATCCATGACATTTTTATTGTTCAAGGATGGAAAACTGGTTGACAGAATATTTGGCACAAAAGCAAAGGATATTTTAGAGGATAAGATAAGGGAAAACTTATCCAATTAGAAGCAATATCGCGTAATGACTAATTTTCTAGCTTTATGGATATAAAAACTGTATTTCTGACAATTTTTAGATAAATAAATTACGAAATGATTGGATTAATATATGTGTTTTTGTAATAGATTAAATATGTCAGATCTCTCTTCGGGAGCGCGTGTTGTGGATGTTGTAGCGGAAAGGGGATTTCCCACTAACGAATTTACTCTTAATATCTTGGCAATAGTAGTGTCTTTGATTGCGATCGTATTCTGGATTAAGTTGTACAGGAGAGTGTATAAAGAGAACGTGCAGGAGGTCAGGGGTTGGTCCTGGCTTTTCGCCTCTGCCGTTGGGATCCTTCTCCTAAATATTTCCAGCATCTATATGCTCTTCAATGTCTCTAGCGTATATCTCGGCATCGGAGGACGAATGACAGAGATAGATTTCAATACCGTTGAGTTGCTCGGAACGCTCGCTAGAACGCTTATTGGCGTTTCCATGATGGCAGGTGCGTATTTATTGTATTCGCCCATGAAAAAAGGGCTAAGGTATAAATTCATGCCAATTACGCCCGTAACCGAGAAAAAGAGTGGGGAAAATGCAAAGTATATGTTAGAGAAGGGCCATACCTATCTACTTTATGAGGAAAAAGCCTTTAGAAGTACTGAAATTTTTATTGATTTGGTAACCCACGGATTTCAGGGTTTATATATAACGAGGACAAATCCCCGGGAGATCAGACAGAAATATAATCTAGAAAAGACCCCCATAATATGGCTAACTGATGCAAAGGATTATGAAAAACGGATTGAGCCATTTCATATAATGGAACTGGGATACACAGTTGGGGAATTTACCAAGAAAACAAAGAATGGAGTAATCCTGTTAGACGGCTTGGAATATCTGATCATTCAGAATAACTATAAGAGTGTATTGAAACTTATTCATCTGCTGGAGGATTTCGTCTCATTGAGCGGTTCCATAATGATCATCCCCATAGATCCGGCAAC
This sequence comes from Candidatus Altarchaeota archaeon, assembly GCA_030633595.1. Lineage (GTDB taxonomy): Archaea > Altiarchaeota > Altiarchaeia > IMC4 > QMZM01 > QMZJ01. The sequence continues at coordinate 10,238 of DAOVSE010000010.1, forward strand.
GTTTGATGATCGAGAGCTACATCTATTGAAGAGGGAGATGACGGCTCTATTGCATTGATAGAGTGGAGTAATTTGCATCGGTTTTCTAATTCCCGGATGCAATATATCTATTTTCATGATATAAATCCTTGATATAGGGATATATCCCAATGATGCTGAATAAGAATGAGATATTGGAAAAAGAATATAAACGATTGGCTTTTAAATCACTGGCAAAAGCACGGGGGGATTTATATTTATTCCATACTTGTTTTTATGATCCTGTTTTATATCTATGCCTTAAGTGCAATTAGCATCAATAGATTCAATAACTTCGGATTTCCCGATTATGATATCGCAATTGCAGATCAGGGGCTATGGTTATTATCTCACGGCAAAGATTTATTCGTAACGGTCAATGGATTACATATGCTTGGAGATCACGCACTCTATATCCATATTCTAATCTCCCCCATATACTGGTTCACCGATAATATCAGGGTACTTCTACTGCTCCAGACATTTTGTTTTGGAATAACCGGGCTTGGATTATTCCTGATATTCAAAGAGAGATTCAAAGACAGGTACCTCATTGGTTCTCTTTTTGTAGTCCTGTCTTATCTTATGTATCCGGCAACGCATTTCTCGAATCTTGAGAACTATCATGTCGAGTGCTTTGCTGTTCCTTTGATCACATTCGGTTTCTATTTCCTTCTCATAAGGAAACATATTCCATACCTTGCGTGCATGGTACTTACTCTTCTCTGCAAGGAGGAGATGGCCTTTACCGTTTTCATGATAGGGCTCTATTCCGTCTATTTTTTCTGGAAAGAGGACAAAAAAGCAATAAAAAGGGTTTCTTTGCCTCTGATCTCGTTCTGTTTAATATGGTTCCTTTTTCTTTTTATGGTAAGTTTTCCGTTTTTCAATAAGGACATTCCGGGTTATGAGGAGAAAAAAACATATCACGTTTCAAAGACGGCGGGATCTTTTGGTTCCACCCCCACCGAACAGATCAAAAATCTTTTGAACCCGTCATTCATGTCAAAGAAGACATTTACGGACCAGAATAAGCAATACGTACACGAAGTGTTCTTTCCGGTCGGATATATAGCCTTATTAAGTCCGGAGACGATGGTGCTTTCTGCCTCTTTTTTTATTAATATTCTATCGGATTGGTACTACTCCCATTATATCAGGTATCATTATACCGCTCCTGTAATTCCGTTTGTTTACATCTCATTAATATTTGCTCTGAGTAGGATCGATGGAATAATTTCAGGTATCAGGGGGAGAATTGCAAGAAAGGCAAAGGGGTTTGTGATGTACGGGCTGTTTCTTCTAATAGTGCTCTTCACATTTGAGGCCAACACAGAATTTTCACATTATGATACCAATCTTAAGCATTGGGATCATATTAACTTTGACCTTACCCACTATAATTATAAAAACGATAGATATCATGGCGTTTATGGTCTTATAGATCAGATTCCAAGAGACGCCTCGGTTACGACAACGTATCACTTTTTAGCCCACCTGTCCCATAGGGAGGAGATTTTTATGTTTCCAAACCCTTTTGAGGTGTCGTATTACGGTTATGAGGTAAAGGAGCGCCCACCGGAAGTGGAGATCGATTATCTGTTAATCGAGATGAGTGTTGTCAGAGATCGTCAGCACATAATAGACGATCTGGTTTCCAGCGGGAATTATTCATTAATAGATAGATTTGAGTGTGTAGAATTGTATAAATTAGAATGATATTAATCACATTACCGGTTTATAACGAAGAGCAGATTCTGGAACGCTCAGTCGAAAAATTGGTTTCTTTCCTTGAAGATAAAAAGATCGGGGAATTTGAAATCTTGATAGTTGATAACGGGTCTACCGATAGGACAGGGGAGATCGGGAAAAGGCTTGAAAAGAAATACTTGTATGTAAATCTTCTCTCACTTCCGGAGAAGGGCAGAGGCGCTGCCTTACGTTCCGCATGGAAAAACTCGGATGCAGATATTGTGAGTTACATGGACATTGATCTATCGACAGATCTCAGACATTTTCTGGAATTGATCGGTTATTTAGACAGATATGATATCGCAACGGGATCACGTTTACACAAAAAATCAAGGACAGTACGTAGATTCTACAGAGAATTTCTAAGCATGGGGTACAGCCTCTTTGCAAGGATCTTATTAGGGTACAGGGTTCGTGATTCGCAATGTGGTTTTAAGGCATTGAAAACAGATGTTTTCAAAAAAATAGAGCCGTTAATTGAGGACAATGATTGGTTCTTTGACACCGAATTATTGTACATTGCCCATAAAAAGGGATATAAAATCGAGGAGATTCCGGTGCGGTGGGTTGAAAATACGGATAGCAGTGTTGATGTAATACCGACAGTATTGGATTACATTAAAAATATCCTCAGGTTACGTAGCAGAAAAATTTGAAAAATGGACAACGCAACCATTGTCATCCCGGTCTATAACGAGGAAGATATTATAGCAGAGAATACGGAGAAATTGGTAAATTTTCTGGATAAATTAGACGGCAGATATGAGGTAGTGATCTGCAGTAACGGGTCTACTGATAGTACTCCAGAGATGGGTCGTGAATTAGAACAGAAATTCCCGGAAAAGGTGAGATTCTTTCATCTGGAGGATAGGGGTGTTGGTCTCGCCTTTGAGAAGATGGTCAATGAGGCATCTCACGACAGGATAATCTCGGTCGATATGGATCTCTCTGTAGATCTTAGCTTCATTCCGATCTGTATGAATTTATTAAATAAGAATAGTATAGTCATCGGCTCAAAGAGGCTTGGAGAACAGAGGAGGTCTTCTTTCAGATTGCTGGCAAGTACGATATTCATATCCCTTACCAAAATCCTCTTGGGATTGAATTTTCACGATTATTCTATTGCTGCCAAGGGTTACAGGAAGGGGGACATTATTGAAAAGCTTTCGGAGATAGATCACGGCTCTTCTTATGTGATTGATGTAATATACTCTGCAAAAAAGAAGGGTCTGAAGATGAAGGAGATTCCAGTCTACTGCCACGACGTAAGAAAGAGTAAATTCAATATATATCAGGAATCGATCTACCGCTTGAGCAATCTGCTCAGGCTCTGGTTTCGCGAGAGATTTTCGTAGATGAGAAACAAAAGGAGTATAAGACCAGCTAGGGTCAATAAACTGCCAAATTTATCTATCAGTGTATCACTATAATAGAGTCTCACGTTTTTCTGGTTCGGATAGATCAACATGAATGAGGGAGAGACCAGATAGATTTTATCAGCCCCCTCAACTCTCCAGTTGGGGAAATACGAAACCCTGATGATGTGTGGTTTATTTACACAATCTGTCTTTATTAGGATCTCCTCGTTGTAGAGGGTACTTTCCACATGACAATCATTATCTAAGGGTATCTGAGGTATATCCCGAGGGACATTACCCTCCCTGATAGCTTTAAATCTGGAAGTATCTTCATCCCTGACCTCTTTAACAAATACTAATGGTGTATCTAAAAGCGGAAACTCATCTTCTCCATCAACAGTTTTCTCAATTTTGCTGGCATTCTCCATCTCTATCGCCGAATTCACAGATTGAATGCATTTTTCTTTTTTCACTAAATCATGCTTTAATAGATTGTGGCAATAATTTATATCTTTGGTAGAGACCGCCACCCCCTCGATACAATGATCCCTCTCCGTTCCCTCAGAAAGTAGATTAAAGCATATATTCATATCTTCCACTGCCGCAGCTACAAGAATAATACACTCCTTTTCCTCATTCGGATCTTTCACTATATTAAAGCATATGTTGATGTCTTTTTTCTCAACAGCGTCTTGGATATGGATATTTTCTGATTTTACATCCACCGTATTTCTAAACCAAAAATAAGATGCCTTTTCTCGATTGTTTGTCTTAAACAAAACCGGCTCATATTTTGGAACAAAGACGTATTGATTGGAATTGGTAGTAAGCTCGTAGATCTCATAATCCTTGACCCTTTTAACAAGCGTGTATTCTGAGTCGTTGGATAGGGCATTCTTTGCTTTATCAGTAATTGCGATAAAGTGTTTGACATTAAACATCTCCAGGTGCTTGGTTCCCTTCTTCAAATCAAACCGGGTACATGGATAGTTTGCCCAGAACGGACAGGACTGCTTCTCCGATACCTCCGATTGAATATAAAATATAAATGATGAAGAAATCGTGGATTGCATGTAAAGCCCCTCCAGGGTAGCTCTTCCGGCAAACAGGGGCAGTGATTCGAATGCCCTTGAAGAACCAAATCTGTTATGAATCGGTGAATGCTCGTAAACTACTCTGGGATCCTGAAATGAGCCATTAAGGAATTCATTAAGCTCCTGAAATTGTTTCCATGTGCCCTTCCCCTCAAAGCCCTCGTAATTCCATTTAATCCAGTGCGGTGTAAATCCGTGGTATTTGTTCTCCATTATCTCTGGTAAGGTATCCTTGAACCATTTTTCTGTTAACGGAATAAAACTGGAGAAATTGCCGGATATTACCTGATCAGCACAGGGTTTAGAATGCTCCTCTATCATCTTGGCATTGTTTATCCAGATTACCACGAGGAACAGAACTATCAGGGGTAGCAGCCACTTACCCTTTAGTTCTGACGTTATCCTTGAGAAACAATAGGCAGCCTGAAGCATTATGAAGAGCTGTATGAAGGGTATGAACCTTATATCCACCACCCCGATGTGGCTGGCTGATAGATAGAACATCGATGCAACCAGTACAGGAAAGTAGAAATAAGCGATCTTAAGGTCTCTATCGCTTATGGAAAGATACATGCCAGCAATCGCCAGGATTATGAAGGGGACCAAAATCAACGGGAACACCTCCCCTATGTGATGTATGATCCAGATTATGTCGTATGAGGTTGTGTAGTGCAGATTTAGAATTAATGGTAAAATCCAGAATGCAACCAACAGAAAGGACAGTATGTATGTCTTTGTCATGTATATGAGTCTCGATTCCAATTCCTTTCTGTCTTTGGTGAATAACAGAAAAACCGAAGATACCACTGCAAACAATAAGGTATAAACGTGGGTTAATGCAATTATTGCAAGTAAAAGGGAATTCCAGATCCAGAACCTTCCAGATGTTGTACCCCTGTACATCAGCCCGAAAAACAGGATCGTTAGAGACAGACTAATACCATAGGAAAATTCTCCAGCTAAGGTACTTGGAATGTTCCCGCCCCACATGGAGTTTGCCTCCATAAATAGGAATGGCAGGGTGAATATGGCTGCGATTATCGGCATTGGGAATCTAAATCTCATCAATCTCATACAGAAAAAGGTAGTTATTGGCAGCAGGAATATCCCGAGGACAGAGATTAGTTTGAATGCAACTTGCAATGGGATGATATAACTTAGAAATACCATCAATAGAAAGGGCAACGGAAAATAAAACTGCAACATTGGGAAGCCGGCATAATTCCCGGGGCACCATCCCGAGATCTTCCCTCTGGGCAATAAATAGTCCTTAAGGTATTGTGCAGTATAGTAATGGGAGGCCGTATCCCCCCCCGTGGTAATGGTCTCGGACAGAAGTAAGTCCGGAGTGAAAAAACTGAGTAAAAACCAGAGGATTCCAAGCATTACGATGAGATTCACAATAGTCTCTATTTTCAATTTCATTTTCTGACTTGATACACGATAAAGATCAGAATAAGGATTACTACAACAGCTATCGGAATCCATGAGGGTATGCCCTCTTTTCCTTCCACGACATGTATAACTCCGCTGGAGGAAGAGGAATAATGCAAGCCTTCCTCTCCATAGTCTATGGTTGCAAAGACAACATAGTTACTCCCGGGACGGGCGCCGAATGAGGAGATAGAGAAGGAAATTTCCTCGTCGGATTTTTTATCAATAACCACCGTTTCCTTTTCTTTATCTGACTTCAGCTCTCTGGGCAGGAAAAGTTTTACTTCAATTGAATGGGACTTGTCATCAAAATTTCTTATCGATAATCTTAGATCCTTAGCCCCCTTATCCCCTAGAGTAATTTCGGAGACATCCGCTCTTACCTTGGAAAAGGTGGGTTTTTTTATGACCAATGAAAATGTGGAGATGGCAGAGAATGGATAACCGTTAGCGTCCTTGTAGTCTGTTATGACACCAAGGGTATATGCCCCCAAAGTTACACTTTCGTCAATGTTAATTTTGAATTCTCCGGTATATGGCTCATTTGGGTTCAGTTTTCCAGGAAATAATTCATTTGAATCTAAACCTTTTGGGGTTATTAAAGATACAAAAACATCGTGTGCTGGCTCATCCCCAGAATTTACTATTGTAAGATTAACGAGTGTTTCATTATTCTGAACCACATTCTCCGAAGAGACCGTAGTTGTTATTGAAATGAATGTCGCAGATGCAACCCCCATAAGAACGATAAAAAAAATAATCAAAAATTTTCTCATCTTTGCACCGATTTAACGCTATAGGTATAATAAAATGTATTTATTAACTAAATTAGTAATTATAACTAATTAGTAGGATGGATTTTAAGTTCTTAAATAAGAAGAAGGGGGGCATAAAGGAGAAAAAGGTTAAAGAGCAGGTAGTTAAGGGAGAGGATATAAAGGGGAAAATTGAAAAGGATGTTAAAGTAGATGACGAGAAAGAGGTTAAAGGACAGGTAGTTAAAGATGTTCAAGAGAAGGAGATAGAAGAATATGCAACCGAGTTAGATTCCTATAATATATCCCTCGACGAGTTGACACTTGAGGTAAAGATTCTGGATGTTGGGGATTATGTAGCTCACTATCAGGTATTTTTGCCAGACATCGATTTTGTTACCTCAGCTCTGTTGGACGAAACCAAGCGCAGTTTGGTTGGAGAGATACAGTTTGAAACCCAGAATATATTGAGTCCAGACAGATTCCGAGAATTGAAGGTTAGATTCCTAGAGCGATCCAAGGAAAAATTATCCAATGTCTTAAAGAAAGCCTCTGAGGAAGATATATCAATGTTGAGTAGGATGATTGTAAACGACATGATAGGTTTAGGTGACATAGAGTATTTACTTGCCGATGGCTATCTTGAGGAGATAGTAGTCAATGACAGCAAGGATGCTGTATGGACCTACCACAAAAGGCACGGGTGGTTAAAAACAAATATTCAGATACCAACCGAGGATATGATTATGAACTATTCCGCTAGGATCGCAAGAGAGGTTGGCAGGGAGATAACGCATCTAGAACCACTTTTGGATGCCCATCTGGCAACCGGTGACAGGGTAAATGCCACATTATTTCCGATATCAACAGCTGGGAATACCATCACAATTAGAAGGTTCTCCAGAACGCCCTGGACGATGGTTCATCTGATTGATCCGGCCTTCAGTACTATCTCATCTGAGGCCGCTGCATTTCTCTGGCTCGCAATTGAATACGAATTAAGCATGCTTATAAGTGGCGGTACTGCATCTGGAAAAACCTCGATGTTAAATGCCCTGATGCCCTTCATGCCAGCAAACCAAAGAATTATCTCGATGGAGGACACACGAGAGTTAAATCTGCCCGATTTTTTACACTGGATTCCATTAACTACGAGGCCTCCAAATCCTAGAGGGGAGGGTGAGGTTTCCATGTTAGAGTTGGTTGAAAATTCATTAAGAATGAGACCGGATAGGATTGTGGTGGGTGAGGTTAGAAGAAAAAGAGAGACAGAGGTTTTATTTGAAGCCATGCACACCGGTCATTCCGTTTACGGGACGTTTCACGCAAATAGAGCAAGTGAGGTTGTGGATAGAATAACAAGTCCCCCGATGAACATTCCTATGGTGGTGATGGGTTCTCTCCCGCTTGTTGTTATCCAGCACATGAATAGGAGAACAGGTCAGAGACGTACCTTTGAAATAGTAGAGCTTCTCAAAGGAAAGGGAAAACTTCTAGAGCTAAATACCCTGTACATGTGGTCTGCAAAAACAGATAAAGTAGAGCCGGTATCACCAAGTATAAGGGTGAAGGAGGAGTTGGCGCTGTTCTCTGGTATGGGTGATAAGGAAATAGAAGAGGATATGAGAGGTAAACAAAGGATTTTAGAATGGTTACTACACCACGATATACGCGGCGTAAATGATGTAGGTAAGATAATAACAGAGTATTATATTGATAAAGATACAGTTCTTAGCCTGGTAGAGGGAAACAAGGACATAAATATTTAACGTGAATTAAAAATGACATCGCCATTTGACTCAGAAAAATTGCAACATTCGGCAAAGGTTTTAAGTTCGCCAGCAAAGAGATTGTTGTTGGCATTCCCGGATTTGGAATGGGATCTCAAAAGGGCGAATTATAATATAGGATCTGTGGAATACGTAGCTATAGTACTTTTTATCACGCTGATAGTCTTTGCGAGTACAACATTTGCTCTGATGGCTCCTTCGCTCATAGGACGATCAAATATTGGCCCCCATATCTCAGGTGGAATAATAATAGCTGTTACTTTCTTTACATTCTTTTATTTCATTCTTATGCCCAGATTAACTGTACTGAGAGAGGGTAGATTGATAGATAAAGACCTTGAGTATATGCTAAAGGATATGCAGATTCAATTGACTGCTGGTGTTCCTTTGTTTAACGGTTTAGCCAATATTGCTGTTGGGGGGTATGGAGCATGTTCAAAGTTGATAAATAACATAGTACAGGAGGTGGAATCTGGAAGCTCGATGAGAGACGTATTGAACAATTACGGAATGTTATCCCCATCAGAACACATGAAAAGGACATTGTGGCAGATCTCCAACGCCATGCAAACGGGATCCGATATAAAAATCGCACTGGTCGCACTTTCAACTGAGATAAGAGAGGAAAAGGAGAATAAGATAAAGATATATGGACAAGAACTGAGTTTGTGGGCTTTGATTTACATGATGATTGTTATTGTGGCACCATCGATGGGTGTAACCCTTTTGGTAGTACTCTCAAGCTTTCTGGGAGGTACGATAATAGGTAAGGAGATGTTCATAGGTGTGCTCTTGTTTGTTGTTGTATTTCAACTCATATTTATATCGGTAATAAGAAGTAAAAGACCAGATATTGGATAATAATCAAAATGAACATAATTTCAAAGATACTCATAAGGATAGTGAACATAATTTCAAAAATACTCATAAGGATAGGAGACCTCTTGATATCATTGGGTCATATAATTGTAGGGATATTAACCTTCAGTAAATTTGCAAAATCTGTGCACCATAGGTTAGGATCTTTGTTTCCATTTCACACTAGAGAGAAACTTGAAAAGATGTTTCTTTATTCTGGACTTACGAGGAATCCAGAGGAAACATTAGGGATAACGGTAATGTATAGCATATTAGTTCCAATTACTGTCGGTTTAATTACGTTTGCCCTTATTGGTGAGGGAATTATATCGATTGGTGTATCCAAGGAGATTCTATCGGTTGGAATTGCTATAGCCTCCTTTATTCTTGTTTGGATGATAATGTACATGATATTGAGGTTATTAATCGATAGACGTACAGCAAGTTTGGAGAGGGTTTTACCGGATCTCTTATCCATGATTGCACAGAATATGAGTGCAGGCATGACTCCCTACAACGCATTGTGGGTCGCCGCCAGACCAGAATTCGGACCATTGGCTCTGGAGATACAAAAGGTGGCCAGAGATACATTAACAGGAACGCCCCTTGATGTTGCCTTAATGAACATGAGTAAAAGGGTTAACTCCGAAAAATTACAACGCACTGTTAAGTTGATGATCCAGGGGATGAAATCCGGGGGCGAACTCCCAACAGTATTACAGGAAATGTCCAGAGATATAAGAACAGAACAAAGCCTCGTCAGGAGAATGGAGAGTGAGACTACCGCACAGGTTATGTTCATCATGTTTGCATTAATGTTTGGTGCTCCGTTATTGTTTGCTTCATCTTCCCAGTTTATACGCATATTTTCCAAAACGCTCTCGAATATAGATGTAGAACAATTATCAACACAGGTCCAGGGGGGGATGATCAAACTTCAACCACTTGCAATTACCGAGTCAGAGTTCGTACTTTATGCAATAGCTATTTTGGTTGTCTGCTCCTTCTTTGGGTCTCTTTTGATAGGTCTGATGCGATCGGGTAAAATGACCTCTGGACTTCCACTCATCCTAATAACTATGGGCTTATCTATCGGTATTTTCCTCACATTAAGGTTCATATTAGAATCATTCTTTTGGGGTATGATGGGTGTAGGAGCTTAAAATCATTTAGAATATTTTATTACGGTTTCTCCAATTCTTCTAACCTCCTCTTCTGTAAGAATAAGTTCGGGGGTTTTATTCTCAATATAATCAGATAGTTCTTCTATTCCAAGAATATCGACGGTAGGATCCCTTATCGAAAGATTGGCATTTTCATTAGTAAAAACAAGTATGCTATGAACCCATATGTGAGGAATTTTACCATCGAATATCTCATCGCAATGCTCCAATATAAAATCCTTCAGAACCTTTGCATTCCTCTTTACCTGGTTGCTTGGACTGCCTATCCAGAGTTCGTATCTCTTCCCCTTTTTACCCACCTTGTGCCTGTTCCATGAATCCCCATCGCATTCAATCTCGCCACCATAATTCTTTGATTCTATGGCAAATATTCCATTTGGACCTATAACTATATGATCCGTATCGCCCCTGTTTGGAGGCACTGTGACGCCATTGATTAGATAATAGGAATCATCCAGTTTCCCCAATTCTTTAGTCACCATACCCTCACCCAGCACACCGCTGCCCCATAAAACGTATTTCCGATAGGTATAAATACCTAAAACATATGCCAATGGGATCAATATGACGCCGATGGTGGCATAGGGAAATTTGTTCATTACAAAGAGCATCGTAGCCAGAATGAAAAGTATCAGAAACAGGAATAAACGGCTCTTGATCAGAGTTATATTGCGCCATACATACCTATCAACGCCTTTTTTTAGTGTGTGCATGATACACCCCATTTATGATTCAAAAAAGATAAACCGAAAAGTATTTATAATAGAATGAACATAATGAGATATACAATAGAAATAAAAAATAAAAATAAGAGGTGATAAACATGAAAAAAATTGGAAATAAAGGACAAGGTGCTATGGAGTACCTGATGACATACGGATGGGCGATCCTGGTAGTAATGATAGTCGGGGTTGTCCTCTGGCAGCTGGGAGTATTTGGAGGAGGTCCCGGTACGGCCACGGCTACGGATTTTTCGAAGATTAAGCCGTTGAATCCAGGAGAGATTCAGTTGACTGCGAACAAGAATATAAGTGCTATATTCCTTAATGGGGCAGGTAATACGATAACACTGACGGCTGCAAACATAACTTTTACAGCACCGAGCGGTGCTACGTGCGGGCCTGCTGCCTACGCTAAACTAGCTGGAACTACTGGTGTCATACCAAACCTTAATGTTGTTGGTAATACACTATCCGTGGGACAGGGCGACACCTTTGATCTAACCATTGATGGTTGTACAAATTTGGGTACCACTGGAGGAAGGTATTCTTCCGAGATATGTATGGTCTATGACATAGAGGTCGGTGGATTTACGAGAACCAGAATCGAGTGCGGGAAGGTAAGTGGACCCATAGCATGATCTATCTTCCTTTTTTTTCTTTTTTTTTATTTTTTCCCTTCTGATTTTTTATTCATCTGATTCCAAATCTTCTTGGTGTATTGTAAATTTAATTCCCCTATAAATTCAATAATTTTTATTAGATTTTTAGGGATGTGGCGGACTTTGTCCGACACGTGTCCGAACCTTTGGTTCAGCCACATGCAACACCTTTTTTAAAGGGGTTGCTTTCTAGTAGTAGAATGCTTGACGAGAAAAAGATAAAAGAGCAGGGCATCAGGTTGATAGAGGAATTCTCAAGGATGCTGGAGAAGATACCCGATACCAAGGAAACCCACTACGTCGTGGATCTGAAGAACGTCACGAGAAAGGATAAAAAGCCTATAAAAAAGAGGGATTTCGATAGGAAGATGAAGAGGATAGCCCCAAGTTGGGATGAGGGTTATGTTTTGGCTGAAAAGGCGACATGATTAAAATGGATGCTGTCATTCTTGCCGCAGGAGAGGGAACGAGACTGAGGCCTTTAACCTCTACGAGGCCAAAACCTATGCTGCCGGTTGCGGGAAAACCGATACTTGAATGGGATCTGGAGGCATTATCAGATAATGGATTTAGAAAAGCGTTATTGATAGTCGGTTATAAGAAAGAGGAAATAGTCGATTACTTCGGAAAGAGATTCAAAGATTTAAGAATTGAATATATCACCCAAAAGGAACAGTTAGGAACCGCCCATGCTGTTTCCGTGGTTGAGGATAAGATAAAGGA
>DAOVSE010000045.1 GCA_030633595.1 Candidatus Altarchaeota archaeon
AAACAACGCACCAAATAAACCCCAACTCAACTCCCCCGGAAATGCATCATACGTAAACAAGAACTACACCTTATTGAACTGGACGTGCACCGACCCAAATGGAGATATAATGACCGCTTATGTCTATGGTGATAACAATACAAATCCAACTACCCTTATCAATACAACTTATAACTGTATTAGTGGAACGTCTTATACATTCAACTGGACCGGGTTGAATGAAACTACCTATTATTGGAAGATTACCTGTAATGATAGTGAGCTGGCGAATACCTCGGATGTTTATCAGTTTACCGTTGACACTATTCCACCAAAAATAACAATCCAGTCACCACAGAATATAACATACAACGAAACAAATCTGCTGGATCTGAATGTCTCCTGCTCTGATAATTTGAGTGGATGCAATTCTTCATCCTGGAGGTTCTCGATAAACGACGGGAAAAACTTTACGTTTACAGCTAATACGACTTTGACTTCGAGAATCGGCTCCAATAAATTAGTTGTCTGGGTATCTGATTTAGCTGAAAATTGGAATTCTTCAACAGTTTATTATACAGTAAATTCAATGAAGTGGGAGGATGACTTCACGGAGGGAGAGGGGATCTCTGCCAAGGAGAATATTACAGTGAGTGGTGGAGATGTGGAAATCTGTGATGGATGGGATTTAACTGATGGAGTTAAGCCATGTGGTACATGGTCTTACAGAAAACCGATAAAAATCTCTAACACCGCGGGAAACCAGACCGATTACCAGGTTTTAGTTAACCTGACTTCTTCTAACTTTAATTTCTCGAAAGCGAACTCGGATGGGAACGACACGAGATTCACCTATTATAATTCCAGTTCAGGAACAGAAACAGAAATAAACTATTGGATTGAATCATGGAATTCAACAGCAGAAACAGCGAAAATCTGGGTGAATGTAACCTATTTACAAAACGACACAAACACAACAATTTATATGTACTACGACAACCCTTCTGCGAGTTCTGCGAGCAACGGAGCGAATACCTTTGAGTTCTTTGATGATTTTAATTCACTTACAGGGTGGAGTGGAGATACCTCTTATTTTGATACCAGCAATGGTTATCTTTTAGCCACAGATAATGCAGATAGTTTTCACAAGATCTATAAATCATTCACCCAAAATGTGGCAGTATGGAAAATAAAAGCACGTATTAAAGGCACAAATTCAACAGACCAATATTGGAGACTTTACCATTTTTATGATCATGGTCTTTCCTATTGGCGGGTTAATTTCAGAGAAACAGGAGGAACCAACCAATTCGCGCTCGAGAGGGAGGGAGCATTTTATATGAACTCTTTCACACCAGACGACGATTGGCACGATATAAAAATTACCAGAGATTCTTCAGCGAATTGGAAGGTATATTATGATGGAACGCAAAGATTGAGCCCTACAGATGGAGCACAAGCAACTGCGACCTACATCGGAATTGAGTATAACCAGCAACTTTCAACTGATTACATTGCATGGGATACTCTCCGCGTCCGCAAATACGCCTCGCCTGAGCCGAGTGCGAGTGTTGGTTCGGAGGAAACGAGAACCACTTCGGGGAACATGACTTCGACAGCAATAACCCCCTCTCAAATAGCGAGGTGGGATAAGTTCTATGCCAATGACACTCTGGTACAGGGAACGAATATTACCTATGAGATAGTGGACGCTTCGAACAATACGCTCTGCTCGATTACGGAGGCAGAAGCAGGCTCTGGTTTCGATGTCTATTACAGCTGTCCAAAGGCGAATGCTGAAAGGTCGCTTAGGTTGTTCGCTAATTTGACTACGACGAATACGTCGAATACGCCGCAATTGCATTACTGGAATCTCAGTTGGTTGAACGCCACCTACGGCGATTACTTCAATATAACCATTCAGAACGAGACGGAGCAGCCCAAGGTGAATGTTGAGGTGTGGGTGTATGAAGCAGATACAGGGACTTTGGTATGCCAGGGGAACACCTCGGTTGACGGGAGGATCGAGTGCGTTGTGGATAAGAGCAGAGAGCATAACATAAAGACTGAGAGAGGGGTGAACATGTATTCCGCTCCTGTCGTTAATAATCATCCGATTCTGCTTTATTATACAGGGACTACGTTGGCAAATCTGACGGTAAACCTGATAGACGAGAGTGGGAATCCGGTGGAGAACGTGACGGTAACTGTGAGAAATGCGTCGAATGGGGTTACAGAGTGTTCAGGAAATACCAACGCACAGGGGCAACTGATCTGCGAGGTTAACGCTGCCTTTAGCTATGATGTGAATACGAGCTATGGAGTAAATATGTACGGGATAAATGCCCCCAATAATGTGACGATTCTGAACTATACTGCTCCGGTAACGCTTGGGAATTTATCTGTGATATTGAAGAACTATTCCGGGGTTATAATGGTGAATGAGACTCTGGAAGTTTACGAGGCTGGAACCTCGAAGTTAGTGTGCAGGGGGAATACCAGCTCTGATGGGAAGATTACCTGTGAGCTGGATTCGTTTGAGAATTATGATGTTAAGGTTAATGGGACGTATGGATATGCTTCTTCTCTGATTCCGAGGAATCTGCTGGTGATAGAGCCCGGGAGCTGTGAGTCTCTGCCGTGTACCGTTACGGTTCCGGAACTGGGAGAGGATCAGTACGCGGTGAAGATTCCTGAGGGCTATTCGATAGAGGTCTTCGTGTGTATAAATTCGGACTGTAGTGAGACAGGAGAGGCCGTGTACTTCATGAGGGATTCTGACGGGGATAACATTGACGATACTGTGGTATTGGAAGCATCTGAAGGAAAGTATCTGATTACGACGGTTGAATTGGGCGCGCTGGTGATAATCGAGCCTGAAGGAAATACGTACAGGAGGGGCAATGTGAGCATAGTGGTGATTGCACCGGATGATACTGATAGGGTTACATTTAAGATAGTTAATGGTTCTAACAGCTATGCAGTAAATGGAAGTTTAGGGGGGACGAATGATACTACGGCTCCATTCAAGCAGGTGTGGGAGACAGAAAACTTTACGGATGGTGTGTATAATATTACGGCTCTGGCATATGACAGTAGCGGTAATCTGCTGGCTGAAGATACCGTGGAGAATATTACAGTGGATAATACTGCTCCGGGTGTGTTTGATCCCAAACCCAGTTCAGATCAGAGTTCAAGGTTGTTTACCGTTAGTGTTAATACGTCAGAGGAGTGTAGCTGCAGGTATGCGTTTGATGATATAAGCTATAGTAATATGGGTTACGGTTTATCTGAGGTGTCGGATAACTTCCATAGAGCCAAGGTCTCGGTGGATGAGGAGGACAATTATACGGTCTATTTTGCCTGCGAGGATCTGGCCGGGAATATAGGGAAGAATAATACCGTGCAATTTGAGGTGGCAAAGGAAAGGGTTGCCGGGCCGACGATCAGTGTGAGCGGGATCGAGGAGGATTATATGCAGGGTTCAAATGTGACGGTGTTTGCATCCATGGTAAACTCTACCAGCGAACCGGTAGATGCTAACAGCTATTGTAATATTACAATAAGGCACTGGAATGGAACTGCCTTGGAATACGATCTGCAGGATGTTGCGATGACCAAGATCAAGACGGGGTGGTATTACTATAATTATCATATCGATGAGAACGCAGATCTTGGAACCTATGGAGTTCTGGTGGAAGCGGATCCAGAAGGGGTTGATACGCATGCTACCTCTGGGTTCCATGTTGCGGAATGGGTAAGAACCATAAAACAGATAAACGAAACCGTGGAGAAGATATGGGAGAGGTTCAAGAGGGTTGATGGCAGTGTTGTAAAGGATGAAAACGTTACATCATGGACTTTGAACAGCACGTCGAGTATAACGATAGAGTATAACATAACAGTGCCGTTGAAGGAGGGTTATACATCAGAGGATTACTTGCCGGTAAGATGGAATTACTGGTTCATCGATTCTGATGGAAATTGTGTAAACCAGAAGAAAGAGAGTGGGGGTGTTACGCCATACTGTAATCCGCTGGTGGCGCAGTCATTGGGCAAGGGGGATTCTTCGTTAGTGGTTAATGTTACGCTGAGGCCCGCACTTCCGGTGGGTAATTATACGATCATAAGGGAGCTGGAGATAGATCCGAACCAGGTGTGGATAAGCTACGGGCAGGGTCCGATCGGGGTTGTTAGGGTTCTGGAGGGCGTGTCTGATGCTCGTGTTAGCGTTGAGAGAATTGAGGTTAAGGTGGTTAAGGCTGTCGGGGCTACGACCTTGAAGAGGGAGTTAGGAGTAACAGGAAGGGTGGTTGGTGTGGAAAGAGAGAGTAGATTCCCATGGACGTTGATAGTTTCGCTAATCCTTGTAATCTCGCTGGTGATTTTCACGATTATCAGAGTCAGGTCAAAGCCAGAGGAGGAAAAAGGGGAGAAAAGATGGTATGAGAACTGAATGTCAACTAGTCTTCTGATGCAACCACTTCTTGAATATCGGATCCATAAACCGGTATCTTCCCGGACCCTCTTTGATTAGAACTCCTTTGTCCTCAAGATCATTCAGGAACCAGCCGATATTTGTTGGGTTCTCTTTCATCGCTCTTGCGATCTTCGAAAGAGAGTAAACCTCATTTCTGGCCATGGTTTTGACTATCAATCTTTCTTTTGGGGATAATTGCTTGAACTGCTGTCTGAAGATCAGTGTTCCCTCCTCCCCCAGAAATGTATCAAATGCGTTATCAACATCTTCAATGTTAATGATGTCCTTTTTCAGTTCCCTTAATTTTTTACCTATTGCTTGTATATAGAATGGAATTCCACTACTTAATTCATGGATTCGATCATATGCATCATTAGTGGCCTCGCCCCCGAGATTCTCCTTGATCAGTTTTTTGGTATATTCTGGTTCGAGCGGTTTTATCTCCCTCAGTATCAATTGCTTGTAAAATGCGGATCCGGAGGAAATAGCGACCAGGTCCAAGGTCTTTCTTATAGAGCCCGAGATTGATATTATCACATGTTTCTTTCTCTCCTGGATGGTTCTTATCTTCTTGATTATCGGCTCACCAACCTTTTTACCGTTCAATTTCAATTCTATCAGAGAGGGAAATTCATCTATGAGTAATGCACATCTCGTGTCTGTTTCTTTCGCCAGATTCTCTGCTAAGTTAAATACCTCATCGATCAGATGATTGTAATCTATCCCCTCCCGCTCACCCCATTTTAATATCGCTTCTATATCCTCCCCCAGGGTAACGCTGATGGTTGCGGATTTCATTGTATCCCTGAAGAATTTTATCGGGAGTTGTAGCAATTCCTCTGCTTTGTATTTGAGCCCCAATCTTGGACTGTATGCATCGATTATTGCATTTCTCAGTACCCTGATAAATTCCGGAACCGTTTCCTCGGTGAGATCCCACGCATTTACATACACAGGGACTACGAAGCCATTTCCATCAAGCCTTCTCTGGACCTCTATAAATATCGAGCTCTTGCCTACTCGCCTGATTCCGTAGAGGGCAAAACCCATAAAAATCTGTTTGTCACAGAGGGTATTGATTATCTCAGTTACTATCTCTTTCCGGTCTATGAAATTCTTTCCCTTGACGGGCAGCATTGTGAAGGTCATTTGGTCTTAGAGGAATTACTCTTAGAGGAATTACTCTTAGAGGAATTACTCTTATATCTTTTTTGATTATGGGTTTAAATATTGACTCTTTATAACAATCTGAAGGAAAACTTCGAGAATACACCCGCCCTTACATCCTGGAGCTGATCCGGAAGGTTAGTTGGAATGAGGATAGAAGGTGTATCTATGTGGACGTTGATTGTGCCGCTGGCTCTGATAAAGATCAGATCCAGAACAAGAAGGAAGAGAAGAGGTGGTATGAGAAATAATGTAACTTTATTTTCCGAAATCCAATATCTAATCCATGAAAGTTCTTATTACACTGGGTCCGACACAGGAGCCGATTGATTCAGTAAGGTATATAACGAATGCCAGCTCGGGAAAGATGGGCGCAGCTTTGGCTAAAGAATCCATTGCCAGGAATTATGAAACGACCATTGTTTCGGGACCCGTGAATCTGAGGTTGCCGGATAAGGCAAAAATCTTGCCTGTTAGAACCGCCAAAGAGATGATAGAAACGAGCTTGAATGAGCTTAGGAATAATTATGATATCTTCATATCAACGGCGGCGATAGCAGATTACTCTCCAGAGGTTCAAAGGGGGAAGATAAAATCCGGTATAAAGGATATGAGAGTAAGATTAATACCAAATCCAAAGCTTACAAGTCGGGTGAGGGAAAATTTTCCAGAGTTGTTTATAGTTGCTTTCAAGGCAGAATATGATGTCCCGGAAGAGGAGTTACTTGAATTTGCCCGTTTGAAGCTGGAAAAGGAAGACCTAGATCTTGTAATCGCAAACGATATAAAAAAGAGCGGCTTTGGCAGTGACACAACTGAGGTTTATCTGATAACTAAAGAAAAAGAAGTCACTTATATGCCCCCGAATTTAAAGGATAATATTTCTATGGATATATGGAAGATTATCGATAAAGAAATGTTCTCAGAAAGAGGTGGTTTCATTGAAGATTAGATGGTTAGGGCATGCGTCATTTTTGATTGAGATATTCAACAAAAAGATTTACATAGATCCATATGCACTTCCTGAAGAATCTGAGCCTGCCGACCTTATTTTAATAACACATGATCACTACGACCATTGTAATATAAATGCTATCAATAAAATCAAAAAATCAGAGACACATATTCTGGGACCTGAGAGTGTAGCCAAGATGGTCTCCGGGGCCGGGATTCTGAGACCTGGGGATGTTATGGATTTCCATGGCGTTAAAATAAAGGCAGTTCTCTCTTACAATATAGAGAAACATTTCCATCCAAGGGATTCTGGAGTAGGATTTGTAATAGAAATTAGAGGTAAAAGAGTTTATCACGCGGGTGATACCGACCTTATCCCGGAAATGAAAAATTTAAAGGATATAGCTGTTGCCTTACTACCGGTTGGGGGCACCTACACGATGAACGCAGATGAAGCTGTAGAAGCAGTAAAAGCGATAAAACCAGAGATTGCCGTTCCCATGCACTATGGAAGTGTTGCGGGTTCAAGGGAGGATGCTCTTAGATTTAAAAAGAAAGTTGAGAAAGAAACAGATACTGTGGTGGAGCTCTTGGAGGACAGGTTTTTATATATATCGTAATGTTATTTTTGTGTTTCCTTTGGAAATTTAAGATGCCTAACCCCCCAAGAATTCTTTTTTCCCTGAAAATTCTCAGGAATTTTACTCCTCCTTCTGTATAGCCGCACCCAGCATTGACGCTGCTGTTATAAGACCCGCAATCAACAGTACCCAGTTTGCTTCTGCCCCGGGAACTACTAGATCAGCCGATACCTTAACTATCAGCAGGGTTATCACAAAATATATAATGCCCAAGAAGATCAGAAGTACAGAAGTCACTATTGTAAGGGGCAATGCAGCAAGTCCTTTCAACATATCCATTTGAATACCTCCATATTATAGTTTATTAATTTGATGTTCACTTATATATACTTCCTCGAATTTTTGACTTCATATTTTAGAACCAATAGATCATGGAGATTTTCTGCCCCGAGTAATTTTAGATCAACTGCTTTATCTGCATTGAAACCTCTTCCATCCACAAGTGTTGGAGCAGTTATACCGCCAAATATTCTTGGTGCTACAGCAACATATAGCTCGTCTACTAAACCCTCTTTTAAGAACTCAAAGTTTACAGTACCACCACCCTCAATCATCAGTTTTTTAACCCCCAGATCTGAAAGGATCCTTAGCATTTTATTGAGATCTACCCTGTTTTTTCCGAGAATACGGATGTCTGCCTTCTTTTCCAGCTCCTCTCTCTTTCTTGGATCCGAATTCTCAGTAGTAAATATCAGCTTAGTATCTCCGTAATTTAGAAAATCTGAGTTCAGTTTCATCCCGTTTACATTTCCAATACCCACCTTTATTGGATTTCCTGGAAGCCCTTTCTTAATTCTTTCTTTTCTCAATCTCTCAGATTTAATGATCAGCTTTGGATCATCGGTAACGATGGTATTCATTCCGACCAGTATTGCATCGGATTCGGCCCTTAATCTATCCACTCTCTTTAAATCCTCATCGCTGGATATCTTTACCTGTTTCCTTTCAATGGTAGAGATCTTCCCATCCAAGCTCATTGCACAGTTTATGAAAACGAATGGTTTTTTGATCTTCACTTTCCGTTTTTGTACATATTTTTCTGGTTTTTGAAACCTAAAATATTTTGATTCATCTTATGTCCCCTTTGAATACAGGATTTAAACGTAGTAGACCCCTTTTCCAGTCCTACCTACCTTAATAAAAATCTCTCTCCCAACAAGACTTTGTAAATCACGAGTAGCAGTTTTTTTTAGTTGTTTTGTTAATTTCATTATACTTATCAAAAATTCAACGAACTTCTCGGCCAATTTAAGAATGTGACTGAGGCAACGCCTCAGACACGTGTCGGAGCGAAGCTCCGCCACATCGCCTTAGTGAGTTCTTTAAGGGTTTTATCCATGGAATCTATCTTGTCTGATATCTTCCCATAATATATCAAAGAACCTTCTGAGGTTCTCTTTTACCTTCTTCTCGAAGGTATCATTACTTAACCTTCTTCCAATCCTCCCGACTGATTTCTGCCTGCTTTAATATTCGTGAAAGTAAATCCACCCTTATTTCCCTTCGATGGGGATTAGGAATGGTGAGCACCAAACTCCCTTTTATCATATAGGGATGCCTTCCGCCCCGATAAGGTCCTTCAAACCCTAACTTGTGAAACCTCCTAACTAATTCCTTCCATGAAACAGGTTTTAGTTTATTCACTTGCCACCACCATTTTCTGAGGGCTTTTGATTCTGCACCTACCTATGGCAGGGAGGGGTAGGTCCTCCTTTAATCTAATAATTATCCATCCTTCAATAACCTCAGCTAGTTTAAGCCTGCACTCCTCTAGGGTCTTACCCGTTGCCCATACTCCCTTTAATTCTGGAACTTCACCGTAATAAGGTTTCTCATCGTCGATAATCTCATAATGTGCTTTGGATAAAGCCGCAGTTATATATTCCTGAATCATTGTTCATCACCTTTTTATCAATCACTATAACCTATCCACCTTCTTTATATTTTCTAATATCTTCTTTGCTCTCCCACAGCTTTCCGAATGACTTCTCTGAGAGTTTCATTGCGTTAAGGGTCTCTTTCTTTTCTCGCAGCTTCTTCCCCATTCGGATTTCTATTTCTGGCATTATCTCCTTCATTAGTTCCTTGCTAACGAATACATGTTCATGTTCCATTCTGTTAAATTCTTTGTTTTTATCTTAAAATACTTTGGATTATTAAGGGGTAAAGGGGGCAATTCAAAGTGTTTTGAATTTTCTCTAAACTATCTCAAGATTCCTTTGATAATTCCCTCGATTTATTTAGGTAATTCATTACGGCTATGACAAATTCCGCATGACTCCATGTCAATGGGGATACAAACAATGGTTTTCCCGTTTTTGGGTGAATCTGTTCCGCCAAGATTCCAGAGCTTTGAGAATTTTTTACTGCCCATATCCCTAAGCGATGTTCATATCTCCCACATGGTTCTCCAGACCAACGTATGGATAGAACAAATCCCTTAGGCAGTAACCCTTGTCAAAATTTATCAGCAGAATACCGTTCCCAGTACCAATTCACGTGGCATTTTACCCCTTGGCAACACCCAACGGAGTTACCCTTGCAATTGGCTTAGATATGTTGCTCAAAGAGACGCTCTTTATCACCTCGTCGATATCCTTGTAGGCTTCTGAAGCCTCCTCCGCAAGTATCTTGGGGTGTGTTGCCCTTACAACCTGTCCCTTCGCCTCCAATTTTTTCTGTATATCCGTGCCTCTGAATCTCCTGATTGCGCCATGCCTGGACATTACCCTGCCGGCACCATGACACGTGCTCCCCCACGTTTCTTCCATCGCCTTCTCTGTTCCGACCAAAACATAGCTTGCAGTCCCCATATCCCCCGGAATTATGACGGGTTGACCGACATCCCTATAGGTCCGGGGAATCTCCTCTCTTCCGGCCGGAAACGCCCTCGTCGCCCCCTTTCTGTGAATGCAAAGCTCTTTTGTTTCTCCATCTATCTTGTGTTTTTCAAATTTAGCAATGTTATGGCAAACATCATAAGTCAATTGGAGTTCACAATCTTCCTTGAATAGATCTCTGAAGGATTCCCTCACCCAATAGGTTATAATCTCTCTATTACAGAAGGCGTAATTCACACCGCAACGCATTGCAGAGAAATACTTTCTCGCCTCTGGTGAGCTTAGTGGTGCACATGCCAGCTCTTTATCCTGGAGCTCTATGCCGTATCTATGGGCTGCGGAAAGCATTATCTTTATATACTCGTCAGCAATCTGATGTCCGAATCCTCTGCTACCCGTATGTACCATCACAACTATCTGATTCTCAGATAAAATTCCGAACTTCTCGGCAATTTTGTTATCATAGATCTTATCGACCTTCTGCACCTCAAGGAAATGATTTCCAGCACCCAGAGTTCCAAGCTGAGGTCTTCCCCTGTCCTTTGCCCTTTTACTCACATTCTGGGGATTGGCTCCTTTGATGCAGCCGTTTTCCTCTATGTGCTTCAGATCCTCGTCATAACCAAGACCCTGCTCAACCGCCCATCTGGCACCCTTTAAAGCCACCTGATCCAATTCCGATTCACTAATCCTTAATTTGCCCTTTCTGCCAACGCCGGATGGGACACTCGTGAATAATTTGTCAACCAATTCCCTCAATTTGGGCCTCACATCCTTCTCCGTCAGATTGGTTGTTAAGAGCCTGACGCCGCAGTTGATATCATACCCGACCCCACCTGGGCTGACGATCCCTTCTTCAAGATCAAAGGCGGCAACACCACCAATGGGAAACCCATATCCATAATGACCATCCGGCATCACAAGGCTGGCCTTCTGTATTCCCGGCAACTGGGCGACATTTACGGCTTGTTTAAAGACACCCTCCTCCATTCCATTAAATAACTTCTCAGTGGCCTAAACTCTAACGGGCACATTCATCCCCGGATCTTTAAACTCCCAAACCCCGGGTCTTATCTGTTTTGCTCGCATTTTTATAATTATAGAAGGGGGCAAGCC
>DAOVSE010000029.1 GCA_030633595.1 Candidatus Altarchaeota archaeon
TATTATCTGCAGGGTTTCATCTTACTACCCAGCTACCGAGTTTAACAGATCAGATGGCAGTGTTGGTTTAAGGGCATCATTCATTGCGGAGGATGAGACCAGAAGCATAAGAGTTGTTCTCTGGGATGAAGCGGCCAGATCCAAACTAACTAATGGAGACTTTATCAGGATAGAGAATACCTACACGAGGGAGGGGATAAATCAGGAATTGGAATTACAGGTGGGGAATAAGGGTAGAATAGTTCATACCGATGAAACAATAAAACTACCACCCCCCGAATCGGAAAAAGATCTGAAGATCTCTGAGATAACATCAAACACATCCAGTCTATCCACAATTGGCAGGGTATTACAGGTTTACAGACCGAGGGCTTACTCAAAGGGGATGATGTCATCCCTGATTCTGGGGAATAAATCTGGGACAATCCGGGTAGTTCTTTGGGATGAGAAATCGGAGATAGCGAATGAAATAAAAAAGGGCGACGCAATAAAGATAAGGAATGCATACTCGAGACCAAATTTAGATAATGAGCCAGAGATCCACATAGGTAGATATGGTGAATTATCCATAAACCAGGATCTTAAAGTGCCACAATTAAAGGAAATAGAAGGTTCTCTGGTAAGTAAGAAGAATATCATAGATCTGGAGAACCGGGACAAATACATAAAGATTAAAGGGGCGATTGTCGATATAGATGAAAATAAGAGATTGATCTATATGACCTGTCCCAACTGCGGTAAACGCATTCAGAATCCTGGCTTAGGATATTTTTGTGAAAACTGTAATGAGGACGTTGATCCTGTGTTAAATTTGGTTCTGTCATTTATCGTTGAAGATACAACCGGGAGCATAAGAGCTGTTTCCTTTAAAGAAAATGCAGAGAAGATCCTGGATATGGACGCTGAGGAGGTAATGAACCTTATAGGGGAAACCCAGGATGAATCGGCACCCCTAAAGGGGGCAAAGGATAGACTTATCAACAACAAGATATCGCTGGTTGGAAGGGCAAAGTACAGCGAATTTTCCGATCAGTTGGAGTTTATTGTAGATGATGTGGTGTGAGTAATGGGTGTTTATTCTACGGAGGATTATATCATTTGCATTGCGATTCTCTTATTTGTTTTATGGTTTCTTTTACGATACCTGTTTCCAAGGGTTGAGTTTGACAGAGATTTTCTCAAAGCCATTTCCCCATACATACTCATTGGAATCTTTATGAGGCTTCTGGTTGACGTTCATTTCTTCGAGGTTGATAGATTGTGGAATGTAACCCCTGGGGTTTATATCCTCACGATTATGTTGGGATTGATATCTCTCTGGATTGGACTTTACCTGTCCTCCCACCTTAAAATTCCCTACTGGTACATCCCCTTTGGTATGGGACTTCTGATACTTTTACCCATTAGCTATGAACTATTCTCACACCTCACTCATCCAGAGCGAATTTTCTATCCATTAATTCTTGCCTTTGCAATCCTGTTTTTAGTATACATCCCATCAAGATATTTTAGGATAGAGATCTTTCAGAGACCAGAAAACCTTGCGATAATATTTGCTCACCTGCTGGATGGTTGTGCAACGTTCATAGCCTACAACTATTATGGCTTCTATGAGGAGCATCTCTTACCCATCTACCTGATATCATTAGCCGGGGACAGTGCAATTATAATGGTGCCCGTAAAATTGGTCGTAATCCTACTGGTTTTATATCTAATTGAAAAGTGGCATGAAGAAGAAAAGGATAAGGACGAGCTCCTCTACAGGGTAATAAAAATAACTATCTTTATCCTCGGCATTGGTCCTGGCTTGCGAGATACACTATTACCTGCATTAACTTCTTAATTTCATCGGTGACCGAAGTAGAAAATCAACCCCTTATTCTTCTGATCCAACCTGACAAATCCGAACCTCTCAAACTGGATTATGTCATTAACATCCAGATTTTTGCACGATGGCTCACAAAAACCCCTTGCCGTTCTTTCTGGCATTATTATCTCAGCATCGAGATGATCCTGAACCCAGTGGATCTTATGCATGTCCAGTCTTTTTTCTTCTAGGTAAGTTGCTTCTATTACTTTACCAATCTTACTGATTTCTATATTGAAGAGGTTCATTAACCTGATTTTTTGTCCGGATTTCAACCTTTCTGCGTCATCTGTCGCAATAAATAGTCGCATATTCCCCGATTGACCTACCTTTGGTTTAAGCTCCCTCTGCCCCCTCTCGGGAAAGCTTGGATGTAATGGAATTCTCACTATCTTTTCCGGTGCCTTTTTAACCAAAAGCTCTACAGGATCCCCAACAAAGAAGTATCTATCGGCTTTTGAATCCATACTCTTCCTGTTCTCTGAGAAGAGATTTTCTAGGCTGATAGAAATATCTGTCTCATTTATACCGAGATTTATCATCAGATTTCTTATAGCATCTGGAGAGATGCCCCTCCTTCTCAGGGCCAAGAGGGTTGGCAATCTGGGATCATCCCAGTCCTTGTATTTCCCCTTTTCTATCAATTCCCTCAATTTACTGGTGCTGAATCTTCCGAATTCCTCCACACTTATTCTCCCCCAGTGCATCGTAGCAGGATATTCCCACCCGAGGTAGTTGTAGATAAATCTCTGTCTATGCTCCGAGTCCATCAGGTCCTTTCCCCTGATTATGTGAGTAATTCCTAGAAGATGGTCCTCTATCGCAGATTCAAAATCCAGCATCGGCCACACAATAAATTTTTTCCCAATCCTTGGGTGTTTCTCCCTTACAATCCTGAAGGCAACCCAATCCCTGAGTGCCGGATCCCTGTGCTTAATATCCGTCTTTATTCTTAAAACGCACTCTTCGTCTCTATATTCCCCATTCAGCATATTTCTCCAGAATCTCAGATTTTCTTTCTTAGATTGTTTTCTATGGAGACATTCCTTTTGTCTATCCCTGAGTTTTTTGAAATCTCCCTGAGAACAGAAACAGACATATGCCTTCTCCAACTTAATCAATTTCTCAGCATATCCATAGTATATGGGAATCCTATCAGAGGCATAATAAATTTCATCTGGCTTTGCACCCAACCATTCACAATCTTGTAGATACCACTCATAGGCCTTTAGTAGTGGCTTCTTCGTCTTTGGGTCCGTATCATCAAATCTGAGAATAAATTTTCCACCATATTTCTTAGCCAATTCCGAATTCACAACGATACCGCGGGCAGAACCCAATGTGGCAGGACCGTTGGGGTTTGGAGCAAACCTCATAACCACCCCTTCTGACTTTTCCTTCAACTTTAAACCCACCATTTTTTCAGCTTTCCGTTTTTCGAGTTCGTATCCCTGCAGTTCTTCAATCTCAATTTTATTTATCTCAGAGACAATTTTCTCTATATCTTTCATCAATTTCTCTATATCTTTCTTAGCCTCTGGAATCTCCGAGAGAACCTTCCCCATGACCGCCTTTTCCTTAGCTTCTCCATACTGGAGCCTGTTCTGGATTGCATACTTTCGTATAATATCGCTAAGAGGCATTTTATTTTAACTCAAGTTTTATATATTAATAGAATTACAGCCCAAAAATACAAAACCTAAAAAATGCGGCCCAGAGTTATATTTAACTCCGCGATGAGTCTCGACGGTAGAATAAAGGAGAAAGAGAGAGGAGTTGATTTCCTTAGCAGATTGGATAGATATAGAATTCATGAGCTCAGGGGCTCGGTTGATGCGATAATGGTAGACATCGATACAATATTGAGTGAGGATCCAGAGCTCGGGGTTCGAACACCTGAAGGGAAAGAACCATACAAGATTATCCTAGATAGCAAGGCCGAAATAAGAGAGGAAGCGAAGATCCTATCGGGGGGAGGACATAAGATACTGGTCGTTTCAAAAGAGGCTCCGAGAAAAAAATTAGACAAACTGAAGAAGACAAAAAAACTGGAGATAATGGCCTGTGGCGAATTCGCAATAAACCTGAGCGAGCTGATGGACAAGCTATATGACATGCCAGTAAGGAGAATGCTCCTCGAGGGCAGTGGGAGCTTAGTAAGGAGAATGTTTACCGAGGATTACATAGACGAAATCTACATAACGGTAGTTCCTATGTTGCTCGGAAAGGGCAATGAACTCTTTGAAAAGAACTTAGACAAAGAAATAAAATTAGATCTGGATGGCATCTTCCAGTACGGTGACGAGGTCGTTCTGCACTATCTGGTGAAGAGGTAGATATCGTAGGGTCGGTGCGACCCGAACTAACGCCTGTGGAGATAAGATCTCTACCTCATTTCGGTGGGGCAAATCTCGTCGAGGAAGCAGAAAGCCCCATGCGAAGTGTGGGGTAGTTCACGTATGTGCTCCTATATCGTGGTAGAAAATGAAAACCGAGATCAATATCTTATATGAAACCATCGTTGTTATATCCTGTGTTTTTCTAATAGCTTTTTTATGGTCAGATAACGCACTTCTCTTTGGCATCTCCCTATTGGTCTGTTCGATTGCACTTTATATCTGGCACAGAGAAAAGAGTGAACTGTTGCTTTTTATTATGGGGGCGATCTTCGGCCCTGTGGTAGAGGTAATCTGCATATATCATGGGACATGGAGTTACTCAAATCCCTCGTTCTTGGGGATACCTCCATGGCTTCCGATCGTCTGGGGTTATGTCGTAGTCTACTTAAAGGGAATTCATGATAGCATTTTGGGCGTCAAAAAGTAGACTTCTACAGGATTTCAGGAATCTTTCACAACCTTCTTGCCGTGCTCCTGCGGAATTATCCTTTTTTTACCCTTAAATTCTCTATCGAGCTCTTTACCCCCTATAAGTCGGTCAAGAAATACAGCCAGGGCAGCGATCTCCGAGTGAGGCTGGTTTCCGATTGCGACATTATAATCAACAAGGGAGTAGACCTCCGACGGCACCTTTTTACCCCCGATTATGATCAATTTATCCCTTTTGGATTCTTTTATCTTGTTAATACATTCGTTAATGTTTATCCCATACATCGTTAGATGGATTCTGTCTCCGTTAAAATTTCTGATGTATTCTCTCCAATCTCTGGTGATGTCTATCTTGAGACTATTTCCCCATTCTTCAACAACTTTGTTTATGCTCTTCTCAACCAGGGGATCCCAGATATCCATCACAAGTTCACTGGCGCCAAATGCTCGCGCAACTAAACCGATATGCGTGCTAATCCTTTTATCTCTTGTATATCTGTGACCGAGACGCAGGACTACAATTCTCATTTTGGTTTGTTTTGTTGAATTTCCGAAGGAAATTACTCAAAATTGCTTTGCAATTTTGGTACAGCAAAATCATTTCATGATTTTGTGTCCAACGAATCTCTGATTCGTTCGGAGCCAAAATTCTGAAGGAATTTTGCGCTCCCTTCTTTTCGTCAACGTTTTCTTTCTAAGAAAAGGTTGGTGCTAATCCTTTTATCCCTTGTGTATCTGTGACCGAGACGCAGGACTACAATTCTCATTTTGGTTTTCTTTTCGTCATCGAGCTTTGGAAAAGCTCGAGCAAAAATTTAATCAGGTTTTCTGTCAACGCTCAAGCTTTGGAAAACCTTGACCAAAAATTTAGACTGAATTTTTTTGATCAACCTTTTTTCCAAAAAGGTTGCTGGTGACCGAGACGCAGGACTATGAGTTTCATTCTTCAAAATTTAGAAAAAATTAAGAAATAATTCTCCGCCTTCTCAATATTCCCCTTCCAGCGAGAATTCCAGTGGCGGCTGCAGTTATGATACCCCTCGATAAACCGGCGCCATCGCCGGCTGCAAATAGATTTTTTACGGTGGTCTCCATATTTTCATCTACCTGTAACTGGGTTGCATAGAACTTTATTTCAGGAGCATAGAGCAGTGTAGACTCAGATGTAACCCCTGGAATTACCTCATTAAGTTTTTCCAGACCCTCAATGATGTCCATTACTATTCTGTGTGGCAGGGCCATCGATATATCTCCCGGCGTGTAATCCTTGAAGGTTGGTTGAACCTGATTTTGCAAAATTTTTTTTGCGTGAGACCTTCGTCCCCTCCTGAGATCACCTATCCTCTGTAGAATTGGTTTCCCCCCACCGATGGTAGTTGCCAATTTCGCTATGGATTTTCCATATTTAATTGTATTCTCAACAGGTTCGGTTAAAGAGATTCTAACCAGAAATGCAAAATTTGTATTCTCTGATTCCTTACCCCTCAGAGAATGACCGTTTACCCCCACAACATCGTCATACTTTTCCTTAACTACGAATCCTCTGTGATTTGTACAAAATGTTCTCACGAAGTCATCATATTTCGTTGTGCGTATGTGGAACTTTGGATCCCTATTGATTTTTATAATAGGGTCCATTATAATGGAGGGGACTTCCACCCTAACACCGACATCTATCGGTCCGAATTCTGCCTTGATCTCGTGCTTTTCGGATAGTCCACTCATCCAGTATGCGCCAACGCGTCCGGGTGCTGCAATTATGTATTTTCCTTTAATGTTCTTTCCATTCTTCAGTTTGATGCCCATACAGAGGTTATCTTTAATAATAAAATCCTCAACCTTTGTATCGAGTAAGAAATTCACCCCCTTCCTCTTAAGATATTTCTCAAAGTTCCCTACAACCCTCTGCGTATTGTCACTACCTATATGTCTCTGCGGAATTTCGATGAATTTTATTCCAACGGATGTTGCCTTTCTCTTCAGGCCTATTATCTCTTCCTTGTTGACACCATATAGCTTTTTAGATGCCCCGAATTTCAGAAACGTTTTATCTACATCATCAACCAATTTCCAAGCCAGGTCATGATCATTGGCAATTTCAAAAAGATCGCCTCCAATGTCTGGTCTCAGATTCAATGTGCCATCGGAGAATGTTCCTGCACCGCCAACACCAGACATTATATCACCATTCCGCTCCTCGATGTCCTTGCCCTGATCAACTATCAGAACGTCTAAATTATGACCGATCAGCTCGTTTGCGGCAAACATTCCAGCTGGACCCGCACCTATTATGATCACATCATGCTCTTCTTTCATTCTTTTGCCTAAATATTTAGGGAGTATGGATATAAATCCTTTGTCATACCTTGGGGATTATGATATTTCCACTGTCATCCCCTACTTTCTCTACGGATCCACTGAGGTACAAAAAGGCGGTCATTGCCGCGAATATTGCATCCAGTTCATCCTTTGTCAGGAATCTCTTTCCTGTGTCTCCTTCTATCTCGGATTTAATCAGATTTTTTTGCATTATGCCCTCTTTTTTATCATAAAATCCGAGAATCTTTGCTGTTGCGGTAGAAAAAACCTCAATGAATCTGAAATTCATTCTTTTGAGTTCACTTGCCAATTTGGTTCCCCTCTTGGCAAGTATTTCCATCCCTCTGAGAGTTACCGGCAGGGCTCCATATCTATGAAGATCATCGTCACATTTTCTATTGACGCCATTGTAGATTAGAGGGGCATCTATCGCGATCAATTCTGGTTTGATCTTTTTCAGTTTATCTATGATCTCAGAATCTGAGTGCAATATCCTAGTAGAAACATATTTTTTATTATCTATAATCTCCATGCTGCAAAAACCTGTGTCGTTCTTCGGATTTCCCGCGAGGTCTATGCCGACAACTTTCACTTTTTCTTGGATTCAGTATATCCACATTTACCACAGGAAAGTCTATCCCCATGTTTAGCCAAGAAGACCCCCTCGCCGCATTTCGGGCAGATCTTGTTTTTTCTTATGACTTTGTCGTCTTTAATCTCATATAACTCCCATTTCTTACCCATTTTTCTTCCCCCCCTTATCTTCCTTGGGTTCCTCAGGCTTCTTTTCCCCGACTGGCTTCTCTGGTCTCGGTGGCTTCTCTTCGACCTTCCCCTCTTCTGGTTTTTCTTCAAGTTTCTTCTCTTCCTTTACCTCTTCTTCAGGTTTCTCCGGTCCTGGGGGCTTCTCTTCAATCTTTTCACCTTTTACTTTTTCTTCCACTTTCACTTCCTCGGGCTTCTCTGTCTCTCCCTTAGCCTCTTCAATCTTCTCCTCTGCTTCGGGCTTCTTCTCCTTCACCTCGAAATTCTTCTTTATTCTGTGCTTTGGTTCCACTGTCATGCTGTCCTCGTTTGCATAGACCTTTACATATCCAACCGCGGCGTGTCTGCCAAATTCTGATTTTATGCTATTCAGGATGGTAAGTTTATCATCCGATTTTAGGGTAGAAATCAATTTCTTTCTGACATCTATTAATCTTGGTGTCGCCCCTTCATAGTATGCCCTAAATCTGATCTCCCTTCTATTCAACAACGGATTTTTCCGCTCATTTACTATCTCTATCTTCATTTTCCATCTCTTTTAATATACCGTTAATCTTAAGCTTATTCTTATTGTCTACTCTTACGACAACAACCCCCTCACTTGGTTGTCCGTAGAGTACCAATGAATCCAAAGGTGCCAGAGCTATGGCTGCGAGGGTTATAAGGTCCTCTTCACCATCAACCCAGATCTTGAAGCTTGACTCACCTTTTAATGCGAAATTAATGGCATCAAACGCCTCTTCAGTCAAACTTCCGGGCGGATTTTTTATCTCTATCTTTTTTGCGTCAAATTTTTTAATTATATCGGGAATCTGGATTCTCTTTCGTTTGATCTTGCCATCATACACGCAAATCTTTGGTTTGATTCCTTTCTTTAAAATCTCCTCCGATGTTTTATCTCCAATACATATTATTGTCTCTGAGTTTATCTCAAGTTTATTAACATCTGAGATCAAATGACCAAATGGTTTTTTTAATTTTTTTCTCAGATGCTTCGGCAATCTTAAAGACGCCATATTATCTAACCTTCAACGCATAATCCCCGGGAACCTTTATATTCATCTTTTTAGCAATTTCTGATTTATCAGGGTCTAATACCCCCAGATAACCGCTCCAATACTGGGATGTGGGGCTCGCGCATATGGGGCATATATCCCCCTCTGCTAATTTATGACACTTCTTACAGGCCCTCATTTCTTCTTACCTTCCTTTACCTTATCTTCCTTTATCTTACCTTCCTTTACCTTCTGTGCCTTTTTCTCCTCTTCCAACCACTCCAGTTTCCCGAGATATGGTTGTCTCATTGTAAGACCGATCTTTGAGTTGGCAAACTTGGGTTTGAGGCTTATTGAAACGATTCTGGCCCTTACCGTATCCCCTAACTTTAATATCTTGTTACTTTCCCTTCCAGCTAACATTGCATTCTTCTGATCATAGTTCATATAATCCTCGGTTATCTGGGAAACATGAGCCAACCCATCCATTGGCCCAAAATTTATAAAAGCGCCGAACTCTATAATCTCAGTAACTGTTCCCTCTACTATCTCATTTAAAACAGGTTGATAAACAAGCACGTCTAATTTTACGTCATAGTATACTGCTCCATCCCCCATTATAATCTTCCCCTCACCCATATCTCTGACCTTTGTTACAGAGAGAATAATGCCTATATTTTTATCAACTCTTCCAGCAACTACATTCTCAAATTCCGACATTATCACGGTTTCTAAATCTTCGTTAAACCTTCTTGGAGGTACCCTTACGGTATCCTCAACTGTTAGTATTTTGTACATTCTTTAGATAATTAGGCAGTGTATGACTATTAATTCGAGGAATAACAGGGCTATCATGTTCACAACCTTGATTAATGGATTCAGGGCCGGACCTGCAGTGTCCTTGAACGGATCACCTACCGTGTCACCCACGACAGCGGCTGTATGAGTCGGAGTTCCCTTCCCTCCGTAGTTACCATCCTCTATGAACTTCTTTGCATTGTCCCATGATGCTCCTCCCGTTGCCATCATCAATGCAAGAAGCAACCCCGTTATGATACAACCAACCAAAAGACCACCTAATGCAAGAGGTCCTAGGAGGAACCCAACCAATAGTGGGGCTGTTACGGCGATGAATGCAGGTATCCTCATTTCCTTTAGTGAAGCAATTGTTACGATGTCGACGCATCTCGCATAGTCTGGTTTGGCTTTCCCCTTCATGATACCAGGTATTTCCTTGAACTGCCTCCTGACCTCATTCACAACATCGAACGCTGCTCTACCTACGGCCCTCATGCAAAAGGATGAGAATAGAAACGGCAACAATCCCCCAATAAAGAGTCCGATGAGGATAGATGGCATACCCAGGTCGAAGACCAGGTTGGAGCCACCCGCCAGATTGAACTTATCTGCTAGATTATTGTCCATGATAACCTGCCCGACCTCCTGTGTATAGAATGCGAATAACGCAAGAGCGGCAAGTGCCGCACTTCCTATAGCGAAACCTTTCGTTACAGCCTTTGTTGTGTTACCTACCGAGTCAAGGGCGTCAGTAATTTTCCTAACCTCGGGATCGAGGTTTGACATCTCAGCGATCCCTCCTGCATTATCCGTTATCGGACCATACGAGTCCATGGCAACGATCAATCCTGTTACAGATAGGAGGGCCATCGTTGCAATTGCTATACCGTATATCCCACCAAAGGAGTACGATACCAGTATACCTGCACATATCACTATCGCGGGCAGAGTTGTGCTCTCTAAACCAACTGCCAATCCTGTTATAATGTTGGTTGCCGGTCCAGTCTGCGATGCATTAGCAATCGATCTAACAGGTGAGTATTTCTTCGATGTGTAATATTCTGTAATCAAGACTATGGCAAAAGCAACACCAAGTCCTGCTAGGGAGGCATAGTAGAATCCCATGTCTAAGAGCATGTAGTCTGTTACGAAGTAGAAGAGTATCGCAGCGATTACATATGCTACGACAAGTCCTTTATACATTGCCATCATTATCATCCTACTATCTTTGACCTTTCTCACGAACAAAATGCCTATGATTGATGCGATGATTCCCGCCGCCCCTAATACTAGTGGATACATTGTAAGGCTTCCAGCAGATTCTTCTATCAAAAAGCCGAGAAGCATCGCAGCTATTGCCGTTATCGCATAGCTCTCGAAGAGGTCAGCCCCCATCCCCGCGCAGTCTCCTACATTGTCCCCCACGTTGTCTGCTATGACTGCCGGATTTCGTGGATCATCCTCAGGTATTCCCGCTTCAATCTTTCCGACAAGGTCTGCTCCCACATCAGCTGCCTTGGTGAAGATCCCCCCTCCAACCCTCGCGAAGAGGCTCATCAGGCTCGCACCGAATCCGAAACCGATAATAAGCTTGGGGTCATTAAATATGTAATAGAAAAAGCTTACCCCCAAGAGGCTCAGACCAACAACGAACAATCCCGTCACGGCCCCACCACGGAATGCAAGTCGAAAAGCCTTATCGAGACCCTCCTTGGCCGCGTTCGCAACCTTTGTGTTTGTCATAACTGAAACGTTCATTCCTATGTAGCCAGCAAGAGCCGAAAATAAAGCTCCTGTGATAAATGTTACTCCTGTCTGCCACCCTAGGGCAACAGTCAGGATTATAAACAATATGACTGCGAAGATCGCGATCGTCGTAAATTGCCTTTTAAGGTATGCCCTTGAACCTACTTTTATTGCATTAGAAATCTCCTTCATCTTTTCGGTTCCATCATCATGTTTCATCAGATCCATTACGATGTATCCCGCAAAGACTAGAGCCAACAAACCCGCTAAAAAAGTCAAAATCATTAGTTCCATATTGTTACCTTTGACAAGATATATAATTGGTTTTTATTTAATAAATTATGCGAAATCCAAGTGGTTTTTATCTCGCATACATATGACCCTTACATTCGATCTCCTTAATTTTCGCTTCAGTTCCTTGTCGTTTGTGCAGACTATCGTGTTTTCACCATCTCTTTTTGCAAAGTCGATTATGGCTTCATCAACCTTTTCATGACTTTCAAGTACGTTGATATCTTTCTTTTCTACCATCTGCAGTGCAACCCTTGCTGCAATCTTGTCGCGACCCTTACTCCCTTCACTATCCCTTATTTTCCCCAGCTCTCTTATAACGCCACTGAACGTAAAAATCCCATATCTCTCCTTAACAAGCCTCTGAATCTCCTGGAATATGTCAATGTTTTCAGTGCAGGGGATCATCAGAAAGTTTGTGTCCAGAATTACTTTTTTTGTTTTATCCATTATTCCTCGACAATACCGTAGCCAATCAAACGCCATCTGGCTCCAAAGCGTCGGCTAATAGCTGCAGAGTCACCTTTTTCTACACAAACCGGAAGCTTTAGCGTAAGTTCACCCTTTTTTGGATCCATAACTCTGCCAACCGTTATCGCACTCCCAACAGATAGCATTAAAACCTCGTTCTTTTCAACGGGTTTTATTATAATCTCCTCTTTGGCGCTTATAACTCTTTTAAGCAGTTTTATGTTCAATATCAGTTTTTCACTCGAAGGGGGCAGGGTCCCATGTAAACCCACCACATTTCCGGATAAATTGTCGGATTTTGTCAATGAGGGATCAAGGGCTGTTCTTATCGCTATCAAACCCCCCTGTTTTGCTTCCTCAATATTAAGACTGCCAGCAGACAGACTTACTATCTCCGTCTGTATTGGCGTGTATGTGTTTTTCTTTTTGACTCCGGGAGAAAATTCTATGCTGTCTCCCAGTTTGAATCCTCCTTGAATTACTGAACCGCCAACAACACCCCCTTTAATATTCTCTATATCAGTGCCGGGACGATTTATATCAAAAGAGCGAGCGACACGCATTTTTGGCTCTTTTTTCAGATCTCTTTTGGAGGTGGGAATTCTCTCCTGTATTGCTTTTATCAATACATCTATATTGGCGTTATAATGGGCGGCAATTGGGATTATCAGGGAGTTTTCTGCTATTGTCCCCTTTATGAATTCTTTTATCTGTTGATAATTCTTTATTGCATCTTCTTTGGAAACTATGTCGATTTTATTCTGCGCTATAACTATATTCTTCACACCCAAGATGTCCAATGCCATTAAATGTTCTGCTGTCTGTGGTTGAGGACACGGCTCGTTAGCCGCAATAACAAGTACTGCACCATCCATTATTGCCGTCCCAGAGAGCATCGTTGCCATTAGTGTCTCATGCCCAGGGGAATCTACAAAGGATACCATCCTCAGGAACTCCGTCTCTGATCCGCAGTTTGGACACTTTTCCTGTGTACAATAACACTCAGGCTCTTTACATTTTTTACATTTGTAGAAGGAGCAGTCGGCATAACCCAATCTTATAGAAATTCCCCTTTTTATTTCTTCAGAATGTCTGTCGGTCCACACACCAGATAATGCCTTTGTTAATGTTGTTTTCCCATGATCTACATGCCCTACTAGACCTATATTAATCTCGGGTTGAATATTTTTATGCATTCTTTATTTTTTGCCTTTATCTTCTCTCTTTGGTTTTCCCTCTGGCTTTTTCTCTTCAACATGCTTTTCTTCTACTGGCTTCTCCGTCTCTGGAGGTTTCTCTGGTTTCGCTTTTTCCTTTACCTTTTCCTCTGACTTTTTCCCCTCCTTTACTTCTTCCACTGGTTTCCCCTCCCCCAGAGGTTTCTCAGGTTTCGCTTCCTCTCCTATCTCTTTCTTCGACTTCTCCTCTTCAACTGACTTCACTTTCTCAGCTGGCTTCTCCGTCTCCGGAGGTTTCTCCTCAACTGGCTCTTCCTTCGTCTCAAAACCAAGAAGTTCTTCAATCTTCTTCTTCCCTTTAGCTATAATCTTAGTATTTATCTGTATCATATCCTCATCAATTATCTCGCCCCTGATCCTTTTTCTCTTTCTTATACCCTTTTTTGACTTGTAACCCACCCCACCTTTCATCAGTATCCTTGAGGCTGTCTTTCCCATAACGCCTTTTTTCATGGGGAAACCGCCCTTGTCACTTCCTCCTGTAACAGCTAACTTGTAACCAGTTAAACCGATGGCAGAACCATCGATCTCGTCCCCGATCTTCTTTCCCCTGAATCTCTTGGCGTTTTCATCCTTTATATCCCTCTGATAGCTTTTCCCCGTCTTGGGATCTGATATTACCACCTTGAATTCCATTGTAATCCTCAAAAATTTACGTTACCGAATGTAGTTTTAAATATTGGAGTGAGTGAATAAAAACAGCTACTGGTTGGTCAAAAGAAAGGAAAATCCTTTGGATTTTCAATGGACACTAACCGTCCCCTTTCAAATTTCGTAATAATATCCTTTTCACAACTTCGGCATCAGCTCTTCCCCTGAGTTCTGCCATTGCCTTCCCCATTAACGCTCCAAATGCCTTTTCCCCCAACCCAGGATTTTCTTCCATAATCCCATCAACTACTCTTTCTATATCCCCTTCAGACAGCAACGCCAGATTCCTTTCTTTTATGATATCATTGATGGATTTTTCCGGATTTCTCGCAAATTCCGCAAGAATCTCAGGAATTGCATCCTTTGAGATTCTCCCCCCATTGATCTTCATTAAAACTGTTCCATAGTGAGATTTTTCTAGATTTTTGGTATCAACATTATATCTCCTCCTGACCTCCTTTGGCATAGAGAGCAGGGTCGTTGCGATAACCGATGGCTTAATTTTAGGGAATTTCTTGTTGAATTCGTCAAACATCTCAGAGCACCTGCTCTTAATCAGCTGGTTGGAGAGCTCTTTTCCAAGCCCCAGATCCAGGTAATGTCTTAATTTTTCCTCCGGTAACTCTGGCAGTTTCTTCTTTATATCAGTTATCCTCTCCTCGGTAATAACCAGCAGGGATTCATCCGTCTCTGGATACATTCTGGCAGAACCGGGAAGGGGGCGCATAAATTCCGTTGTTCCGTCATTCCTGGCTTTTCTTGTCTCTTTCGGAACTTCCTCTAGGGCAATTTTACACCTATCAATTACCTCTTTTAACGCCCTTTCTGCCACACCCTTTTTTTCAACAACCAGTGCGAATGCGTCATCCTTTTCCAGTTTCAGTTTCTTTTTTATCTCATTTATATCATCCTCTGAAATCCCGTAACCCGGTAATTCATCGGAATGGAAAATGCCCTTGACATTGGTAATTGCCCTTACATACTGGGCGAGTTCTGGACCGAACATTCCTTTCAATAAACCACTGAAACCCCTTAATCTGACAGAGATAATCCTACCTCCCTCTTTTAAAATCTTTGCAACAACATTGGACTGAGTATCTTTGAAAATATCTGTGACATCAATATATTCCGGTTTCAGATATTCCTTCTTTATCCCCCTCTTTAACAACTCCTTTTTTACCTTTACCAGCATTAACTGCCTCTCTACCTCCTTTCCGAGCACATTTTTTATGAGTTTTAAATCCTGAACCCCCTTGATCTCGA
>DAOVSE010000043.1 GCA_030633595.1 Candidatus Altarchaeota archaeon
CACATCGTTTACGGCTAGGACTACCCGGGTATCTAATCCGGTTTGCTCCCCTAGCTTTCGTCCCTCATCGTCGAACCCATTCCAGTTAGGTGCCTTCGCTATTGGTGGTCTTCCTGGGATTATAACATTTCACCGCTACCCCAAGAATTCCCCTAACCTCTCCTGGTTCCAAGCCGGGCAGTATTCTCTGCAAGCCCTACGATTAAGTCATAGGATTTCACAGAGAACTTACCAAACCGACTACGGACGCTTTAAGCCCAGTAAAAGCGACTACCACTTGAGCTGCCGGTGTTACCGCGGAGGCTGGCACCGGTCTTACCCAGCCCTTATTCGTGGAGCTTTTTACACTCTACAAAAGTCCCTGTTGTACAGGGACACTGGGGGTTCCCCCATCACGCTTTTGCGCATTGTGGAGGTTTCGCGCCTGCTGCGCCCCGTAGGGCCTGGATCTTTATCTCAGTATCCATCTCCCGGCTCCTACTCTCATAGCCGATACGGATTGTTGGCACGTTAGGTCATTACCCTAACGTCTACCTAATCCACCGCAGACTCTCTCTTAAGCAACATTAACCGACATAAGATCAATATCCTTTGAGTGAGAGTCATTCCAGAGATTCTCACCTATGGGGCATTATCCTCAGTTTCCCGAGGTTATTCCCCTCTTAAGAATAGATTGTCCACGTGTTACTGAGCTGTTTGCTGGGTTTCATTGTCAGAAACCCTAACGTGCATGGCTTAATCGAACCCCAATAGCAGTAGTCTCCAGCAGGATCAACTGGAGTTGTGGTCGCTTATATATAAATTGGTTGGTTCACACTAGGTTTTACCTGCAATAATCACACTAATCGAACATATCTTAGATATGCCTTCACTATATATCTATACTATATTATTATACGTATTTCGAACTTAAAAGTTATTATTTTAAGAGGGCCGAGGCCGGGATTTGAACCCGGGTCGCAGGTTCTCTGCGAACTTAAAATTTGATAAATTGATTGATGGAACTCTTCTTGAAAGTTCCCCACAGACCCACAGGATAACCCAACTACCCCACCCCGGCCATCAATAAGGTAGGTATCTAATTTGGAGTTTAAGTATAAATATCTGAAATAGTAGATTAATATGTAGATTAAGTGTTAAAATGAATGAGCTACGGAAAGACTATCTCCTTGACAGGTGGGTAATAATTGCCAGAGACAGGGGAAAAAGGCCAACGGATTTTGTACAAAAAACAGGGGTAGAGGAGCCAGGGACCTGTTTTTTCTGTCCTGGAAATGAACATATGACTCCCCCTGAGATAGACAGGGTTGAGGAAAATGGAAAATGGATAATAAGGTGCTTTCCAAACAAATTTCCAGCAACAACAACTGAATTTGGGGAGATTGAGGAAAGTTTCTTAACAAAACAACCCGCCTATGGCAAACACGAGGTAATAGCTGAAACTCCGAACCATAACGAGCATCTCAACGAGCTGAGCGTTGAGCACATAGTAAAGGTTCTCGACATGTATTCCTCCAGAATTAGTGAGATAAGAAAGGATAAACGGATCAGATATGTGATGATATTCAAGAATCAGGGCAGTGTGGCTGGAGCGTCACTGGATCATTCCCATACACAGGTCATTGGGTTTCCGATGGTCCCTAAATTGGTTAGGGAAGAGGCAGAAGCAGCTGAGAGGTACAAAAAAGAGAAGGACAACTGTATATTCTGTGATATCTGGAGAAATGAGGCAAAGAGTGAGAGACTGATCCTTGAGGATAATTATACGGTCTCATTCACCCCCTTTGCATCAAGATTTCCATTCGAGGTGTGGATAATGCCAAAGAGACATGTGAACTCTTTAGGGGAGCTTAGTGATAAAGAGAAGTACTCATTTGCTAAAATGCTGAAAAGAATACTTAGAAAATTACATTCCAGTCTGAATAAACCCCCCTATAATTTTTGGTTTCACCAGTCACCTGATGATGGAGATCTGCATCTCCATCTGGAATTGGCACCAAGGTTGGCAAAATTTGCGGGAATGGAATTTGGCTCTGAGACGGTCATAAATGTTGTACCCCCTGAGTTAGCGGCTCAACACTACAGAGAGAAATGAGTATTTATTGATCCTCTCCAAATTTTTATCAGAGCAATAAAATGTTGAAACGACTTGTGTTTTTTATGGTAATAATCTCCTCCATAAGCATTGTTGGTGCGGAATCCCTGAGTATGGATTTGAGATGGAGCTATTTGATACCTGAAAAGATCGACAATTTATACATAGAGGATATAGATAATGACGGTTTTTTGGAGATAGTAATTGTTGCAAAGGGTGAATCATATTCATCCGATAAAATTTATGTTCTGGATAAGAATGGTTTGGTGAGGTGGGCTTATGAATTAGATGACCTCCAATCGGTTTGTGTTTCTGACACCAATCACGATCTCTTTAAGGAAATTGTACTCAGTTATGGCAGGATCAGAGAGGGTATAGGCAGGGGGGGCATATACATAATTGACAAAGATGGGGAACTCCTGATTGAGTTTCCGGTAGCCAGACTAAAGTCGAGCGTATTACTGGAGACCATAGTGGCTATAGATCTGGACAAAAACGGATATGAGGAGATTATAGGGAATACTCACGATACAATCTTTGTTTTGAAAGATTCATATGATGATTTCTCAGTGAAAGTATCAATCGATAAGAAAATTTATGATATATTCGTAGAGGATCTGAACAGGGATGGGTATATGGATGTCATAGCTAGAAGCATTTATGATGTGTATGATGTTAGTCTCGAAGGCTTAATCAAATGGCACTGCAAAATAAATGAGAGCATAAATACTGCAATAATTGCGAACCTGTACCATTGGGGGAATAATGAAGTTGTTT
Source organism: Candidatus Altarchaeota archaeon (assembly GCA_030633595.1). GTDB lineage: Archaea > Altiarchaeota > Altiarchaeia > IMC4 > QMZM01 > QMZJ01. The sequence continues at coordinate 2,873 of DAOVSE010000043.1, forward strand.
TAACTACAACAAATGATACAATCTACGTATTGGATGATTCAGGAATTCTGAGAGTTAGGGACAAAATAAAGGAAGGAATTATCACCACCATACCGGTCGATTTTGACGATGATGGCTTTGATGAACTCGTCTTTGGTACCAGTGATGGTGTATATTTTCTGGATATGGACTCCAATATCAGCTATGAATATAAAACAAACAGCAGAGTAAATGCCATTTTCGCTGCAGTTCTGGAGAAAAAGAGCGAATTGGAGATCTTTGCAAGTGATGGAATTAATCTCTATGAAATTTCAAGGGACGGATCTCTGCTGAACAGATACAAACTGCGACAAAACGTTAATAAGATTTATCTGAGAGATCTGGATAATGATGGAGTTAAAGAACTTGTTACGAGTTCCGACAACGTGGTTTCAGTCTATGGTTTTGGGGTAGAGGAGAAAGGGAGGGATAGATTGGCTAAAGGGTACTATGATAAAGCTTATCTTTACCTGAATGTAGGATACCTCGAGAACGCCACTTTTTATGCTGAAAAAGCATTTACTATCTATTCTGAGTTAAATGATTCGAAGAACATTCGTAGGTGTGAGGTATTGCTCCAGAGGATAGAGGATGAGATAAACAGACAGATGCCATCAACAACTACGACCTCAACTACAACAACCTCGACATCTACTATTATAGAGATGCAACCTACCTTCCTAGGAGACTATGGGGTAATCATGGTGGCTATCATCATAATTCTTGCATTAGTCATTGCATTTCTCATGCTTAGAATTATTGCATTTATTGTACGGGAAAAGTGGGGAAGGGGGGGAATTATGGATTACGAAGAAATTGTTGGTTTATCCGTAAAGGATGCAAAGAAACGAATTATGGGGATTGAAAATCCCGATTACGATAAGATTATTGAAATTGAGAAGGTAAATAAAAATAGGAAGGGCTTTATAGGGTGGCTAGGAAAAAGGTAAGATGTTAAGAAAGACGATACTACTCGGAATCTTTTTGATTATATTGGTTAATCTCATTAACGCACAAACACAAAAAGATCTTGCGGATCAGCATTATGAACTCGCATTATACGCCTATAATAATGACGATTGCAAAAATGCCAGTGTTCATGTCAGCAGGGCCCTCGATTTGTATACCCGGATAGTGGACATTCTTGGAAAGAAAAAATGCAATGAATTAATTGTCGAGATAAACAGCTGCTTGAGCTTAATTGGGGATTCTTATTACATTCAGGCGCTTGATTACTATTCTCAGGGGGATAGCTACCTAAGCTCTGGGGACTACCGAGGGGCAAAGGAGCAGTTCGAAACCGCCCTGTCTTTTGTCTATGATGCAAATGGCAGTTACCAATGCATGATCCCTGTAGACCCAGAGAAGACAGGGAAAATCGATATCGAGTATCAGAATATCAGTGAAAAAATCAGGGAATGCGAACTGATGAGAGCAGACGAACTCTATGAAACGGCGGAAGGTTATTTTGACGTCAACGACCTCATAAATGCAAGAAAGTTTACAGAGGATGCACATACCCTCTATACCCTGTACAACGATGAGGAAGGAATTAACGAAGCCATGAAATTCCTCAAGAGAATTGACGACAAGATTGCCAGCCTGACACTTTATGCTAATGATCTTTATGACAGGGGGGTGGGGGCGTATAAGAGTGCCAATTGCACAAACAACGGTTATTTCGATGCAATAAACCACTTTGAGGAGGCAAAGAACCTGTACAATTTGTTACAGAAAATCGAAAGAATGGGGGACTGTGATGACAATATAGGACAGATAAACGAAAGACTAAAAGATTGTGTGTATGAGCTAAGAAAGCAGGCAAATGAATATTACGAGGATGCGAACACGCACCGAAGGCTTCAGGAATATCAGGAGGCTGTAGAAGATGCAAATAAGGCAAAAAACCTTTTTCAGCTGGTCTACAGTTTGACCGGTGACAGGAGCGACGAAAGAAGGATAGATGACTGTGACCACCTACTGAAAGAAATCTACAGGAGGCTAGGCGTTCTAGATGAACTAGAGTTTGCGAGAGAATGTCTGGATAATGCTACAGAACTTTTTAGAATTGCAGAATACGAAAAAGCAGACATATTAGCGGACAAGGCCAAGGAGATCTTTGTGAAACATGAGGATTATGAGTGGCTTACCTATGCTAAGAGGTTGAAGGATCAGATCAATGGAATGTTTGAGGTGATAATCGAGGCTGAAAGCCATTATAACAGATCATTGAGTTACTACAGTGTTGCAGATTACGAAAATGCAACAATCTATGTGGGAACGGCGAGAGAACTCTACGTAACCACTGGCCGTACTCAGGAAATTGCTATGTGTGATTCAACACTGGAGGACATTCATGCAGGGAATGAAACGAAGAATGAAGCAAACCGGTATTACGAAGAGGCCATGATATATCTTAACTCTAGGGATTATGAGCTCTCTTACTACAATGCAGATCGGGCAAAGAAACTATACGAAAAAATCAACTATGTCGAGGGTGTGAAAAAAGCTGAAGAACTTCTCGAAGGAGTGCCTGAGAGATCGATTCCCATGACACATGTCATAATCGTTCCATTGGTCATAGTCACTATATTGATTATTACATTCATGTGGTTTAGGGAAAAGATAAGCAGGGGGGAGAAAGAGGAAGAGGACGAGAAAAGAGAGGAAAAGGAGGCGGAAGAAAGGAAAAGGGCGCGGATAGAGGCGGAGAGGGGGAGAAGGGAAAAAGAAAAAGAGGGATTGGAGAGGGAGAGAAAAAGACTCAGGACGATCTTGAAAGAGGAAAAGAAGACCATAGATACGGAGAAAAAGGTCGAATAAGATGCATCGAAAAATCATGGATATTTCCAAGAGAAGGGGAATTATGTATCCCTCATTTGAGATATATGGGGGCGTTAGCGGATTCTATGATTATGGGCCGGTTGGTTCTAGAATAAAGCAGAATATAGAGAGCTTGATAAGAAATTATTATGTGATTGATGAAGAATGTCTCGAGGTGGAATGCCCCACTCTAAGCCCTGAGGCTGTTTGGATAGCATCCGGTCATGTTGGGAATTTCACTGACCTGATGACAGAATGCCTGAAATGTGGTGAGGCATATCGTTCAGATCACCTGATTGAGGAGCATCTGAAGAAATCGTGTGAAGGAATGCATATAAGCCAGCTGAATGATCTGATTGAAAAAAATAGGATCAAATGCCCGAAATGTGGCGGTAACCTGGGTAAGATTTATAACTACAACCTGATGTTCCAGACCTTCGTAGGCCCCGGAAAGAATAAAGAGTCGGCATACCTCCGACCGGAGACCGCGCAGACAACCTACCTTGCCTTCAGAAGGCTCTGGGAGGCTGCAAGGAAAAAACTTCCATTTGGTGTTATCCAGATCGGGAGATCCTTTCGGAATGAGATATCACCCCGGCAGGGTATGGTGAGGCTCCGAGAGTTTAATCAGGCAGAGATCCAGTTCTTTGTTGAGCCGGACAGAAAATCCGTCGAGAATTTCGATGAGGTTTCCAAAATCAAAACCAGAGTTGTGACGAAGGATGACAAGGAGTTTGATATGTCCCTGGAGAGCGCGGTAAAAAAAGGGATAATGAAGGTACAGATGATCGCATACTTCCTTGGGAGATCATTACAGCTCTTTGAAAGAATGGGAATAAATCCTAAGGCTTTAAAATTACGGCAGCACAAGGACGAGGAAAGAGCCTTTTATTCAACAGATACGTGGGATATTGAATATATTAGCAAGATATTCGGTAAGATAGAATTGGTCGGAATATCTGACAGAACGGATTATGATCTCAAAGCACATATGAATCTCAGCAAGCAGGACCTGACAGTAAGCTATGAAGGCAAGAAATTCATACCCCATGTCATTGAAATTGCTTACGGCATTGACAGACCCTTCTACTGTGTAATCGAATCCTGTTACAGAGAAGAAGGGGACAGGACATTCTTCAAATTCCCGAAGGAGATCTCTCCATACAGAACCGGAATCTTCCCCCTGGTGAGGAAGGATAACCTCCCCGAGAAGGCAAGAGCGGTTTTTGAATTGATGAAAAAGGAAAGGATTCATGCGTTTTATGATCAAACGGGAAGCATCGGAAAGAGATATGCCAGAGCAGACGAGATAGGAATTCCGGAATGTGTAACTATCGACTATGAAACAATTGAGGACAATACAGTTACTCTAAGGGACAGGGATACAAAGAAACAGATAAGGGTAAAGATAGATGAACTAACTATGTATCTAATGAATAAAATGTGATATTTGTTTCTTCAAGATTGAACTCCTCAAGGTTCATTACTCCTCACCTATGGCTCTCTCTAATAGATACTCCTCATATTCCTTGTGGAGTTCATCCACGGAAATTATTGGTTTTACCAAACCTTTTGTTAACTGAGTAAAACTCTTAGGGATGAGGATTATCATCTTCGACTTTATAATGAATCTTACATCATCCTCAATTCCGGCACTCTTTAGTACCTTTTTTGGAATGACCAAACCTTGGGGTGTTTTTTGTAGGGTTTCCATTTTTCATCTGATAAGTATATTGAACGAAGAGATAAATAATAGGATCCACCGTGGGGAGTTCGTTGAATCAAACAACAAATCAGAAGTGGGATGTTAATGAAATGAAATGCGTCGCATCTGGCTTCTCAGTGTGCGAATTTCTTCTAAAATAGCTATCTGGTTTTGATAAAGATCTCCTCGTATATCCTTTTCTGTTTCAGGCTTACCCTCTGATTGTTGGACAGATGCAGTAGAGAGATGAAAGTGGGCACTGTCTCTTTTTTTGTCGGAACGATCTCGGAGAAAAGTACGAATTCGTTTTTTTTCTTTGATAAAATAGTAATGACCTTTTTGTAGGTCTCTTCAATCAATTCCTTTATGTCCTTTGTCAGAATGATCTCGATAGCTCTTCTTCCATTCCCCTCCTTTCTGAGCCTCTGCTTTATTACCCTGTCCTCAAATACCTCCTGAATTGCAGCTATTAGTTCGGTTGCAGTTACCCGCCTCTTTGGAACCCTTTTTGGTCTGACTGCTATTGGTGTTATATCACCGTTATCTTCTTTCTCAACCGTTTCTATCTGAGAATACGTATCAATATCAAACTCACTGAACATAAGACCTTCATCCGGATCGTGAGTAAATTCTAAAGGGTTTATCTCGATTGATGCCATTATGTCTGCCTTCATTCTCAAAAGCACGGAACTCACGAGAACGACGTTGGCTGGAATTCTAAAGTTCATCTCCTCCATCTTCTCAACCCTCTCCGAATAACGGGTTGCCAGCTCGGAGATATCAATATTCCACGGGTCCAGGGTACTGATTATCTCATACAGGATGTCCTTCCAAAAGGACCCTTCGATCATTTTATCCAAATCCATTTTGAGGTATTTATACATGGTGTCGATTGGGGTTTAAATACCTTTCGGTTTTTCCTTGTAACCCCCTGAATATTCCTCAATGGATTTTCCGGTCCATGCCTCTATGGACTCTGTTGCGTATCGGGTAAGCATTACCTTATTGTCGTGGGTCCATTGCAAACTAGCTCTCTTTCCAACGAAAAAGCCACCTAAGCCCCTGACGTCCTTCTTCATCTCCTGTTTCCAGATTCTATGTAACCGCTCCCGGGTTACAACACCCCCCTCAAGGTAGATCCTCGCCCACAACTCCATCCTCTGCCTCATCCATTCCTCAGCCCCAGTGCCATTGCTCTCTGCCATCTCAATTACTTCCGTTAAAAGCCGTGTTGCCTTTATCAGGAACTCTTTTGCCTCCTCAATTTTTCGCTTATTTTCTTTCATCGTAATTATTTTTCATTTAAAAATTATTTTTAATTAATTATTTATTTCATTCTTTAAAAATGGATTTGTATTCTTATTTCCCCATTCATAATGTCCTAAGGAATCAATGGGGGGAAAAAATGAAATTGTTTAACCTAATACCCGCATTAGCAGGTGAGAGGGAGAAGGAAACCATCCGGTTGATACAGGAGCATGCAGACATGACCTACCAGGTTGTTTGTGAATTTAAGGATGCATTTAACGCGTTGGAGCGAAAAGATACTGAGACCTTGAAGGAGAAAGTAGACCGGGTTTGTTCTCTTGAATCCAGAGCAGATGATCTAAAACGGAAGATCGAGGAGAATATGTATTCCGGTGCATTTTTACCCGGGAGCAGGAGGATAATTCTCAACTTTGCAGAGAGGGTTGATGATATTGCCGATGCCGCCCAGGATGCGGCGAGAATACTGATCTTTTTAGAGAAAAGAGGGATACCAAAAGATCTATCTAATCTGCTCGAACTCGAACTTCAGGATGGATTGGAAACCATTGACATTCTCAGGAAAAGCATTACTGATCTAAGGGATGTTGATGAGATAAGGCTCGCAATAGAGAGGATAAGGGAGAAGGAGCACGAATCTGACGAGATAGCAAATAAGATATACTCAACGCTCTATGGGAATGTTAAAGATCCCATAGCTATACTCCTAATATCAAAGTTGACAACATATATCGGCGCCATATCTGATAAGGCAGAAGACGCGGCGGATGCTCTATCTCTTATCATACTGTTAAACCGGGCATAGAGATGGAATTAATTTCACTATTGATAATCATAGCAGCCATTCTTGTGGGATTAAACATTGGTGCCAATAGCGCTGCTAATGCGATTGGGGTTATTGTCGGTTCAAATACCCTATCTTTCAGAAAGGCAGCTCTTATAATATCCGTATCTATGTTATTGGGTGCCCTTCTACAGGGGGGAGGGGTAATAAATACCATTGGAAGTAAATTAATTCCTGTAAAAGAGTGCAGTAATGACGGAGATTGTCCAAACCCTGAGTTGGATTATTGCAATACAGAAAAAGCCGTATGTGAGAAAAGAGCAACCGGTAAGGAAATAAACTATCTGGAGGATAATAAAAAACTAGCACTTGCTGCTTTGCTCGCTACTTTAATATTTGTGGGTACTGCGACAATTCTTGCCATACCTGTGGCAACAAGCCATACGATGATCGGCTCTATCATTGGTGTTATGATGGTCGTTGGACTGACAAACCGGATTGATACATCCTTATTGCTTAAGATATTCCTCTCATGGATCTTAACACCAATAGCCGGAATAATCTTTGCATTAATGATCTACAGATATTTAATGATTCCGTTATCCAGAAGAATGGATATATTGACCTTCAATAGAGTATTCCAGATATTGCTCGTTATAGGAGCGATCTTTCTTTCATACAGCCTGGGGGCCAATACCATAGGAAACGCAGTAGGTCCGGTTATCGGTTCTAATGTTATGGTCAACCAGATAATGCTCATAATTCTGGTGGGAATTTCGATGGGGCTGGGTGTAAGCGCCTTTAGTAGGAATGTTGTAGAAACCGTCGGTAAAAAGATAACGAGCATGGACCCTATAATGGCATTTACCTCTCAGCTGTCTGCTGCTTTAGTAATCTATATCTTCACAATTTTGAGCATTCCCATATCCGCAACACAGGCAGTAGTTGGTAGTGTAATCGGTATCGGATTAATCAAGGGAATAAGAACTGTTAATATAAAAACGGCAGAGCACATATTCATCGGGTGGATTCTAACGCCAATCACTGCTGCATTACTCTCTATGCTTATCTATTGGTTATTGATGATGATTTAATTGAGGGAATTCTTTTTGGATGGTATATGTTTCTGATTCATGGAGGGGTGCTGAAAGAAAGATTTAAACATAAAAACAACATAAATAATTGGTGATGTGAAATGGAAATGTTATTAAAATTGTCGGATAAGGAATTATATCCCTTAGTAGAGGTTGCAAAGATTGAGGAGAAGAACGTTCAGAGTCTTCTTTACACTATGATAAATCAATACCTCAAAAACGAGATAATCAACCTTTATCTAAAGGGGAAAATCTCACTATGGAAGGCTGCGGAAATTATGGGTATCCCACTTTGGGATATGGTTGAGTTAATGGAGAAAAAGAAAGTCTCCGTTCAGATAGCAAGATTACAGAGTTGATAGTATGATCATTGTAAGCAATGCTACGCCATTAATCTATTTGGCAAAGGCTGATTTGCTTTTTGTTTTGGAGAAGTTGTTTGGAAAGGTATATATCCCAAAGCATGTTTACGAGGAGGTTGTTGTAAAGGGAAAGAAACATTCTGATAGTAAAAAAATAAAAGATGCAGATTGGATAATCACAAAATCCGTAACTAAGGATTTAGGTTTGTTGTTAGCAGAGAAAACTAAAGAAGAAATCCCGCTAAGTAGGATTCATAAAGGGGAAGTTCAGGCAATTGCTTTGGCAATTGAGTTGGATGCTGATAGATTGATAGTTGATGACAGAGCAGCTGTTAAAATTGCCCTCACCATCTCAGAGTATTTCAAATTCAAGCCAATTGGAACCGGTGATGTTATTGATATGGCACTAAAGAAGAGAATCATAACAAAGGAAAAACACGAGAAATTTCTGGAGAACAAGGCCGTGTTTCGGGTAAA
>DAOVSE010000007.1 GCA_030633595.1 Candidatus Altarchaeota archaeon
CATCAAGTTTATTTTCTATCTCAGCCTGTTGTTTGATAAGTTCTTCCTCCTCTACCAGCTCAGATTCTGAGTTTGCCATTTACGCCCTTTGTAGTTTAACTGAAAAGAATTCGTATGTTTTAATAAATTTATGACAACGAGGAATAAAAAGGTTACATTAATTACATTTCCGCTCTTTATTTTCCCTGGAATTATATGCCACCCCTGACGAATTACTTACATTTCCATCCTGCACACTTTCCTGGAGGAGAGCAACATTGTTCATCGAAAGTGCATGCTGCATCAGTTACTAAACAGGGTACGCAATTACTTATTGCGTCACAATAACAACCCATGCCCCCGGCACATGCCCCAAATGTTGTTTCGTCACATTCACCAGGATCGATGTCATCTGTAATAGGATCCTCGCCGCAACCATTAATACAGGTCGGTTCATAACATATGCTGTCATTACATGTAAATGCATCTGCCGGGCAGAATTCGTTCTCTGTGCAAACACCATCGGGGCATTCACACTGGCTAACATTCGAACAAGTCGTATCAGTTTCATGCTTATAACCATGAGGACAATCCAATTTTAATCTCTCACCCATAGCCTCGCAGGAAAATATAACACCGCATCCAAGGGTATCCTGCCAGTACAGATAATCTATCCATGTTGCATTTGAATATATCTCAATGCTTGGGTACATTGCGTTGTATTCCTTTAACTCGTACAGATTCACGAGGGTTTCTATGCCGATCAGTGAATTATCGAAATACTCCATGGATTGATCTACATAATTCTGAGATAGATTCAGATTTCCATCCAGTCTGTCGAAGAAACATGGGCCATTTGAATGATTTACCAATAGACATTCTGAATTATAATTCTCCTCTATATCGCTCACGTAATAGCAACTGGTATTGGTTTCATTGCTCTTGTATCCCTTAAGGACTCGATGCATCTTGCAACCCAATTCGTTTTCCAGATTTAATATGAAGATGCAATCTCCAGTACCTATAAAGGTTTCATTACAACCCGGTGGTCTTTTACAACCAGGTCCGGGTCCAAATCCGGTTTCATTGTCCATCTTACAGGTTGCAGAGATCCACGGAATACTAACATTACACTTTCCAACAAAGCTACCACCAGGATTGTTTTTCGCATAATCAATTACCCCCCCAAGATGGTAGGGGCAATTTATATCAAAGCAACACGCATCGAGGTTGTTGCACTCACCAAAGGCTGTGTCCATAACCACAATCTGATTGTTTGCCTCTTCCCCGAGATCAGTGCAATAGCTCTGTCTTTCAGGCTTGCTAAGATTGTCCTTTAGATAGGACCAGAACACAACAAGTCCGCTCCCGGTACCATTACCCCAATCCTTAACACTGCACCCGGCAACGCCCAGTGCTCCTAACGACGCACTACAATTATCTATGTATTTCATCACATGACCCTCTGTTTGTAAGATATACAGGGGATCCTCCAACCCTATTATGGATGTACTCGACATGGCTCTTATGATGTTCTCCGTGTAATAACACATTCCCTCCTTGTCATATGCTCTTATCTTATAATCCACTATCAGTGCAAAATGCCACGCATCCATTGGAACAACTTTAATCTCTGCAACACTCAGATTGGTAACAAAGTGCATTTCCAAGGCATGTTCCTCTATCCTTCGTGTAAACTCCGGTATAGTATTATTCATCATGTACGTGGCGTTCTCTCCAAACAGTGTTCCACAGAGTGTAAGCTCTGCAATTGCAGCCTCAGAACCCGTATTATCAAAGGAGAATTCATTACAATCTACATCGCATTGAGGTGTACAGGTAAATGTGTAATCTTTTAGTGAATTTCCTGTCTCAACAATATAATCTAAGGCATATATCGCTGCCCTTCTGCCAAATATTGTTACTGACCTTTTCATATCCTCCTTGACATCCTCCACAAAATAATGGAGTTCATCACATCTCATCTTCCCCATGGCATCTTCTCTTCCCGTTTCAGAGATGCCTGTGTAATAGGAAATTAGGAATATTAATGGCAAGATTAATAGTATCGTTGCTATCGTCAGGAAAAATCCGTTCTTACTTTTTATGATTTGCATCTTCACACCCAGACAATTAGTTTAATTGCGACCGGCCCCCATAGTGATCTGACACCCCCCGAGCTTATAGTTTTAAATTCCACTGCTGTAGAATCGAATATTACATCTATCTTTCCATTGTTATATAGATCCAAACCACTCAGCAGTCTGTAGGCTGCATCGTTTATGGCATCGTCTTCATAGCCACCTATCAAGGAGCTTGTATAACTGCAATTATTGTCTCCTGCATATGCTGTTGGAATTGCTGTATCGTTCATAGAACTACCATCCTCGAATTCTATATCCCAGATGCAGCCCTCGCTGGAGGGATAGACATCGCCATAACCAGTGAAAGATTTTATCCTCATCGTGTAAATAGCCCTGTCATCGGCAGAGCAATTTGTGCGTTCAGTTTCACTATTCCCCGTTTCTATTGTAATATTATTGTATTCCCCAGCTTTAACCACCACTTCAGAGTCGGGTATATTCACGATATAAGGGTCTCCTAAAGATATGTAAGGTACTCCAGGATACTGCGTCCACAACCTATATGGTGGCTGAGGGAGGTTATTTATGTTTAAGTAATCTGTCCAGAATTCTGCGGAATAGGATGTGACCTTCATCTCAGAGACATTGACATTCTCCGGAATTAGAACGTGACCAACACAATTTATGGGATCATTAAATCTATCGGATTTTCTTGTTATTGTGATCCTCCCATAGTAGGAAGTATTGATTGGTGTATAGGTAAATTCGATATATGATTCGGGATAACCGTAAAGGGTTGCATTTGTTACATTACCCATCCCACTATCGGTCAGAGTTGTTATTTGCGAATAATGGCTCGCATTCACTATCTCCTCCGCGATACTAGAATATATATCTGCAAGCTCAGACGCATTCTGACTTCCATAATAGGAACCATTTCCACAGTTTGCTATTCCCTTAAGAGTTCTGTTGGCGTTTGGGCAGCCGGTGGAGACGGGACCGAATCCAATGGGGTGCACAGTAGCATCCAATAAACTATGAGCGCGTTCAGCACCACATATAGAATCGTTTATCGCTGTATCGCACTGTGCTCCGTTACAGTCTGAAGGGGTTCCATTACACTCATAAACTCCTGTTGTGTTGTTGCAGATTCCGCTGCAATTGCATGGTACGGAATAAGTGCAGTTGCCGCAATGGTATCCAGTGATTCCATCAGTCATAACAATAATGTATTTTTCACGTGATGGTGTTGATGTGCCTAATAGCTGTATTGCCTTATTTATGGCGCAGCAGATGCAGGTTCCACCTGATGGCAAGTCACTGTAGTTATTAATATGGTCAATCAACGAGGTTTTGTTGTCACTTAGATTATGGTATATGTCCGCGTTTGTTGTGAAACCAACCAAACCTACCCTGTTGCCCGTTGTATTCAAGACCGTATCAACGAAGTCTTTGTCTAGACATTTGGCAAGGCTTATTCTCCTCGTATCATTATCATATAACTTGGAATCACCACAGTTCCTTTGTGTCCCGTTTGTGGAATCATTATAACCTATACGCCATCTCATACTACCGGAGAGATCTGTTATTAAAATCACGTCCCCATATCCCCGGGTTGCATTGTATGAGATGTTTCCACTACCGATCCTAATCGGAACCGTCTTCTCACTTACTGCTGAAGAGCTCAAAAGACCCAACAGCTGTGCAGATGTATTGGTAATTGTTTGTGTACTGTTGCTACCATTTACGCTGAAAATTAATTTATCACCAATGTACATGGATGTTGTAAAATTATTTCTAAACGAGATATTCAAGAACATCTGATCAACCCATCCCGGGACATAGAACGAAGAATAATAATTTATGATTCCATTAATTTCCGGGAAATAGAATCTCATTGTGCCAGTTTCTAAGGCAGTGTCCATCTCGGATGTATTGTACTTAACCTCTATAAAACCGCCCCCTATGTATTGCTTGCTTATATCATCTCCCGTAAATCTGAGTTCAAAGATGTTTGGATTGTTCGCTCCTCTTCTGTCAATAAGGCTCTCACAGGCAACGGGCAAGGGAGCCTTTATATTCGCTGCCATTCCATCTGCAGCTGGTGTAAACAATCCATTACACTGGTTGCCGTTTATAAATAAAGTAAAGTTATCCCCAACATTCATCTCCATGTAAACCTCCTGAATAGTTATATTATCTGGAAGGAACATCTCTCGTGAAATATTCCCCTGTCCAACAAAGCCGCCGAAATAAGCAAAACGGGAAGTAGTTTTTTCCCTTATTTTGGAGAGGAATGCCCTGGCTACTAAACCCCTTGTTGGTAACCCCTTACCATAGCCTACCAGAAGCCTTGTAGAATGCGTCTTTGTTGAAGCCTTTTCTTCTGCGATTCTATTGGAATTTCCACTAGAATTAACAACTTCTTCATTCTCTATAATCAGTCTATAACCAAATCTATTCGGAATAATCTTTTCAATATATTCTCTGGTTAAATTTGATGCGTTTACCATCTGAGGCGATCCCGGAGTTGAGTTCTCAGACCACAAAGTTGCAATCTCATCCAGAATTTCCTTCTTATTCAGAACATCTAAAACATCCTCAGATACATAATGTAGCTTTGTAAAGCCTACAGATTCCGTTCTCGCAGTTCCCGAATATTCGATGCTGAATAAGGCAGTTGCTACTATCAGGACTAAAATAAGGGCTACCAGTGAGTCCAGTAATACGATATATCCTTTGTTTTTCAATTTATCCTATAGAGTAACTCTAATTAACAACCGGGGAGGCCACCTACCAGCATAAACGCCGTTGCATTTTTAAGGAATGGACAATCTGGTTCCCTTATCCGGATACTTCCCTTTATACTCGTACCCCCTGCTATGCCCGTTTTTATGTAATGATATTTACCCGTTTCCCCGTCGGTCTGATTCATTTCATGTATGGATGAACCTGCGGGGGCAATAGTTGTAATATCTATATAGGGTTTAGCAGAAAGGTTCATGAGATGACCATTCTGGTCCCTTATGGAGAGGTTGAATGTCACATTACAAGTGATTGGTGGTATGGCTCCACAACCCCACTTACAATCCGTCAGGTTTGCGAACACCGGACAACCTGGGCATTTGCAATCATTCAGGCAGATAACGCAATCCTCCAAAGAGGCACAGAAACCATCACCACACACTGGACACACGCTCACCTTGTCACATTCTGTATCGAGCCCGTATCCATGGGCATGTGGGCAATCCAGCATGAAGGAATAATTCGCTGATTTACCCTTCTTAATAATAATTTCTGATTTACAGTATCCACAGACATCGCATCCCGTTATATTCTGCCAGTATAGATAGTCCACCCAGCTATAGGTTGAATTAACAATGACGGCGGTATAATTGTTAAGATATTTTAGCTCATGCAACAGGAATATATCCACAAGGGATTCCATACCTATTGCAGTTGTTCCAAAGGTTTCGTTCGCCTGCTCAACATATCTCTGGGACAGATTCAGATTCCCGTCCAGTCTGTCGAAGAAACAGGGGCCGTTCGAAAGGTTTACTGATGTACAGTTTGGGTTATAGTTCTCTATATCACTCACATAGTAGCAACTGAAGTCGGTTTCATCGCTATTATACCCCAGAAGAACGTAATGCAGAGAAGGATATCGGGATAATAGATAGTCACAAGGTGACGGTATATTCAGGACCAATATGGGATCACCACTTCTTATCTTGGTATCATTGCAGTCCGGATCAGGAGGACCCATATTTGGTGGGGCGATGTCATCCAGATCACCGGTACCAACAATGTAGGGTATCGTTATAGAACATTTTGTTATATTCCCTGGTGCAATATCCTGGTATGCGACAAAGGCGCTAAAGTGCCTTGGCATACTGGCATTGAAGCATTCTTTCATTCCAGGGGGATTGCATAATGGGTCTAATTGATGCTTGTTCAATACGAAAACCTGATCCTGTACATCCCCTGCTGGAGGAAGAGTTGATGAGGATCCATTACAATATGCCCTGTATCCCTTCCTCAGCAATGCAGGATTGCATGGAGGTTCAAAAATATAGGTATAAAAAACAGCACGACCCCCACCAATCCCGGATCCGTTGACACCGCAACCTGCCTTTTTTCTTGGCAAAAGAGGATTTTCACAAGGCAGGATATCTTTCCTTTCCATATTCAGCATATGATGTAACGGATCAGGAATACCGATGATCGATGAATTTGATATCGCAGTCATTATACTTTCTTTATAAAAACAGAGCCCCTCTCTATCAGAAACCCTCATCTTGTTATCGATTATAACTGCGAAGTGCCAAGCATCCATTGGAACTATCCTGATCTCATACGGGGTTATATTAACATCAAACCTCATCGATTCTCCCGCCTCGGTAATCCGCCATATCCAATCCGGAAGGGTGTGATTCTGCATCTTTGTGACATTTTCACCGTTGAATGTTCCACAGACTATCATTTCAGCTATTGCAGCCTCGGAACCATTCTCTGGACGGATGAATGTAGTGCAATCTACGTGACAGTGAGAAGTACAGTTAAAGGTATAATCTTGAAGATATTGTTCGTTTAGTACTACCATGTCTTCGACGTAGACTGCGGCTCTTCTCCCAAAGATGGTTACTGCTCGCTCCATGTCTACTTTAACATCCTCCACAAAGTAATGGAGTTCATCACACCTTATCCTACCTATCGTATCCTCCATCGGGGTTTCTGATACACCGCCGTAAAAGGAAACGAGATAGATCAATGGGATTATCAAAATGATCGTGGCTATGGTAAAGAGATATCCCCTCCTGCTTTTTATTAAAACCATTTTAATCATGTCCAGAGTATTAGTTTAACCATCACTGGGCCCCAGAGAGACCTTATACCCCCAACGGTTTCCGTAGATATTGCAATGTTGTCGGGATTGAATTTTATATCCACCCTGCCATCCTTGGGTTCAATATCTAAAAAGTCAAATAATCGATACACTGCATCATCTATGGAACTTTCCTCATCATAGGATATTAATGCATTCGTATAGCTACATCTCAGGGGGCCGGTATAATCAAAAGGCGCGAGAAAGGTTGCATTAGTTCTATCGAAAAACTCCACCGTCCAGTTGCAACCCCCTCGAATTCTCTTTGGCTCACCATGCCCCGTAATGGTCTTCATTGCTATCATGTAGATAACTTTATCGTCCTGGGAGGCGCCCATGCCCTCATCAGGGCTTTTCCCGGTGCCAATTTTTACAAGGTTGTCTATAACACCCAATTTGTCCTGGTTTATGCTAACGAAGTACGGATCGCCCAGATATTTGTAGACATAGCCAAAATCACTCAGATTATAGGCCTTTTCCCAGCCACTCGTTTCTGAGCTATTTATCGCTAATCTATCCGTCCACCATTCCCCGGAGTAGGAGATAACCTTTGCATCCAGTGGCCTTGTATTATTGGGTACAAAAAAGTCACCATCGCCCAAAACATTACCGAAACGCGCGCTCTCAAGTATCAAAAGGGTATCACCGAAATCCAACGCAGGGAGGGTCTTTGATCCATATTCGAAGTTTATATATGAATCGTTGTAATAAACGATATTATTCAGGGACACCGAACCGAAGGTAATATTGATCTGCTGCGAATCGATAGTGGCTGCGGCTATATCATGGGCGATATCCTCATAGATTTTTTCTATATCAGTAGTGCTGCCCTTGTAGTAACGAGAACAATTACTTGCGCCCTCACCAGGTAACCAATCATTTGCAGTACAATCCCAGCAAGCTATCTTTTTCAGTGTAATTTCATCAGCACCAGCTCCAAAACCAACAGAATATACTGTTATATCATAAAGATCCCGGGCTTTACATGCTCTATCTATGGCCTCTATCTTTGCCGGATAATTTGGATCACCGGAATTGGGACATCCAACCATATTTGGTGGGGAACCAGGATTACATACATTCCCCAATAGACATTTGTTCGCATAACCATCACTCATCACCAGCATAGCCCTAGTACGATTATAGGCTAGCTTCGCATCGAATCTAATTCCCTTGTAAGAAGCTCCTTCTCCACACCTTACCCTGCAGGCAAGTACATTACCCCCTACATTGAAAAAGCTCTTATCTACTGTCCACGTGTTATCCCAGTAAGTTCCTGAAGAACAGCTTGTATCTTTTCCTATAAAGTTCCCATTCAGATAGCACTCCACCCCTCTCTTGTTCCTTACGTACAGGGTTCCATCACCTGCGAGGGGATGATCCACCGTAAAGTTTTTTCTGTAGTATCTCACCTTGTTTTCAGTATTATCGCTCACATCTGCTAGGTTAACATTTGCCCAGCCGCTATCGTCAAAACCGGATGTGTTCCATCCTGCGGGAGTGCAGCTCAGAGAAGCAGTTGTGGGATCACATGGATCAGAAGGATATGTTAGCTCCGCATCGAATCTAATTCCATCTTTAGTTCCTTCTCCACACTTTACCCTGCAGGCAAGTACATTGCCTCCCACATTGAAAAAGCTCATGTCTACTGTCCATGTGTTATCCCAGTAAGTTCCTGAAGAACAGCTTGTATCCTTCTCTATAAATTTTCCATTGAGATAGCACTCCACACCCCTCTTGTTCCTTACGTACAGGGTTCCATCATCTGCAGCGGGGTAAAGCAGTGTAAAGTGCTTTCTGTAGTATCTCGTCTCGTTTTGAGCACTATCGTTATCATTTGGTAGGTTAACACTTGCCCAGGCGATATCGTTAAAACCGGATGTGTTCCACTCAGTAGGGTTCAGAGGAGGGACGCAGCTCGGTGGAGTAGTTGTGGGATCGCAGTCATCACCGCAATCAACAGATATATTGTACTTCCAGTTGCCGCTACTACTGTTAATAGCCACGACTAATGCTTTACAATCGCTATATCTTTCGCGCTTCCACCATTCGCCATCTTCGATGACCTCGAATGGTTCTTTTAGCATGTCCGTTGCTTCTTGAATACCACAGGAGATGCATGTACAACCACTTGCACTATATCCATCTATCTCGTTAATTAATGATACATTGTCATCGCTTAGAGGATGTGTATCATCGACTGAGGACTCATAAGAAACCAATCCAACCTTCATTCCGGGGTAACCAAGCACTGTATTGACGAATTTTTTATCTGCAACCTTAGCTGCAGTAAGTTTTCCACCCCAACCCATACTGCCAGAAACGTCCGTGATGAGGATGGCATCAGAGCTTCCCGTTCCCGTGTGCTTTATATAGAACTCGTCGGTTCCGAATTTTACTGGGATGGTTCTTCTGCTGAAAAGGTCACTTAGATTATCTTTTGTGAAAGTGGGGCCATAGTACTTATCCTTGAATATCTTCCAGATATCGTTCCAGCTTAGCGTAACGGTTCGCTCCCCTATAGCATCACTCCTGTATAGTTCATACCCACCGATATTAAGGAATATACTCACATTGGATAGGTTGTGTTTATAGTGCAGACTAATATCCATTCCCTTATTCGTTTTTAATATTCCCGGAACGTAGAACGATGAATAGATATTTATCAAACCCTTAATCCCCGGGAACCAGAATTTATCGTATAATTTACCGAAGCTAACATCCTGCAATTGAGATGTTGAGTAGTCCACCCTGATATAACCCCCCCCGATAAAGTTGTTTTCGTTCTCAGTAAAATTTATATCTATCACGTTCCACCCCGTGGTGAAATTATCCTTACAGGGTAGGGTCCAGCTGCTTGCGCTCATACTCAAACCGGCACCAGCATAAGATCCGCACGGTTCCCCATTTACATATAAAGTGAAATTCGCGCCGGGGTTGAGTTCCATATAGGCCCCGGTTACGTTGGCGTCTGCAGGCTCAATTTCGAGTTTTTTGGTTATATTGCCCTGTCCCTCAAAGCCGCCGAAGTATACATATGCTGAACCCCTTTTACCCGTTATTGATCCTAAAGAGGCCGTGGAGGTATATGCAAGTGTCGGTAAGCCACTTCCGTAACCCGCCAAAATCCTCGTTGAATGGGTTGAAGCTATAGAATCACTCTCGGAGGTTCTACTGGTATCTAGGGTTGAGTTATATATCTCCTCATCGTCTATTGTCAGTCTGTAACCGACTCCTGGAGGGAGCATCTTTTCAAGATACTCTCTGGAGAGATTTGAGGCATTTATCATCTCGGCAGACCCAGGAGTCGAGTTCTCGGCCCATAGGGTCACTATCTCATCCAGAGTACCCTTGTCAGTTAACACGCTTAGGACATTCTCGGATGTGTAATGCAATTCCTTGAAGGAAGTTACCCCTGTCCTGGCTGTCATAGAGTACTCAATACTAAAGATCGCCGTGACTACTATCAACAAAAAAACCAACGCCAACAATGCGTCTATCATTAGTACATATCCTCTGTTCTCCATTTTTTTGTTTTTCATTTTCGTTTTTTACGTCCAAACTACAAATGAGATCTTTACGATCTCATCATCTAATATTGCTGATCTTGGTATCGAAATAAGATAATCTTCATCTACCGGCGAGTTGCCAGTCGAGCAGTTCCAACCTTCCAGGTTCAGTATATTGTCATCCATATCTGTCATTGTAAGGTAAAATTCGTATTTTTCCATTCCTAAGAGGTGTTTGCTACACTGATAATTTGAGATTAAGGCATCATTACATAGGTCATCATATTCAGATGCATCCATCAAATTTATGAATCTCAAGATCTTTCCACGATCCAACATCCTGCTCTCATTAGCCAGTCCCATAGACGAGATATTGTCGAGGAGTTTGTTAGTCCAATCTTCTGGATAACCGGGAGTTCTTATAAGCTTTTCTACAGCGCCTGTGCCTAATTTGTCCATTTCGTAAAGGATTTCTGATCTTAGAATATTCTTAGTGGTTGTATCCCATAAAAAGAAAACGTAGACTAATACTAGTGAAAAGATAAAACACGCTGTAATGAGTTCACCGCTAAGGACCTGTGCTCTTCTCGCGTTTTGCATTTCTATCATTTCATTTAAATATTTCCTACTTTGGAGTTAAATACTTAGGTTTAATCGTACCATACGGTCAGTTTAATCTTTACAATATCCTTATCTAATAAAGCATTCCTTTTTTTCGTTAACTTTTTAGCATCCCCCGGCATTACACCACTTGTGCAATTTTGACCTTGAATCCTTACTGTTGTCCCATTCGGATAGGTTATATCAAAATAAAAGTCATACTTGCCCATGCCTAAAAAGTGTCTGTTGCAGTTGTAATTTGTAATGGTTTCAGAACTGGTTAGATTACATGGATTATCGAAGCTGGTTGGAGATGTGTAATCGCCCATGATTTTCAGGAACCTCAGGACCTTTTCTTCGTCTAATACCCTGCTTTCTGTAATCAACCCGAGCGCAGAGACATTATCTACCTCTATATCTTCCCAATCCTTTGGATAACCCACCGTCCTAACCAATTTTTCTATTGCATTAGTTGAGACCTCATCCATCTCATATAATATCTCGGACTCCCTCATTTTGCTCGTAGTAGTGTTCCACAAAACAAATATTGATGTTAGTATCATTAAAAAGATACCACTCGCTAGGATAAATTCAGTACTGATGACCTGTGCCTTTTCATTTCTACCATTCTGTAAGGGTGAGGGTTGCATTGTAAAAGTTGTCTCCTTCATAACTTTCGTAGATTTTTCCCGGGGGAGGATCTACCTCTATCTCAACACTATACTTCCCTGCTGGGAGCTCTGTGTACGAGTTAGGTATCATTACATTAACGGTTATCGTTCTATCTGCCTTAATCCCGCCAGTTATTTCACGAGACTGGTTCCAATGAGATGAATTCTTGAATACAAATGTGACATTAAACGGCGTGACCACATCCAGAACACCGTAATTCAGTATGTCTACGCTGATATTTACATCCGTCCCGTTTTGAGCAGTATCTGGTCTAAATGAATCCTTCAGAACCATAAGGTCTGCTCTGTTGCAGGTCACGAGAATTCTCTCGTTATAGTTAAAAACCTTATTCTTGGTATCTCCTCCCCTATCCAGGCAATGTAGCGAAGCGTTTGCCGTAATTATCTGGGTTATATAGCTCTGCTCTCCATATCTGCTCTCCCATGTAATTTCTACGAAATTTCCATAGATGTTTATAGAATAGTTATGCCCACCGGAGATGTATGGTGGCAAAGTAAAAAATCTATAGTAATTGGAACCCTGTTCGGCAATTGTATTTATATTGTCCGCAACACTCTGAACGATTCTCTTTGCATCCAACGCCATCTTGAAATCATTGCTCTCTACCGTTTTCTTATGGGCCGTAAGTACTGCGATGGTAAATATTACTAGGATTAAACCAACTACGACAATCATCTCCACGGTCGTTTGTCCCTTTTTTGATCTCATTTTTATCGGCTTTATAGGTAACGCCAATTGGTCACCTCATAATCATAGATTATGGTTTTCTCGTCTCCCTCTAACATGGTTATGTCCCATGTTAACGTATTTAATATTCTCCTTGGTTCGAGTGTTGACGATTTCAGCTCTACCTGATGCCCTGAGGTCATATGGTCTTTTATCCTCAGATCTATGCCTTCGTCCCTGTGGTTCTCCATAGTCAGATTTACCTTATAATAGGTTGTCCTCGCGTATCTGGTCCTTCCCCTGTAGGTTTCAGTATACTCTGGAAATGTCTCTGTTTCAAGTATTGTTTTCTTCACGACAATATCGGGGGCTTTACTGGTCTTTATCTCTGCCTTGTCTTTCTTAGTCGTATACCTAATTTTATCCTGCCCCTGGAAATTGTCCCTTACATAGACAGAGAATATGCCATCGGCCCACGGGTTGTCCAAGGTATTCTCTATCTCATAGATCTTATATGTTGTTTCCCCATTACGTGTATCCCACAGGTATCTCTTCTTAAATTCAACCTCATTGCTAACTATTGGGAAATATCTCGTTTCGCCCTTCTTTAGTGTTATTCTATCCTTTAATTCATAAACGCAATATTCTCCGACAGACTCTGCTACAAAGCGCTCCTCTATCTGGGGGGCAGCAAAACTAACCTCTTCCATTGCCATCCCCTTATACACATAATCCATTCTTATCGGGGTTGGAATTGCCCTTGGATACAACACCAGGGGATAACCAACCACCAGTTTCATCTGAACATCGTTCCAGTTCTCGCCCACATCATTTGTAATGATGGACCATGCCTGCAGAATACCCTTTCCGGTTTTTTCATCCGAATCTGTGTAGAATTTATAATCTGTCTTCCAGTTTGCGCCCCAGGTAAGATAGCTTATCTTTATATTATGATTCCCCTTTTCGGAACGCTCTTTAAAGACAAGTTCAGGTATTGAGCTCGTCTTATTAACCTCCTGGGTTTCCTTTGTTTTTGCGCCATATATGAAGATATCCCTTATATCTGCTCTGTTTATAAATAATACCCCATCATCACCAAGAATGCCTATCCTCCCTATGTCAATCCATGTTAGCTCGCCCTGAATTGACCTGTTTGAATATGTATTGATCTCTATTTCACTGCCCAGGGAGTTTTTCAAGATAGTATCAAAATCGAGGGTTTTATTCACATACTCTTGCACCGTTTCTTTTTTTACGATATGATGCCAACCAAACAATGAGCCCTTGTTGTCATATATGAACAAGGAATCCAGGATTGGTTTGGTGAAATTCAAAACCCTTATCTCCAATAAGCTGCGATCCAGTTCAACAGTAGTATCTCTCTTCACAAAAGCCATATCGTTGCCATAGATCGTTACAGAATCTACGGGAATCTTTATCTCTGTTGAGCTAACCGATTCTTCAGATGCTATTACATTAGGGACATGTAAAAAAACAAAGATTAAAACCATAGTTGCTAATCCAGATTTTGACACCATTTTCATTAACCCACTATTATTGTTTTACTTATGAGCTTAAACAAGTATATAAATACGCATTCTACCTGAATCGAATTATCAAAGAAAACCAGATCAGCCAGCAGTAGTGGTTTTGTTTTCCTCTTCCGGATAGTTAATCTTATAGACCCTTACATAACCTAGGTAGGATATGTCCCTTCCCAAGTTAAAGTCCTCTACACTCCCCCTAAATCCATCCATCAACTCAAAATGCTCTAGCTTCTGAACGCTTGGATCACAGAGCCCCAGCCCTTTGTATTCATCCATGTAATCTCCAAGATAAAGGGAGGTCATCATATACCTGTTGAATTTCTCCGGCACGTAAACCAGAATTATAAATGGCTTGAAATTAATGTAATTATCTCGGTTTTCCTTGTAGGCTATAGCATTCCCCAGGATAGTCATCGGGGACTGTATTCCAAGTATCGAGGCCTTATGATCCTGTCTCCATGAGTTCCAGGATATTGCACTACCCAGGGTAAGCCCTCCCTCCCGCCTTCTAACGATTGGGTTCACCTTTACCTCGATTTGCACATCATTTATTATCTCAAAAACTATCGCACCAATATATTCCCTGTAATCTCCACCAATATTACACATAAATGCTATTGTTCTTTTCTTATTGAAGCCCCCTTCCCCATCAGATTCGTAATATGGTTCAATCCTGCTGTTGCCTGGCGAGAATTGGCACTGACTATAACCCACGCGCTCACCCTCGATCCGTGGGTTATAAATCCGGACACTTGCAACCCGGAATTCATTTCCAACGGAAGCGTATGTTCCGGTTATTTTTACAAAACTAGCATTAACATCGCTAAATTTGTCTGTCTGTAATCCACGCCATTCACCCCTTGTCTTGTCAACAATCTCCTGCCATTCTACCCCGTCTGTAGACGCCTCTACTTTATACTGGTAATACCTATCGTCAAGACCCCATAGCTGTATATCCGTTTGGTTTATAACATATCTGCTTCTGAGATCTATCACTATTGAACCGCTCTGATTACCATCTATGTAGGTGAATGCATAACCTTCTTCCCCTCCATTAATAAGATAATCACAATTTTTGCCGTTTGAGCACTCTACTCTCGCAACTATATCCTTAAAAGGTATATAACCACCGAGGCCAGAGGTGGCGATAAAATGGGGTGCGCCGCTCTTCCCGATCATTGTGAAATCTATTATAACATGAGTTGCATTATACTTCCTCGCTATTTCTAATGCCTCTGTTTCATTTTCAACAAGAACGTGAAATCTGGCCAGATCCTGTACAATGAAGCGTCTTGCTTTTGTGTTATCCGCTATACTCGTCCTATTAGAGATTGAAGATATCCAGTGACCGTAATCCCACCATGTTAGTATTACCGAATCCCCGGGCTGGGTTTTAAGCCACTGTAGGGTTGGATCCCACTGGGGGATGTCATTGGGCATGCCCCTCTCCATAACAACATCCACACCGCCAAATGGTCCAAATATGGGTATACTGCCAGAAGAGTAAAAGAAGATCGGGATAGCTAAGAGCACTATGGTGGGTATCACTCTCAAACCCTCAAGATCCTTCCTTCTCATGACAATGATTAATCCGATCGTAGATCCCAAAGCAACTATTGGAACACTGGCAGTAAACTGATACTGGGATTTATGGATAACACCCCAGATCATTGGCAGGCTCCAAGCCAAGACAAATACAGAACCCAGACTGTGCCTCTTTACTATAAAATATAACAGAATAGGAATCATGCCCAGACCAAATAGTAAAGCGATTCCAAAAGTACGTACCTTTCCATCATCACCTAGACCAATTAGTCTATTAATACACTCAGCATACGTTCCCGGCTTGAATATATCAAAACCAGAGTATAGTGGGTTCTGCTCCGCTGTAGTCGTTCCTATTATCTCACTAACCTTTGCACCCTTTATGTTATCAGTCACAAAATCGAGCATGTCCACAGGGTTCATTACAGATACAGAGAACAATAAACCAATTACGATGATCGCACCGGAGATCTGGAATATATTTTTCTGAATCAGGGTTTCAACCCTGTCCTCAAGCTTATCACCTTTAATCTCGATCTTCCCCACCCTGTATATCCTTATCATCTCCAAAATGAAGGAGATAAATATGGGGGCAGAAATCGATATGAGAAGCAATTTAGAGGGTATAGTGAATACAGGTAAACTCCCTCTGGAATGTAATATCAGCGGATATAGGAAACTGATTAACACGGGGATTATAAAGAAGGGTATGTGCTCCGTACAGTTCTTATTATGTATAAAATTAACGAATGCATAAAAGAAGGAAAATAGACCAAAAACAGTAATTGCATAAACATAACCATCCCAGGATATATTTAACATTAGGAATGAGAATCCGGCAAGTAGTGAGAGAATATAGCTTTTCCTTCTGAAGGAAATAGCAAATAGTAGGAAGGATGAGATAAGGAGGAACATACCCAATGCATCGTCCTCGCAGTTGGTTGCAATGGCCTTCACTGCAAAGGCCGGGTTGAGCATCAGCATAAACGCAGCTAAGATACCCGCAGCATAGTTATATGGTTCCATGTCAGCGAAGAGATCTCTAATCAGCAGATATATAAGTAGAACGGAAAATGCGGCAAATACGCCGGGATAGATCATGGCAATATCATAGGTGGTAAATCCAAAATTTTTCAATATGGTACCTATAGAACCCATTAATACAGAGACCATGAACTTACTACTGGAAAAGTCCGGGGGGGCAGTCGGATAAACTAATGTTTCATGATCTGGCACATGGCCGTTTTCGACGATAAAGTTAGCATGTCTATAGTAGAAATACGGATCTAATGCAGCTAGATACTTCCCACTCCAACCCACTCCTTGAACTGTATTCGCAGGGGCCAGATGTAGGAGTAGACAGGATAAAAATATGGCAAACACGATCGCAATTCTCAGTTTTAATATCTTGTGGAGATAAATTGCATAGAATAATAAAGATGTGGAAAAGATTAGGGCAATAATATTTAGATGCAATAAAGCAAAACCGCTTTTCTGAGCGGCGTACCAGAAGGATATAGCAGTTGCTAAAATCAGTATCGGGATTCCGACAAATGCATAGTTCTTCTTATCGGATTTAAAGTAGAGGTAAATGAAGTACACGGATACGATACCCAGGAGGAACATTACAATAACTACGATATCTAACAGGCCTTTCCCCATTATTGCCCCACCAATACTGAGGAGAAAAGCGAGTATAGATATGGTGAATAATGGCTCTTCCAAATGCTGTACTATGCTATCTAAATACCCTTCCCCTTCCTTAACCATCTGAATTACCTCGTTATCGAGCGTTAGAAAAGCTCGATGCATCAAGCTTTAAAAAACCTCGATCAAAAATTTAATATGAATTTTTTTGATCAACCCTTTTTCCAAAAAGGTTGCCGCCAGCGCTTTTTCTAAAAGGGCTGAACTCGATCAAAAATTTAACATGAATTTTTTTGATCAACCTTTTTTCCAAAAAGGTTGAACTCGAGCAAAAATTTAATGGAAATTTTTTCCGCCAACTGAGTTATAGCCTCACCTACCGAATTTCCTCTCTCTTGCTTGGTAATCATTTAATACCTTGATCAGGTCGTCTTTTTCGATCTCCTGCCATAACTTGTCGATGAAGCATATCTCCGAGTATGCGGATTGCCACAACAAGAAATTGCTCAGCCTTGATTCTGCAGTCCTTATAATGATTTCAGGATAGTCTTTAACCCATAGATTCTTCTTTAGATTCTCCTCGTTCAATTCCAAACCCGAGTCTATAGTCCTTCTAACTGCATTTATTATCTCCTGCCTTCCACCATATGCTAAAGCTATGTTGAATTTTAGACCCTTGTAATCCCTTGTGCAGTTCTCCAGTTTATCCATGTCTTCAATAACCTTCTCCCCTATTGGATTTCCAAAGTTTGACAGGTACTCTCTGTCGCCGCAGAAATTTATACGCACCCCGTTTCTATGAATCCTGTCATCATTTAGGGCTTTCAGTGCGTGATTCGAGAATAGATTCAGCAGAGTGCTTACCTCTCTGTGACTCCTGTTTTTTATGTTCTCTATGGACAATGCATATATCGTAACCTCTTTCACGCCCAGATCAATACACCACTCCAGAAACTGGTGGAACTTGTTGATACCCATCCTGTAGGATTCTTCCAGATTACGGATGCCCGTTTTCCTCATAAATCTTCTGTTCCCGTCAGGTATCATGCCGATGTGCATTTTTTGCCTATGTAATTAATTTGATTTAACCAATATAATAGGTATAATTTAAATCAAAGGTAAAAAAGGTATTTATATGAATCTTTATTACGACCTTCATGTGCATTTAGACAATAATTTGAATGACCTGAAAGGTAGGATAAAGCTTGCAAAGCACATGGGGTGGAACGGAATCTGTCTTACTGCAGATTTTCAGGATACAGAGACCATTAAAGAATTTTCCGAGAAGATAGACGATATGCGAAAAGAGACCAAGCTAACTCTCCTCATAGGGGCCGAGATAACCGCAAAATCAATCCAGGAATTACAGAAAAATTCCAGAAAAGCGTTAAGCTGTGTTGATCTCAGCCTAGTTAATGGGGGTGGTGACGAAATAAATAGGGCTGCATCAGAATGCTGGGAGGTCGACATCCTGTGTCATCCAGAAAAACTTGCTGAAAAGGATTTTATGAAGCAAAAAAACTCTGGTGTAGATCACGTAATGGCAAAACTCATGGCAGAGCGCTTAATTGCCCTGGAATTCAACTTTTCTGAGATACTCAACTCATACGGAATGCTCAGGAGCCATGTCCTGGGAAGAATGCGGCAGAATGTGATGCTGGCAAGAAAGTACAAGGCATTAATGATCCTGACCTCCGGAGCTCAGGATAAATGGGAGTTAAGGGCTCCGGGAGAATTAATCGCAATCGGTAAAGCCATTGGAATGACCCAAATAGAGGCAAAATTGGCAGTCTCCGAAAATCCATCAAGACTGCTAAAGAAATCAAAGGATAGAAAGGATCCGAACATCATCCTGAAGGGCCTAGATGTTGTGGAATGGGGCGATCAAAAGCCCCGGGAGAAGAGGATGTACGGGTGGTACTGAATCGAAATTCAGTTCAATAGTGAGTATTAGTACGTTTGAAATCGCGAAGCGATTTCCTTTTCTTTGGGGATGTGGCGGACTTTGTCCGACACGTGTCTGAACCTTAGGTTCAGCACATGAAACACCTTTCTTTTCCAAAGAAAGGGGTTCGAGGGAAGTACGGGTGGTACTAATCAAATCCCCAGTACATCATTCATTCCGTAGACACCTTTCTTTCCCTTGATAAATCCAATGGCCTTAATAACGCCATTCACAAAAGCCGTTCTTGAATGTGCCTTATGAGTTATCTCTATTCTTTCGCCTAACGTACTATAGATTACTATGTGTTCTCCAACGATATCTCCAGCCCTTATAGCATGTATCCCTATCTCTCCCTTTTCTCTCTCCCTTGCACCTTTTCTTCCATAGACTGCTATGTCTTTTAGATTCTTCTCCATCTCTCCAGCAATGATCTCCGCCGTCCTAAGGGCGGTTCCTGATGGGGAATCTTTCTTAAAGCGGTGATGTTGCTCTATGATTTCTATATCATAATCCCTCAACTTTTTTGTTGCCTCTTTAACTAAGTCCCAGAATACATTCACGCCAACGCTCATATTTGGGGATATTAGTATACCTATATTACGTTTAACCGCCTCCTTTCTCATCTCATTTAGCTGTTTATCACTGAAACCAGTTGTCCCAACAACCATGTTAATGCCTTTCTTGCAGATAAGCTTGAAATTCCAGAAACAGGCCTCCGCATTGGTGAAATCCACAACCACCTCTGGTTTTGTCTTCTCCAGTGTGTTCTCTAGCTCTGCTGCGCTGGAAACCTTAACATCCAAGGCATCTATTCCCGAGACAATTCCAGCATCCTTTCCGATTATAGGGTTTTCAGGGGAGTCTACGGCCGCCACAACATCAAGGCCCTCTTCAACTGCTTTCTTTATTATCTCCCTGCCCATCCTTCCGACACCGAGCATAGCAATCTTTGTCATCTTATATCTATGGAACTTATCTTTTCCTCATCTCCTCCAGAATGTCCATCTGCATCTTCTGGATCTCCATGAGCCTGCGCCACTGGTTCTTCACGATCATATCCATCTTATCATGAAGGTGCCTTATCTCCAGCTCAGCCTTCAGATTCACCTGATAGTCCTGCTGTGATCTTAATCTATCCCGCTCCTCTTGCCTATTCTGACTCATCATAATGACCGGTGCCTGAATAGCAGCCAGACCGGAGAGGACCAGATTCAGCAAGATGTAGGGATATGGATCAAATGGTCTCGTTAAGAGGATATACGTGTTAATCCCCATCCAGAGAGCCATAAATGAAAAGAACAGAACTATAAAGGTCCAGCTTCCACCGAATTCCGCTACCTTGTCTGCGATTTTCTCTCCAAGGGTCAGACCCTTTTCATACTCCCCGTAGGTATCCTCCGAAAGAGTCTCCTGATCCCTCAGGCTCTGTGCCACCTCTCTTTCCAAGGCGGTAAAGCTCTCATCCTCGTCTCGTAGGGTATCCAGAACATACTCGGATCTCATGAGATTCAGACAATCCTGACAGATCATACTTGAGGAAGAGAACTCAGGGTGTCTCTTTTGTGTAATCTCAAAAACGGCGGGCTGGAGCATCTCGCCATCCATCATCCTCCTGATGGGGAACCTCTTGTGACATATGGCGCACTCCCCCTGATTTGTGTGCGACTTTTCGGTCATAAATAATATAAGGAATTACATAATAAAATTGTTTGTCAATGGAAAACAGCTTATTTTCCCGGGTTCGGAATAAATTAACCTATGAACCTGTTTCCATTCAAAAGGATCAGAGATGGGCAGAGGGAATTTCTGGAGGATGTTAAAAAAGCGATAAAAGAGGGAAAGCATCTTGTAGCTCATGCACCCACCGGGATAGGAAAGACCGCTGCGGTTATAGCTCCGAGTCTTGAATATGCCCTTGAGAATAACAAAACAATTTTCTTTCTAACGCCAAAACATACTCAGCATACAATTGTTATAGACACATTACGGAGAATAAAGAGAAAATTTAATGTCAATTTCGTTGCCGTTGACATAATAGGGAAGCAATGGACGTGTCCACACGAAGTCAGGGATCTGGATTCAAGGGAATTTAATGAGTTTTGCAGGGCCATTAAGAGGGATGAGAGATGTAAGTACTATAAAAACGTACGAAAAAAGAAACCATCAGAAAACACCAAGAGGATAATAGGAAAGATTAAGAAAGAACCGATGCACAGCGAGGAGATAAGTGAACTCTGCTCGGATAATATGCTATGTCCATACGAGGTTTGCGTTGAAGTGGGTAAAGATGCAACGGTAGTTGTATGTGATTACTTTCACATATTTTCTCCCGGAGTTAGAAAGGCATTTCTATCCAAATTGAACAAAGGGCTTCAGAATTCCGTTCTCATTATAGATGAGGCTCACAACCTACCGGACAGGGTTAGAAAGCTATTAAGTTATAAATTGACCGAATATTCACTAAAGAGGGCCATGAAGGAGGCAAATTTTCTTGGTTATGAGCATCTATCTGATGATTTCAGGGATACAGTAAAGGTTCTCAGGGGGATTGGGGGGAGGATGAAAACGGGGGATGAAAAAATTGTAAGGAAGGATGAATTTACGAACGCGTTAATTGAAAAGATTGATATGAAGTACGAGGATTTTATAGATACGGTCAATGACCTAAGCGAAGAGGTTCTAAGGATTCCCAACAGGCACAGGTCCTATGCAAAAACGATCTCAAAATTTCTGGAGAAGTGGGATGGGGAGGGCATGGGTTATGCCAGAATTCTCAGAATGGATAATGTATTCTCCCTGAACTATACATGCTTGGATCCATCAATTTCAAGCAGGGATGTCTTTGCAGAGACATATTCCTCGATCTTCATGAGCGGTACCTTGATCCCATTAAATATGTATTCTAACGTGTTAGATCTAAAGCCAGATAGAATCATTCTGAAGGAGTATCCATCACCATTCCCTCGGGAGAATAAACTGATAATCCTGACTCCGGGTGTAACGACGAAATATTCCAAAAGGAGTGATTTCATGTACAAAAAGTATGCACAGATCATTTTCAAGATAGTTAGAGAGATCCCAAGAAATGCGGCAATATTCTTTCCAGCATATAAGATCTTGGATTCTGTCAGAGAACATTTGATTAAATTTAAACCGGGTAAGGATATCCTGATAGAAAGACAGGGAATGAAAAAAGACGATAGGTTACAGCTTTATAATCGCCTAGTAAACTCGGGGGAAAATGGGGCCCTCTTATTGGGGGTACAGGCGGGCTCCCTGTCAGAGGGTGTGGATTATGCCAATAACATTCTCGATGGGGTTATTGTTGTCGGTCTACCCCTGGAAATACCAAATTTAGAGACAAAGTCTCTGATTGAATACTATGATTTCAAGTTCGAGAGGGGCTGGGATTACGGCTACATCTATCCTGCTATGAACAGGGTTTTACAATCTGCGGGAAGATGTATAAGATCCGAGACCGACAAGGGCGTTATAGTACTCATGGACGAGCGCTTTAAATGGAGGAACTATTCGAAGTGCTTTCCGATGGATTTTGAATCTATTATAACTGAAATGCCGGAAAAATACATAAGAAGGTTTTTTCAAAGGTAAAAGATGAAAGAAATCGAAAGAACAGAGTTTGAAAATGGTCTTGTACTACTCACAGAGGAAAGGCCAAATACAAAGAAGGCTGCATTACTCGTTGGGGTTGGGGTTGGCTCCGTGAACGAAAATGAGAAGATTAATGGTGGATCTCACTTTAACGAGCATCTGCTCTTTAAATCAAACAAGTTCAGAAGTGCGAGACAGATCATAGAGGATCTGGAGTATACCGGAACCGTTGTAAACGCATATACCACCTGGAACCACACCGCCTTTTACGCCAAAACGCCCCACAGGGAACTTGAAAACGCAATGGAGATCATTTTCCAGGCAGCAACAAACTTTGACTATGATGGGGGGGAGTTTGAGCTTGAGAGAAAGGTTATCCTGACAGAGATTCAGAACTATATCAACTCCCCGGAGAAGTATGCAATCATGGGTCTTTTTATACCAATACTGTTCTCTGGAACCCCCCTGGAGAGGAAGATTGAAGGAACAACCGAGGTTATGAGCTCTGTAACAAAGAGGGAACTTGAGGCATTCAAAAAACAGTTTTATGTCCCTAACAACATGACAATAGTGGTATGCGGAAAGTTCAACCGACCTAAATTGACAGATATGGTCGAGAGTACGTTTGGATGCCTTAAAAAGAAACGTATTCATAAGACCGGGAAAATAGATATCAGGAATAAAAGACGTACAATGGTTGAGAAACGGAAGGACATAACCCAGAGTTACCTTGGATTTGGATACAGGGTTCCCGGATATTCGTCTGAGGATTTTTTCAGATTAGACCTTCTCTCTTCGATCCTTTCAGAGGGTCTCTCATCAAGAATGTTCCACGAGCTCAGGGAGGAGCGGGGCATCGGGTATTCTGTAGGCAATTTCTTCTATCCACTGGAAAAGGAGGGGATGTTTGTATCCCACGTAGACGGATTCGATCCGGAAAGGGTTGATGAAACAAAAGATGTCATACTAAAAATCTTCGATGACTTGAAAAAGCAGAGATTAACGACAAAGGAGTTCAAGGGTACCAAAAAACTTATGATCTCAAAGTACGATGACCACATAGAAAAAATTACCGAGAGGGCAATGATGATTTTCCAGTCCGAGTTCTTTAAAATGCCCTTCGATTTCAGGGAAAAGGAGAAGTTCATCAAAGAGGTTTCAAGGGAAGACATTCAAAACGCCTCAAAGAAGTACCTAAACGAGGATTATGTGATGACCGTGTTAAAACCGGAGATATGACAAAGTGACTCTAAACTCTGCGCATCTCCCTCAACTTAGCAAGTTTTCGTTCTATCCCCTTCAGTTTAGGGCATCTAGATATTACTGAATTTCGTAAAGAAAATCCCGGGAGAGTTTCCCATCCTGAAGGAGGCGAGAAGAGAAGTCTTAGAGGACCTAATGGACGTGGAAAATGCCGAGAGGATTCTGAGTCAGATTAAGGACGATAAGATCAAGATCGATATAATATCTACCGAAATACCGTCACCATTCGCTCTGAATCTTATAGCCCAGGGTTATATGGACGTCCTGAGAATGGAAGATCGCCTGGAATTCATAAGAAGAATGCACGAAGCCATTCTGATGGAGATCGAGGCGAGTGATAAGAAAGGGTATGAGATGCCGAGTCCGGCGTGAGTGATGATTTTTTATAAGAACTCTAAGTATATCTAAATTTATTTAAAGCTTCTAATACATTAGTATCTAGTAGGAAATAAAAAGATTTATAAAGGTTAAAAAGAATATATATAATGAAAAAAGATATACATTTCCCCCAAGAGCGATACTTCAAAGGTAAACCCCTGAGATTCACAAGACACATACGAGGAGAACTGGATAGAGAGAATAAAACCATTGACTTCC
>DAOVSE010000091.1 GCA_030633595.1 Candidatus Altarchaeota archaeon
ACTTTCTACCGCCGTAGAAGGAACACTCGAACCAGCACTCTCCATCAGGGGTTTTGACAGTTTCTTTCCCTTCCCGTGGTTCATATCTCCTTTTGGCATCTATTGCCACCACACATGCCTGACTTCCATACCTATTCGCTATCTGATTTATTAAGTTGGGATTTTTCAGTGCGGCAGTATTTATGGTTACTTTGTCGGCTCCGGAATTAAAAACAGTTCTTGCATTCTCTATGCTCTTAATCCCTCCCCCCACCGTGAGGGGTATGAACACATTTTTTGATGTCTTTTTTATCACAGTGACCATGGTTTCTCTCCTCTCATGAGATGCTGTAATGTCCAAAAACACGATCTCATCCGCACCATCTAAATAGTATTTTTCGGCCAGCTCCCGGGGAATGCCAGCATATCGAATTTGCTTAAATTCGATTCCCTTTACAACCCTACCCCCGGGAACTCCCAGGTCACAATCGAGACAGGGAATGATTCTCTTTGCTAGCATTTTACATCTCTTAGAAAATTTTTTAATATCAATAAACCCTTTTCCCCGGATTTTTCGGGATGAAATTGAACTGCATATATGTTATCTTTTTCTATAACAGAAACAACCTCTGTGCCATATTCCGTGGTTGCTGTGACTCTTTTTTTATCCTTGGGAACACAATGATAGGAATGTACAAAATAAAAGAAATCGCCATCTTCTATCCCTTCCAGTATGTCTGTATCCCTTTTTATATTCAGCTCATTCCAGCCCATCTGGGGAACTAAAACGTTATCGGGGAGTCGGATAACCTCCCCCTTAATTATTCCGAAGCCACTCTCCGGGCTTTCCTGACTCCTTTCAAATAAGATTTGTATTCCCAGACAGATTCCAAGGAATGGAATTCCATCTTTAATGGCACTTGTAATTTTTTCCTCGAAGGGTAAAAGCTGCTTCATGCCCTCACCGAAGGAGCCAACTCCCGGGATGACTATTCCATCGGCATTATTAAGTTCTTTGGGTTGAGCTATTATTTTGACCTCTGCTCCTACCTTTTCCAGTGCATTTCTGATACTGAAGATATTTCCCATTCCATAATCTATTATCGCTATCATTTTTTCAATAATCCCAGAAAATATCTATGTATCCTCAAATCAGGGGTTAATTCTGGGTGGAATGCTACCGCAATTAATTTATCCTGTTGAGCCATTACTATTCTTCCGTTATATTCCGCCAGAATCTCAACATCATCACCTACCTCTTTAATTACAGGAGCTCTGATAAAAACGGCATGATACAACTTTTTCCCCAGTTTCGGAATTCTCAGATCTGCTTCAAAGCTTTCTCTCTGTCTGCCGAATGCATTTCTCCTCACCTTTATGTTCATTAATCCCAACGAATTTCTATTATCCTCCCCTAACAATATCAAACCAGCACAAGTCCCCATGATCGGAACTTCTCTATCAACCAATTTTTTTATCTCTATACCCAGGCCATACTTTGAGATTAACTTACCCTGAGTAGTACTCTCCCCTCCCGGAATAATCAATCCGTTAAGAACTTTAAGTTGATCCTTTGTCTTAACCTCGACGACCTCTCCACTCAAAGCCATTTTCTTCATTGCGCTCTTCATAGCAAAAACGTGCTCGGAAACATCACCCTGTAGGCTTAGAATTCCAACCTCGATCATTTTATTTCATCATCTCAACAAATTCATCAAAGAGGTAGTAGTTGTACCAGGGTCCTGGGTGCGCTTCTGGATGATACTGAACTGCTCTGATGGGGAGTTCTTTATGCCTGATTCCCTCAACGCTCTGATCGTTCAGGCTTATATGAGAAATTTCAATATTCCCTGGTATGGAATCCGCATCAACCGCAAATCCATGGTTCTGGGATGTAATATGGGCCCTCCCCGTCTCTAAATCCTTCACCGGGTGATTACTGCCCCTGTGACCGAATTTCAGTTTGTAGGTTTTTGCCCCAGAGGCTAAAGCCATGATCTGAAGACCCATGCAGATGCCAAAGATCGGAATTTCCTCGGAGATTAATTTTTTAACGGTTTCGATCACATAGTCTGCTTTTTCAGGGTCTCCGGGACCATTGGAGATTAAAATACCATCAGGTTCATATTCCAAGATTCTATCTGCAGATGTTTTGGCGGGAACCTGGATTACATTGATCTTTCTATCCAACAAAAATTTTATTATACTAAGCTTTACCCCGCAGTCCACCAGAACGACGGTTTTTTTGCCGCTAACATCATAGTTCTTTGGTTTTTTTACCGAAACGAGATCCACGAGATCGAGGTCGGAGATATTCGTTAGATCCCCTGCCCTTTCTTTCAGACCATCTATCTCTTTCTCTTCGTATGGATACTTCAGGATCCCGTTCATCACCCCGTGAATTCGAATCTTTCTCGTTAAAAATCTTGTGTCAATTCCCTGTATGGCGGGGATTTCATATTCTTTAAGAAATTCGTCCAGTGTTTTCTTTGATTTACTGTGACTTGGTTTTTCAGTTAATTCCCTTACGATGAGACCCTCTACCTGTATTTTATCTGATTCAAAATCCTCATCGTTTACTCCATAGTTCCCAACCAAGGGATAGGTCATCATCAAAATCTGGTATTTATAAGAGGGATCGGTCAGTGCCTCCTGATAACCCCCCATGGATGTATTAAAAACTACTTCGCCTTCTGCCTGAGCCTTTGCACCAAATCCTCTGCCTTTAACTACGGTCCCGTCCTGCAGGACCAACACGGCGTTATTCTTGTCCATCATTAAATTATTGTAATAGAATAAGATATAATCCAGTCATACAATGATGAAAATTAGCGTACAAGTCTTGAATGGAACAAGCAATCAGGAGGATATATCATAGGGTCAACTAAATAATTATATTTTAACCAAACTTAATGCGATCTTCACTGCATTAGCGACATCTGCAGGATAAACCCTTTGACCAATCCCCATATTCCTAAGCTCTTTTTCAATCGAATCGGCTACTCCCCCGGTATTTTTGACGATAACCACTGGTTTTCCATAGCTCAGTGCCAAACCAATCTCAGAGAGGGTTCCAACCCTTCCATTTATCGCTATAATGACATCGGAACAAGAAACAACTAATGCATTTCTCGCGTGTCCAATGCCTGTGGTTATCGGAATATCCACATAGGTATTTGCGTCTTTCGGGTTCAGAGAGGGAAGAATTCCGACCGTACTTCCACCAGCTCTTTTGGCGCCTTTGCAAGCAGCTTCCATAACCCCGCCACGTCCGCCACATATCAACAAAGAATTATTTTTTGCTATGTTCTCCCCAATTCTCTCTGAAATATCTCGAAGTTCTTTTGAAATCTCTCCATCACACCCTATCACTCCCACCCTGGGTTTCATATCAAAATCAGATACTCTCTAAAGAGGATAGTTTAGCCTCAAGAGCTGCCTCGATATTAGAGCGATCCGCCATCATTTTCTTTATCTTCTCCGATAGCTCCGCCTTCTTTGCATCAACCTCCTCTACCTTCTTCTTTACTTGAGCTTGATTTTTAAGTAGTTTATCTCTCCTTGCTTGAATGAGTGAGGTAAATTCCTCAATTCTCTTCTCCTTCACCTGTTTTTCTTTTTCTATCTCCTGCTCCCTGGAGTTCAGCTTTTGAATCTCTTTATTTATTTCGGTTATTTTTTCCTCCAATGTTGAGAGTTCTTCGTAAGGGAGCTCGACCTTCTTCTCCATTTTTTTGAGTTGTGACTCCAAATTGTTGCGATTATTTGTTAATTCATCGATCTTTTGCTTCAATTCATCCTCCTTTTTCATGAATTCTTCGGATTGTTTCTTGATTTGATCCTGTTTTTGAAGAAAGTCTTCTCGCGTAGTTTCTATCTCAGATTTCTGAACCTGGATCCCCTGCAGTTCTTTCTCCTTCTCCTGTTTCTCTTTTTCTATCTCCTGCTCCCTGGAGTTCAGCTTTTGAATCTCTTTATCTACTTCAGTCATCTTTTGATCCAGATTCTGTATCTCGTTTTGCGATAGATCTGATTGCTCGTCTATCTCTCTGAGCTGTGATTCCAAACT
>DAOVSE010000020.1 GCA_030633595.1 Candidatus Altarchaeota archaeon
AGGTGCCTTACGAGGATAGAATCGTTATCTTGCCCCAGTGTTTGAGGGATCTGAATTGCCCGGTAAGATTCAGCTCTGTGGGGGGGGCACAATGTGCAGGATGCGGTAAATGCAGCATATTTGAGATCTCAGAAAAGGCGAAAGAACTGGGATACAAAGGAGTTTATATCGCCCCCGGAAGCGGTTTTGTAAGGAGGACGATCAAGGAGGTCAGGCCAAAAGCCATCGTCGGTGTTGCGTGCCCTCCCGAGTTAAATTGGGCGATGCTGGAGTTTTCAAATAAAGGGCTTTTAGGTCAGGGCGTGCTCTTGCTGAGGGACGGGTGTGTTGAAACAGATGTCGATCTCGAGGAATTATTCTGTGTTATGGAGATGTATCAAAATGGATCTGAAAGAGATAGAGAGAATTGAGGCAAAGTACTACGCGAATACATTCTCGCGACTTCCAGTAGCTATAACTCATGGAAAGGGAATGTATCTCTATGATTTAGAGGACAGGAAATATCTGGATATGTTTGCAGGGATCGCGGTAAATTCACTGGGGCATTGTCATCCGGAGGTTGTTGAGACGATAAGAGAGCAATCTAAACTTCTGATGCACACGTCAAATTGGCTCTATACCCTTCCCCAATTAGAATTGGCTCAATTACTGGTTGAGTCAACAGAACTGGAGAAAGCGTTCATAACAAATGATGGTACGGAAGCGGTAGAAACCGCGATCAAACTGGCAAGAAAAACTACGGGGAAGAAAGAAATCATAGCAATGAAAAATGCCTTCCATGGGAGAACCATGGGGGCTTTAAGTTTAACATGGGGGGAGAAATACAGAAAGCCATTCATGCCTCTGGTCCCTGAAATGAAATTTGTGGAATATAATGACGTAGATGCTTTAAAAAGAGTGATTACAGATAAAACCGCGGCGGTAATCGTTGAACCGATCCAGGGCGAAGCAGGTGTTATAATTCCGGAAGAAAATTACCTGAAAGAGGTAAGGGAGATCACCAAGGAAAGGGAAGTTCTCCTGATCATAGATGAGATTCAAACCGGCTTCGGAAGGACAGGGAAACTATTCGCGTTCCAGCATTCCGGGATAAAACCAGATATACTCTGCCTTGCCAAGGGCATGGGTGGAGGATTTCCTATAGGTGCCACAGTCTTCAGCTGTGAGGATTTCGAACCCGGTGAACACGGTGGAACCTTCATAGGCAATCCATTAGCGTGTGCAGTAGCTAATACAGTTGTTAAGGTAATTCTGAGAGATAAGCTTACAGAAAACGCCAGAGAAATTGGAGACTATCTGCTAAATGAATTAGAAAAAGGGGGTATGAATGCTCATGGAAAGGGGCTTATGATAGGAATTGATGTAAAGGATGGAAAAAAATCTGTGTTGGATCTAATCAAGAAAGGAATCCTCACCATCCACTCGGGGAATACCGTAAGAGTGCTGCCCCCTTTGATAATCGAAAAAAAGCATGCGGATGAATTTCTCAGCGCAGTAGGGGATATAAAACTATAAAATGGCAAAGAAGAAACCAGGCAATCCAACTCCAACGCTCCCTCCATCAAGAGGGATTCCTGCAGATGAAAGCCTTTGGATTCCTAGGCATTATGGAAAGGAGATACGAAAAAAGGGTGGTTTGGATAAGACTGTAATCTGGGGGGTTGAGAATGTGATTGATTTTATCTTTCCAAAGAAGTACCAGCCAACATACTTTAAAGTTGCAACGGACTTTATAGATCTTTTGTTGAAGAATGAAACAGTAACAAAAAAGGAGATCTCAAAATTTCTGAAGGAGAAGAAATACTCAAGGTCAACACTCGAGAATAAGATAATCCCAAAATTGGTTCGCTTTGGTCTTATTAAAAGGGAGAGAGCGCTTGAAGGTACATTGAAGAAAGGCCGCTCCCTTGTCCTTTCAGAATCTCTAACATTTACGAATTACCTCGAGAGAATTGCATTTGCCTGGAATTCTCTGGTTTCTACAGCGAGACAGAAGAAGAAGACTGCTCATTAATTACACTATCCCTCGGAGTTTCATCACAATCCCCCTCGGGGTTATCTCATAGGGTATGAAGCCTTTCTTTTGATTGGTCCACCTTATCTTTTTAACTCGCATATTCATAGGATCCTCTTTTGTATCTAGATGATGAAGCTCTATGACTCCATCAACCAGATATTCTGCAGTCTTCTCCAGACTTTTGATATCCTCCGGAGCCTCAGAGATTATGATAGTTGTCGTATCCAGATCCCTTAATCTATGAATGAACATATGCAATGCATCCTTACTAACCCCATATATCATATAGGCTGATAATGAATCCACAACCAATCTCTTCGCCTTAACCAATGGAATAATCTCATTCAATCTACCAAAGAACATCTCCTCCCGCTCATGCTGAGAAATTTTGTACCTACTCTCCCGGATTGCTCTTTCAACCTCCTCAATCCTATCCTTAAGCATATCTATCCTAGTCTCTATTTCATTTGTGGATCTTCCCTCCTTCTCTAAAGCCTTTTTCTTTTCCTCAAGACTCTTTAGCTCCCCCTCCACCCTGCTTCTCTCACCGAGGTATAGGTTAGTTTCTATCGTAAAGTATTCCAGAATTACCAGCTTATTCTCTTTTTCCAATCTTTTTAGATTAAAGCCAAGCTCTTCCCCACTTAGAAGTATGCTCTCTCTCGGTTCATCAAAACTGAGATAGATGCCAACCTCATCAGTCACTGCGCCTTCATGTAAAAAATGGACTGCCATTATACTCTTCCCAGTTCCTGGAGGACCAGAGAGGAGAATGCAAGAACTCTTTGGAAAACCTCCCTGCAACAAGTTATCCAGACCAGGAATACCAGTTTTTACCCGCTCAATTGCCATAAGACCCCACCATTTATTTTGTCTTCTTTCTTTTCCTGGATTTCTTCTTAGGCTTCTCCTTTTCGGGTTTCTCTTCGGAAAGCCTCTCCAGTTGTCTGATTAAACCCTCAAGTTCATGAGCTACGTCAACACCTACGGAAGTTAATTTGACAAATTTTATTCTCCCCTTCTTCTCGAATTCAATCATGCCAAATCCCTGTAATTGTGTAAGAATCTTCAGGATATGAGTATAGGTGCAGTCCGTCTCTTTAGAGAGAATAGAGGCATACTTTCCAGTGGAATCCTTCAGACTTAACACAACACCTGCAGGCTTATCGTACAAAAACAGATCCAGAATTTTCTTTTTCTTTTCCATGAGATTCACCAGTTGAATAAAGTCATTATATCCTATATATCTTAGAGAATAAAAGGTGGAAAATGCTTCTGATTATTTCTTCGATTTCAATTCCTTTTTTAGAAGGTTACCGAATTCCTTCCATTCCTTTTCCACCCGGCTCAACGCAGAGTTCAGCCCCTCCATCGCATCCGGTGCCTCTACATGAAGTCTGTAGCCGGGTAGGAGGGGGTGTGGTCCATAAACATAAGCATCTATATTCTTCTCAGATAGAACTCCGAATAATGCATTTGGTAATACCTTATTATCAAATTCCAATTCTATAACGCCTTTCTTTTTCTGGATAAACTTGATTTCCATTTTGATAGAATAAATATATGGAAGAGGTGCATAAATACAAACTCTAATTTAACTATAAAATCCAAATTAGAGATAAGATGAAGCTTTACCCGGAATGCGTTCCCTGCATGCTACAGAGGGCCATGATGTTCTGCAGAAATGAGGATGATGAAACCAAAAGAGAGGTCATGAGAAAACTCTGTAAACTATTCTCTGAGGAGATCTCGAAGGATATCACAACGACGGAGCTTGCCTTCAAGAGAAACATGGTTATTGAGGAATTAACAGATAATAGGGATCCTATGAAGGACCTAAAGGAAGAGAGCTTCAATGCCGCTTTAAAGGTCTATCCCGCACTAAAAAATTACGTGGAAGGGGAAAAGAATGATAAAGAAAGATTCAAAAAGGCACTGAAGATCGCCCTTGCAGGAAATATTATCGAATTTGGGGCTCGAGATCATAGGGTAAATCTGGAAAAGCTCGAGGATGAGATCTTTGACGTCGTTAAAGGAAAACTAGCTGTAGATGATACAGATAGGATCTATGAAAAGGTAAAAAACTCTAAGGAGATTCTCTATGTAACTGACAATGCCGGTGAGCTCGTGTTTGACAAGATCTTTGCTCAAGAACTCGGAAAATATGCAAAGATTTATATTTCTCCTTTATCCAGACCGGTTCAGGATGATGCATGGATTGAGGATGTTAAAAAGGTCAGGATAGATGAACTCGGGGAGATAATTCCTAGGGGGAATTTCATAGGCATATGGTTTGATAAATGCACTCCTGAGTTCCTGAAAAAATTTGACGAGGTGAATTTCATAATCGCAAAGGGGATGGGTTGTTATGAAACCCTTGTGGATCATCCAGAGAGATTAAATGGTAGGATAGCACTATTGATGAAGGCGAAGTGCGTTCCGGTTGCAAAGAA
The DNA here is from genome assembly GCA_030633595.1 of Candidatus Altarchaeota archaeon. Lineage (GTDB taxonomy): Archaea > Altiarchaeota > Altiarchaeia > IMC4 > QMZM01 > QMZJ01. Next base: position 4,471 of record DAOVSE010000020.1, read on the forward strand.
CATTAACGTTCCTTTAGGATCCGCGGTTGTTAAACTGCTATGATTTTTTACTGAGATAAGAGGCTATCTCCTGGATATATTTCATTACATCTCTCTGGTTGTCTTTTTCAATGGAGTCCTTTAGTTTATTTACCTTTATCAGAAGAACCGTCTCGCCATTACTTCTCAGGATGTCTTCCAGTTGATTCAGGGAGTTTATACTTCCGTTTTTGTCTCCTTGGAAATAGCTTGTTATTGCCCCCTGCAACAATGAAGAAATTTCTGCATCAGTCTTAGGGTCATTGGTGATACTAACATTATAGGGAATAGACACAGGAATAGTCGAGTAACCCTCACCAGAGGAGATAAGAGCAGTACTAAATGGGAGGTTACCCCCATCCACGGCTGAGGAAAATGTACTGACCATACCGTAGATCTTCCATGTCAGAAGAAGAGAGATGATCATCACACCAATGATCAACAAATCCCTGATTATTGCCAGCACATCCCCAATTGTTTTTAATATCTCCATCTTGTTAATATTAAATTATAATTACTAAATTATATAACGAGGTGATTAAATGGATCCGATTTTGATAATCCTTGGGGTATTGGTGCTTCTCGCACTGATATTTGTTTGGATTTATAACGGACTTGTAACACTACGAAACAGGGTAAAGAATGCCTGGGCGCAGATAGACGTTCAGCTCAAGAGAAGATATAATCTGATTCCAAATCTCGTGGAAACGGTAAAGGGCTATGCAAAGCACGAGAAGACTGTCTTTGAGGAGGTAACAAAGGCGAGAAGCGCCGCAATAAATGCCTCAGGCGTTGAAAATCAGGCGCAGGCGGAGAACATGTTGAGTGGTGCACTGAAGAGTTTATTCGCTGTAGTAGAGAACTATCCTGATCTAAAGGCATCGCAGAATTTCATGATGCTTCAGGAGGAGCTCGCGGGGACAGAAAACAAGATCGCATACGCGAGGCAGTTCTACAATGATTCCGTGATGGGATACAACATAAGGATACAAAAAATTCCCTACAACATCATTGCTGGAATGTTCGGATTCGGTAAAGAAGAGCTCTTTGAGGTGGATATCGCAGCTGAGAGGAAAGCGCCAAAGGTGGAGTTCTAGTTGCTTGAAATGGTACGGGTAAACATCTACGATCAGATATCACAGAATAAGAGGATGTCATATACCCTGTTTCTGATATTCTTTTTCATCTCATTCGCTCTAGCATCCATAATCAGTGAGTATTTTGGTGGGGGATATCTTGGAACGGCAGCAATTCTGCTCTTTGCATTAATATGGATGCTATTCAGCTATTATCTCGGAGACAGAGCAATACTCGCGATAAATCACGCAAAGGAAGTGAGAAAGGTGGATTATCCACATCTATTTAATTCTGTTGAGGGACTGAGCATAGCCGCCGGAATTCCGAAGCCAAAGATCTATGTGATAGATGATCCGGCGCCAAATGCATTTGCAACCGGAAGGGATCCGAAACATGCCTCTATCGCGGTAACAACCGGCTTGCTTCAGGAGATGAAACGCCTCGAACTTGAGGGTGTGCTGGCACATGAAATTTCTCACATCAAGAATTATGATATCCGCTATATGCTACTCGTCATGGTGATGATTGGTTTGATAGGGATACTGAGCAGCATGCTGGTCAGAATGTTCTTTTATGGCAGGGGTGGCAGACGTAGTCGTAGTGGAGGCTATCTCATCTTACTAGGAATAATATTCGCAATTATTGCGCCGATAATAGCACAATTAGTCAGGCTTGCGATCTCCAGGAAGAGAGAATACATGGCAGATGCGTCTGCAGCATTACTCACCAGATATCCTCAAGGCCTTGCAGACGCACTGAAGAAGATCGCAAGAAGTGAGATTCCAATGACTTCAGCAAACCAAGATTCTGCACCAGTATATATTGCAAATCCATTCAGGAGCAAGAAGGACTTCTTCTCAAATCTCTTCAGCACGCATCCCCCCATAATGAGTAGGATCAAGGCACTTGAGGCAATGTGATCTGTCCTAGAACCACGCGCTCAGATCCTTCTGGGAGAACTCTTTTAAGGCCACCTTCAGATTATTGATGGTTTTTTCAACCCTATTCTCAGAAAAATCGTGCCCTTTGCATAGAAATTCAATCAAGGAGTTTCTATCCGGTTCATTCCAGTTTACGCCATATTCGTCCGTGATCTTGGGTTTCAGAAAGATCTCTCTGATTTCATCGATATCAAAATCTATCTTCAATTCCTCAAGTCTATTCTCTGTTACTGCTTTTAGAGCCTTTTTGGGACCGATTCCTTTTATGCCCTCGTTAAAATCAGTTCCGACCAAGATAGCTATGTCTACGAGCTTCTCCCGGGTCAGATTTAATTCACTCAGAACCTTATCCAGGTAAACTATACCTAACTCAAGCTTTCCACTGAGGGTTAGACCCTTTACCAGACGGGGGGTCCCGAATAAAAGGGCGTCATAATCCTGGCTGCCAACGGCCCATGCATCTCCTTTTCTGCACATATAAGCACATTGGGCCTCGCCCTCGGATGGCGCCTGCATGTATGGAATTCCCATATAATCCAACAGAAGTTTAGAATCCTTTAGCATCTCATCCGTAAATCTTGATGTGCGCCCAGCAAATTTCTTAGCATCCTCCAATCTGCCCTCTGACAGGGCTTTTTGCCACTCTTTCTCTGCCTCTTTTTTTATCTCTTTTCTCTCCCTGATTTCCCTCTCCTTGAGAACTGGCGGTTCCCCGTCAAAGACATAGATTGGCCTTATCCCTAATTCGACTAGACGGGTTGTTCTGTAGAGCAATCCAGACAGATGAGATGTGATTCTTCCATTAGAATCCATCAAGGGGGTTCCATCTGGCTGTCTTATAATAGAAAGAAATTGGTATAAACTGTTTAATGCATCTATTGCTATTACCTTCCCCTTCAGGTCCTGAAATTCCAGGGGCTCATGAGTAATTATATCTCGTAAATTTACACCCATTTTATATTACGGCAACATTCCCGTAATCCTTAGCGATTTTCCTCTGTTCCCTGTGCCCGCAGCTCGGACAGACCAATTTACCCTCGAATTTTTCCGATTCAACCAATGGATATCTACAACGCTTGCAAAAGGCCTTGACAACACCAAACTCACCCTTGGTTGATAGGTCAATCATCCCCGATTCTATCTTTATTACCTTACCCTTAACTATGTCACCAATCCCAAACATGTCCTCGGGCCTTTCCACATAGCCATCAGAGATGTTTGAAACATAGATCCCTGTTCTTACATCTATCTTTCCTTTAACTCCCTGAATCTTCCTTGCAATTATCGTAACAATATTCTTCCTTATATTCAGAATATCACCAAAGACAACCTGCCCAATCTTCAATTCAGATGGAAATTTTCCATCGACCCTTGCAGTGTGATTTTCCGGGTCTAAAATTGCCCTGCCGATATTTGATGCATATATCTTCCCATCATCAGAGTATGTTCCCTCACCAGGAACAAATTCCTCTATAGTTCCGAGATAATCGCCTATAATTGTAGTTTCATTCCCCATTTTTTCACCTGATAGAGATATAGGATTCTATCTTTTAATCCCCCTAAGTTCCTTCCTCCCAGCTCTCAAGGTATTTTTTCTGTCTGCCTGTTAATTGATCGATTTCAACATTCATGGTCTTTAATTTCAGTCTTGCAATCCCATCATCGACCTCTTTTGGAATCTTGTAGACCCCTGGCTTCAATCTATTCTCTAGGAGATATTTTACGGCCAGTGCCTGGTTGGCGAAGCTCATATCCATTACCTCAGAGGGATGACCTTCTGCAGCTGCCAGATTTACCAATCTTCCTTCAGCTAATAAATAGAGGGATTTTCCATTCTTCAGCTTATATTTTTCAACATTTTCCCTGATTTTCTTCTTTTCAACCGATAATTCCTCCAGTTCAGGAATGTTTATCTCAACATTGAAGTGGCCGGAATTTGCTAGAATCGTGTTATCTTTCATCGTTTCAAAATACTCCTTTCTCAGGACATCCACATCACCGGTGGCAGTTACGAAGATATCACCGATCTTTGCAGCATCCTTTAGGGGCATTACCCTGAAACCGTCCATCACCGCTTCCAATGCCTTCGTGGGATCAGTCTCTGTTACTATTATATTGGCGCCCATTCCATCGGCTCTCGTAGCGATTCCCCTGCCACACCATCCGTAGCCTGAAACGACAAAATTCTTTCCGGCAATAAGAACATTCGTTGCTCTTAAAATCCCATCTATAGTAGACTGTCCAGTTCCATATCGATTATCGAAAAAGTGCTTCGTTTTGGCATTATTGACGTCCATTACAGGATATTTCAGAGCATTGTCATTATCCATGGCTCTCAATCGTATAATCCCTGTCGTGGTTTCCTCACAACCCCCTATCATATCCCTTATCAACTTTTGTTTCTCTTTGTGGATTGCGAATACCAGATCGCCCCCATCATCTATCGTGATCCGTGGCTTGAAATCCAATACCCTGTTTATGTTCTTGTAATATTCATCCCGTGTCTCGCCGCGCCAAGCATAAACCTCAATTCCATCCTTTGCCAATGCGGCAGCGACATCATCCTGCGTTGACAGGGGATTGCAGCCGGTTATTGCAACTTGTGCACCACCAGCGATTAATGTCTCTACCAGAACTCCTGTTTCTTTTGTAACGTGAAGGGCAAATCCGATCCTGATATTCTCCAGGGGTTTGGTCCTTTCAAATTCCCTTCGTATCTCCATCAGAACGGGCATATGCACCTCCGCCCACTCAATCTTTAACTTTCCTTTATCCGCTAGATTTATGTCCTTTACGTCGTAAGGCATTTTCTATCGACTTATTTATCGTTTTAAGAGAATAAATAACATCGTGAAAAGTGAGGGATATATGGGTAGGAGGTTCAAGACAGAATTTACCGGAGAGAGTTTTGAACTGGAAGAAGAAATTGCGAAAGAATTTCTGGAAACATGCAAAATTCTGGATTTAACGGGTTTAGCTCCGGGAGCTGCGGGAAATGTCAGCATAAGAACAGATAGAGGGATGCTAATAACCCCGGGAGGCAAACCTTTTGGTTGCCTTACTCAGGAGGATATAATCTGGGTAGTTGAGTATAAACAAAAAACCAACACAGCAAAGGTTAAGGGCAAATTCGAGCCATCGTCCGAAACCCCCATGCACTATTTAGTGTATAAAAATTTTCCAGAGATCAACGCTATCGTTCATGCTCACGATCCTTTAGTCCTTAAAAATCCCGGACTGGTTGAAAAATTAAAGATAAAAACTACAGCAAGAGAAATGCCTTATGGAACGCTCGAACTGGCAGAAGAGGTTATCCGGGAATTAAAGGAATCAAGGTACGTATTTATTAAAAATCACGGGAGTATATCTGTCGGTAAAAATCTCAAAAATGCGACAAGTTTAATGTTACAGGTTCATAGAATATTTGAGAATGAAGGTAAAGATTAATGGAAAGCAAGAGGATTTCAGGACGGTCTGGATGGAAAATTCGGTAATCTTTATGATAGATCAGCCAAAACTACCCCACAAATTTGAGATCTACAGGTCAAAGAAGTATAGGTGGACTGCCAATGCGATCAGGAATATGATAGTCAGGGGCGCCCCTGCTATCGGTGCGACAGCAGCATTCGGGATGGCCCAGGCTGCATTTGAATTCAAAGGTGATAATTTTCTGGAATTTCTAGGGCATATGGATAATGCCAAAAAAATTTTTAAAGATACCAGACCTACTGCTTATGACCTGTTCTATTCTATAGATCGAATGATGAATGGAATGAGACCGGCAACCTCCGTAGAAGAGGCCCAGGAATTACTGAAAAAGGCATCACAGAGGTATGCGGATGAGAGTGCAGAGAGATGCAGAAGAATTGGGGAGATAGGCGAAAAATTAATCGAAAAAGGTTCAAAGATTTTAACGCATTGCAACGCTGGGGCTCTCGGATGCGTTGACTATGGAACCGCATTAGCCCCGATAAGATTTGGGAAATACCATGGAAGGGAACCTTTCGTCTTTGTCGATGAAACCAGACCAAGGTGTCAGGGGTCAATGCTGACCGCATGGGAACTCTCACAGGAGGATATTGAATATTCAATTATCGTTGATAACGCTGCAGGATACTTTATGAGGAAGGGTGAAATCGATCTGATAATCGTCGGGGCTGATAGAATAGCTTTGAATGGAGATGTCGTAAATAAGATAGGGACATATGAAAAGGCAGTTCTGGCCAGGGAGAACGAAATCCCGTTTTACGTCGCAGCACCCCAGAGTACCTTTGATTTCAGCTGCAAAACCGGGAAGGATGTGAGGATTGAGGAGAGAGATGAGGAGGAGATATTATATATGTGGGGTGTCGATCAGAAGAAAGAATTTAACCGGGTAAGGATAGCCCCGGATGGTGCAGTGGCGAGAAACCCTGCCTTTGATGTAACCCCTGTAGAATATGTATCAAAGATTATTACTGAAAAGGGAGTATACGATCCTGAAGATTTACCTGGTTAACTTCTTCTTTAGTCCTGTAGTTAAGGTTTTTAGTTTCAGAATTGGTGATCCATAAAGGGGGGTGCTCACCTCGATTATACCGGAATTCTCCAGATCCATTGTCCACTTCTCTATCGTATCTTTACCAACATTTAGCTGCTCACTGGCTTCATCCATGGTTATAGTACCCTTTGCTAATAGAACTCGAAAAAGGCGTATTGTATCATGTGCCTTATTGTTTATTTTTAGCTCCTTGATCGGAGTTTTGGATCCCAGTTTCTCTTCCCTCTCTTTTGTCTCTTTTTTAACAAGCTCCTGTCTCTTCAATACTTTTTTTATATTGGCCCTTAATAGCTGTTTTCTTTCCTCATTAACCTCCATTTCCACCCTAGAACTGGATTTTAGTTCAGCTACAATTCCTCCCGTATCCTTGGATTCCGTGTAGTTTATTAAAAATTTTGGTCGCCTTTTTTTTACGTGTTCAAGCTCGCTTACCGTCTTCGCCAGTTTCATCTCTTTTATCGTCAATTTCTTTAGTTTTTTTTCGAGAGCCTTTTCCTCTTTCTCAAGCTTTTTTATTTCCCTTTCAAGCCTGTTCTCTTTTCGCTCGAGCCTATCTAAACGCTCGGTATCAGCAGATTTAGACTTCATCTTATTGAGTTATATTCTTTATTTTACTTATGTACTTAAATATATAGCACCAAGGGTATCTGAGATGAGAATAAAAATACTGGACACAACACTGAGGGATGGGGAACAGACCCCTGGCGTTTCATTTACACCTGATGAGAAACTGAGGATAGCGAAGGCCTTAGACGATCTGGGGGTTGATATCATAGAGGCAGGTTCAGCTATAACAAGCGAGGGGGAGAGGGAAGCTATCAGGATGATAGCCAATGAGGGTCTGAAGGCTGAGATATCAAGTTATGCAAGAATTTTACAAGGGGACATAGATATGGCAATTTCCTGCAATGTGGACTCCATATTTTTGGTTGCTCCTACGTCGGATCTTCATATAAAGTATAAATTAGGCATTACAAAGAATGAGTTGGTAAAGAAAACGCTAAATGCTATTCAGTACTGTAAGGATCATGATCTGATAGTTGATCTGTGCACAGAAGACGGTTCCAGAACGGATGTTAGATTCCTGTCTAAAATTCTTGAATCAGCAACCCAATATGGGATAGATAGATTTACACTTGCTGATACGGTGGGTATCCTGACTCCAGAAAAAAGCCATGATATGCTCTCTAAATTGGCAAAGAGGTCAAAGGTGCCATTAGGAATTCATTGTCATGACGATCTTGGGTTGGCTACTGCAAATACGCTATCTGCAGTAAAAGCTGGGGCCTCAATTGTTAATGTCGCCGTAAATGGACTGGGGGAGAGGGCGGGAAATGCACCCCTAGAGGAGGTTGTAATGGCATTGAAAGTGGGATATAATTGTGATGTGAAGATAAAAACCAAAAAAATAGCGAGTGTCTCAGATCTCGTGGAGAGATTATGTGGTATTCCAGTTGCCCCAAACAAGGCTATAGTTGGGGATAATGCATTTACTCACGAGTCCGGGATTCACGTTGACGGAATTCTAAAGAAACCAGAAACCTATGAACTAATAAAACCAGAATCCGTTGGCTTTAGGAGAAGATTTGTTCTTGGAAAACATGTAGGTGTGAAATCAGTAAAGAAAATGCTGGATGATCTAAAAATCTCTGTCAGTGATGAACAGCTGAAAGATATATTCAAACAAGTGAAGTTCATGGGCGATAAGGGTAAAAAGGTCACGAATGTCGATTTAGAGGTAATTGCACATTCGGTCATGGGAATAGAGGTTGAAGGGGCTATAGAGGTAGATGAGCTGGTTGCCATCGCTGGTAACAAATTTACACCAACAGCATCAGTAAAGATAAAGATTAAGGGCAGGGAGATCACAGAATCCGCGACCGGAACCGGTCCCGTGGACGCAGCAATGAACGCGATAAGGCACGCAACTAAAGAAGTTCCGTTTGAACTGGTTGAATATCATGTTGACTCTATAAGTGGTGGAAGTGATGCAGTTGTGGAGGTAATGGTCAAACTCAGATCCAAGGATAAGATTATTACCGCACAGGGTGCTGGAAGCGATATTGTTCTCGCCAGCGTAGATGCGCTGGTAAATGGGATAAACCTCATAATGAGACGCATTTCTTAATATGTTGGAAATTAAAAATGCAGCACAGGACCTGAAGTATCTGCTCGACAGAGACTACAATAAAAAGACCTCTCTCAACCTAATTGTGAATCATTACAAGTTGAATGATAAGCAGAGGAACTTTCTGCAGAGATATGTATTTTCCGAAAAGGACATAAAGTTGCACAAGTCAAGGCTTTTTTCTATCGAAAAGATAGCCGGGAAGGATATCATAATTGATGGTTATAACGTTCTGATAACCGTAGAGGCAATACTTAACAAAAAAGAGCTCGTTAGAGGGATGGACGGCTTTTTGAGAGATACATCAGCCATTTTCTCAAAATACATATTTGATAAGAACACAAAAAAGGCATTGAAGAGGATTATCCTAACATTAAAGGAATACAAGCCCAGATTCGTACTCTTTATATTCGATTCCCAGATATCCCATAGCGGTGAATTAACAGGCTATGTAAGACATAAATTGAATGAATCTGGTTTGAACGGAAATGCCAGAACGAGCAGGAGTGCAGACAAAGAGATAGTTGATCTGAATGAGATTACAATGACCTCAGATAGTATTATCATAGAGAAGGTTGATGGGGCTGTGGACATCGGATCTGTTATATATGAAAAATGACGAATAGTTAAATTTTTATGCTACTACGTCAAATATCTTTCTAACTATGCCAAGCAAGAAGATAGGATTTTTACAGTCAGGATTTGTTAGGAAAGGCTCTCGAGTATTTATGAGTTTTGGAGGCATATTATTGGGAATCTTCCCCAATATGGGGATAAAACTTAAACAATCGGGGATAGCTACTGAGTATAATGTAAATGCAAGGGAATATTTATCAATATGTTTTTTTCTTGCAATGTTTGCATTTATGGGTGTATCCTTAGTCATATCGGGATTAATGCTCCTATCAAGTACACAGAATTCCATTCTCGGTGGGACGATATCGGTTGGCGACGCAGAGATTAGTAGCGACGTTATAATCGGTCCAATATTCGGAGCTATAGTAAGTTTTTTCATATTCATTCAGCTTGTTTCACATCCAAATGTAATTGTCAATAGACGGGTCAGGGATATAGATAGGAATCTACTCTTTGTACTCAGAACAATATTGGTCCAGATAAGATCGGGTGTTCCAATCTTTTACACCTTTGTATCTATTGCTAACGGAGATTATGGAGAGATTTCCCTTGAATTCAAAGGGGTTATAGAAAAGGTAGGAGCCGGAAAACCGGTAATTGAAAGCCTCGAGGAATTGGCAGTTAGAAACCCGTCTACATACTTTCGAAAGTCCTTGTGGCAATTGGTCAATGCACTCAAATCTGGAAGTGATGTTGGTGATAACCTGGAAAATGTTATAAGTGCCCTTTCAAAGGAACAGATCATTGAGATTAGACAGTATCAATCAACCCTAAACCCATTGGCAATGATGTACATGATGATCGCAGTTATTGTTCCTTCATTGGGTATTACTCTCATGATCATTCTCTCGACATTTCCCGGAATGGAGGCTGTAGGTAGCGAAGATACATTCTGGTTATTACTGATAGGAGTTGCATTTATGCAATTCCTGTTCATGAGCGTAATCAAATCAAAAAGACCAAACCTGATGACCTAAAATAAAAATGGAAGTTTATACAACAATAGTAAGACTATTGCCAAAGAAAACGAGAGAGTATTTTAAGCAGTTAATAACGTACTCAAATATACATATTGACTCAAATGATTTCTTGGGATTTATTATCTGCTTTGGATTTATCTTTAGTTGTATTGTTGCCAATATTACATATTTTTTAGATGTAATATCACCAATACTTTGTTTTATTGTATTTATCGTATCCTTCATAGCTGTGGAACTGTTTTTTTACCTATTTGTTGTTTTTTCAGTAGACTCCAAAACGAGGATCGTTGAGGAGATGCTACCAGATGCTTTACAGTTGATGTCATCCAATATTCGCGCAGGTTTAACTACGGATAAGGCATTATTGTTAGCAGCAAGACCTGAGTTTGGACCGCTGGCTGAGGAGCTCAAAAGGGTTGGTAGAGAGACAATGACTGGAAGGAATTTCGCCTATGCTCTTTTAAAAACCACAAAAAGGATAAAATCAGAAAACCTAAGTAGAACCATAGACTTGATTGTTAATAGCCTTAAATCTGGCGGTAAATTGGCAGACCTTCTAGATCAGACCGCAAACGATCTCAGGGATCAGGATATGGTGAAAAAAGAGATTAGTGCAAGCGTTTTGATGTATGTCATATTCATCTTCATTGCGATAGCCTTTGGCGCTCCTTTATTGTTTGCTATGTCCTCATTTTTAGCTAAATTATTAACAAGGAATATGGCACTAATCGCAGAGGGGATGCCAAAGGGTGAAACGATGAGTGGAATGCCAATCTCAATAACAGAGACACAATTAGATCCGGATTTTATTGCCATATTTGCTATAATCTGCTTAATAGTAAGTTCAATATTCGGATCAATAATAATGGGGTTAATCTTAAAAGGAACTGAAAGGGATGGAATCAAATACCTGCCCATCCTCTTGACAATAGCACTAGGTTTATTTTTCATCGGAAGCTATGTGATGGATACAGTGTTTGGTGGGATGATGGGGATGTAAGGCTATGAGATGTCGCTATAGCCACGTATCAACATAGTACTATATTGGTATGTGAATATAACAACATCTATATATCAAAATGGTCAAACCAGAGAACGACTACAAAAATCCGATGCTTTGAGTAATTACCATTATCTCCCTTGTTGTGGGTGCTGTTGCATATACTGTGCTTACGAACGGATAGTTTCAAGAAGAGGTATGGGGAATAGATAGTTGCAAAGACCGGCTTGATACCCAATCCTTAGATCTCCAGCTCCCAGCCGAACTTTTCCCTGAGAAGATGATATACTGCCTCAGGGGGTATGACACCAAATTCTGTAACGAATATGTCAATGTAATCCGCATTGGTTATGTCGAAGGCCGGATTTAAGACCCTAACCCCCGGTAATTTTCCTGATTTTATAACCTCGGATGGATCTCTCTCCTCCATCTCAACCCTAGAACCCAGCAAGGACTGGGGCGAGAATTTAATAGATTCTGAAGCAACAATAAAATCGATGTCTAATTCCCTGGCACAGATGGCAATTTGTGAAGTGCCGATTTTGTTTATCATATCTCCACTCGCATATATTGTATCTGCACCGACGATAACCTTGTCAATCTTTAATTCCTTCATCATGAGATGTGCTGCAGAGTCAACTATTAAGCTGGTTGGAATTCCGTGGTTGGATAATTCCTTTGCCGTTAGATGTCCCTGATACCTTGGTCGGGTCTCAGTACAGACTACCTCTATTTCCTTACCATCATCCCATGCCCTCTTTATCAACATATCTACAGTATCAGAATTGCAATGTGTTAAAATTAGATCATTATCTTCGATCAGGTTTGAACCGATCTCTGCAATCCTATCCAGTGCACTTTTTTGTTCGTCTATAAATCTATCAATACTCTCTAATAATTTTCTCCTGAATTCATTAAGCTCTAAATGGCAGTTTTTATCAGCGATATAGAGGATATAGTTGACAGCATTTGGTAGAGAAATCGCTGTGGGTCTGGCAGATTTTAACTTCTTACCTGCCCTTTTTAGTTTTTGCAGGAGTTGAGGGGTATTTTTTGCATCTGATGTAGCTACTTTTTTCAGGGTCTTTGATGCTGCAATCGCTATGTCCAGAGCACCCCGTACCCTCATGCTCTTTATGTCATCGTGTATTTTATCCACTATATCCTTCATATTTATCTATTTAAATCATAAAGAAATATATCGAAAATCAACAACTCCACCCTAAAGGGTGGAGTACGCGAGCGAGAGCTATGCTCTCGCTACGTGCAGATTCAGTTCGCTGAATCTCGCATGAACTTACAAACACGCTAATATGTCAAAAAACAAAAAGGAGGTGCAAGCGCAAGATAGGGAATATTACGCAATTCCTCTGCGACCTAAAGGTCGCAGTATCCTTGCGTGTTTGTAATGAACCTACTTTCTATGAATGACTTATCAATCGGGGAGCTCGAATCCATTATTCGTGAGACTGAGAGAATAAAGGCAAAACCTGAGAACTATAAAAATAGGCTTAAAGACAAGATTCTATTGATGTTATTCGAGAAACCGTCAACCAGAACACGAATTTCCTTCGAAATCGCGATGATCCAACTTGGTGGAAATGCAATAGATATAGACGAGAGTATGACACAACTGGGGAGGGGAGAGACTATAGGAGATAGCGCAAGGGTTTTAAGTAGATATTCCGACTGCATCCTAGCAAGGGTCAAAAAACATGAAACACTGAAGAAGCTTGCAAAAAATTCAAAGGTTCCGGTAATTAATGGTCTATCCGACCTAGAGCATCCCTGCCAGGTAATATCCGATCTATTCACTATCTATGAGGTTGAAGGAGGGCTCAAAGGGGTAAATCTTACCTATATCGGAGACGGCAACAATGTATGCAATTCATTGCTCCTTGGATGTGCAATGTCCGGGATAAACATTAAGGTGGTATCTCCAGAGGGTTATGAACCAGGTAGAGAGTTCGTGGAAAAAGCCCTTAATATTTCGAAAAAAACAGGATCAAAGGTTGAGGTTATTAATGATCCCAAAAAGGCTGCTATAAATGCTGATTTCATTTATACGGATGTCTGGGTGAGCATGGGGGATGAATCTGAAGAAAAAAAGAGATTGGGGATATTCCAGGCATACCAATTAAATGAGGAAATCGTAAAACTTGCAGATTCCAACTGTAGGATAATGCACTGTTTACCAGCTCACCGCGGGTTAGAAATCACGAATGGAGTTATTGATGGCAAAAATTCGATTGTCTGGGATCAGGCAGAAAACAGGCTGCATGCGCAGAAAGCAATTCTGTTAAGATCGTTGGGATAATGAGATACATAACAATGTATAGAAATTCACAAAGTGAATTTCCCTTTCTTTGGGATGAAACACTTTCTTTCCTAAAGAAAGGGTTCGTAGAAAACAGGCTGCATGCGCAGAAAGCAATTCTGTTAAGATCGTTGGATGATGAAAATTGATTCTTCTCCGATAAGGTAATATATATGCCTGTATATCCAAGTGTATATTATGGCATACAACAAGGTTGTTCTTCCAGTTAAACTGGAGAGAGGTTTGGTAAAGGAGATGGATGAACTAATCAAGGAACACAAGTTTTCTTCAAAGGCAGAGATAATCAGGTATGGTATAAGGTTAGTTACTTTGTTCGAGAGAAAGAAACTTCCCTTAGACCTCCATGAACGTGCTGAGAGATATCTATATGAGGACTCAAAAAAGAGATTTAAAGATGTATCTTGATGCCGATGTGTTTCTGGGTTGGTTAAAGGTAACTGATTGGTTAAAACCATCTGCAGAAAAGGTTATAGTGATGTTGAGAAAGGGATGATCAAGGGGATAACATCTGCAGCAACCATAGTGGAATTGAATGTAGTTGTAAAGAGGGATATAAGTAAAGATGAGGGGGAACAAGTTCTAGAAAGGGTTAGATCAGTAAAAAATTTAGACATCATCTCTCTAGATTTTGACATATTAGAAAGGGCATTTGAACTTCAAAAGCAGTATGGCTTGGGTATCTTTGACTCATTGCACGCATCTGCATGTTACCTAAGGGATGAAAACAGAGAGATAATATCCACGGATAAAGCACTTGATGGGGTTGAGGGGATAAATAGGATCGATTTAAGAGATTATTGAAGAAATGAAAACTGGACTAACATCCATAGATATTTATTTTTTAACGAGAGAATTGAATGATGAATTAGATTCTGCGAGAGTCGATAAGGTCTATCAGATTTCCGAAAGGGAATTAAAGATAAGGCTTTACAGTCATAAAAGAGGTTCTGGGGAGCTTGTAATTGCCCCAAATTATTTATGTCTTACAAAATACTCCAGAGATGTGCCAGAGCAACCCTCGTCCTTTGCTATGCAATTGAGGAAGCACCTTAAGGGCGCATTTATCCGGTCTGTTAGGCAATATAAGTTCGATAGGATATTGGAATTCGAACTGGAGAAAAAGGGTGTAAAATATTTTCTGATTACAGAATTATTCAGTAAGGGTAACGTAATTCTTTGTAATTCAGAGAAAATGATTTTGGGTTTATTAGAATGGCAGAAATGGAGGGATAGGAAACTGGGGGTTAGGCAGATATACAAATATCCCCCTGAGGGGAGAAATCCATTGGAAATAGATTTCCCAGAGTTCCGTAATATCCTGAAAGGATCTGAAAAGAGCTTGGTTGCAACCCTGGCAACTGATCTTTCTGTGGGGGGCACATATGCCGAAGAGATTTGCCTTAATTCCGATATCGGCAAGGGTAAAACATCTAAAGAGCTTGGTGATGATGAAATCCAACTTCTATTTAAGTCCTTTGAGAGATTGATGGGGGTTATTAAGAAGGCGG
>DAOVSE010000037.1 GCA_030633595.1 Candidatus Altarchaeota archaeon
ATAACGAATGGAACGGCATGCACTAAAAAGCATTTAACCCTGATCCATGTTTTCATTAATAGATTTTTCCCGGTGGGTTTCTGGTATGGTGGGATATCTATCAATATTTCGGGGGATTTGCCAGGAATTATTTTATTCAGAACCCACCCAGTAATGAGATAGCCCAATAGAAGGTAGCCTATTATGGCAAACACCAGCCAATCCCCATATTCTCCGGCAATAGTTTCCTCCATTATACCTATCTGGGCCCCACAGGGAATGAAAATTGCAAGAATTACCATCATCATAAATCTCTCCTTCTTTGTTTCCAGAATTCTTGCTGCCGTCACTCCGGGAATATTGCATCCGTAGGAAAGTACGGTGGGGACTATAGCGAAGCCGTGCAAGCCTATCCTATGTAATACATTATCTATCAGAACCGCCAATCTGGGCAGATAACCTATATCCTCCAATAGAGCTATAGCCAGAAAGAGGGGTATTATCGCCCACAAAACCACACCAAATGGGACAAACAAGCCTGTTGTTAAAACACCGAATGCTTCAAAGCAATTATCGGCCCCGGGGGTTCCCACCAACAAGGCATAGAGCCACGCTGGCTCCGCAGGGAACGCCTCCTGAATCCATGGCAGAAAATGTTCATCAAACAGAGGGACCATAAACCCATCCGTAAAGAACCCTGCAAATGTGCCGAAGAACATCCAGACAGAGAATAATATCCCAAAGGCTATAGGAATTCCAGTCAGAGGTCTTAGGGTTAAATCGCCGATGGCATCCTTCAAACTGAGTTTCCTTGGCTTGAGCGTGACTACTTTCCCGGCCAATTTATCCAGATAATCCCATCTCTCTTCGGGTGTTAATTTAGGCATTTTATTCCTCCATAAGCATATATCGTAGGGGTATAACCTCCCTTCATGCCCTGACGGCTCTCGATCAATCCAAGACATTTCAGAATTTCCAGCTCCCTTCTGACTATATCTCTGCCCAGGTTTGTAGCATTTATCATTTCCTCGTGTTTTATGCTCCTCTCAAATTCCCGATGGAGTTCCACTAGGGTTGATAAAACTTTTTTCCTTCTTGCTGGCATTTTATTTCCCGACCCCCTCTATTCTCTCTAAAATTTCACCAAGGTGCTCGTGCATGGGCTTTTTTTCTTTGGTCATTATAACCTTTTTAATCTTCTCCATGTCTGCCAACTCCTTAATTCCCTCCCCCGAGATGGCCACGGTGGGAATTACCGGAATTTCCAGAATCTCCCTCAGTTTTTTCAAATCTATTTCGATTCCCTTACCAACTGCGATATCCCACATATTCAAATCAATGATCAAAGGATAGTCAAATTTCTCCATTATCTCAAAGGCTAAATAAAGACCCCTCTCCAGTTTAGTGGAATCTATCACGTCTATAACGACATCCGGTTTCTCCTCCCTTAACATCTTCAGGGCTATTTCTTCGGCGACATCCTTAGGCTCCAGGGAGAAGGTTCCGGGAACATCTATCACCTCGGCCTCTTCACCCTTTATTTTCATATAGCCCTTTGTGTAATCTACGGTGGTTCCGGGATAATTGGAAACTATAACATTTGCCCCGGTAAGCCTCGAAAATACAACGCTCTTTCCAACATTTGGATTTCCCATCAACAATATTTTGTACATTTTACACTTCAACTACGATCTGTTTTGCCATCTTCTGGCTCAGAGATGTTTGGGCATTCTCTACTTCTATCGCAACCGGACCCTCTAAAGGTTGCTTCGCGAGCATCTTTACCTCCTTTCCGGTTCTTATGTTCATGCCCATAAGCTTTCTCCTTACATCAGTAGTTTTTATCTCAACTATCCTGCCTTTCTCTTCGTACCCCATCTGGTTCAATATCTTTTTCATTTTAATTTTAACCCGACTCCACATAGATCTTCTGGGCCATTCCCCGGCCTATAGCTATGGAATTTCTTCCAACTTCGACAACTACCGGACCTCCGGAGAATGCAGATTTTATTACCTTTATCATCGAACCCTCTTTTATACCCATCATGGTCAATTTTTGATGAAGTCCCCATCCCCCAACGACCCTGGTTATTCTTCCAGTGTCACCCAGTGAAAGATCGCTTAATTTCATCTCGCTCATTTCCCTTTAATATTAGGATAACCTAACTATGGTATTTGGTCGTTAGGTGCATAAATACCATAACCTAAAGAACTTAGATTGCAGATTTTGAGTCTAAAATTTTTAGGAAAATTTAGGAAAAGCTAATCTTTCTCCTCACGCTCACAAACATATTCCCCTGTCTTGCAGAATTCCTTGAAATGCTCGAGCCATTTTGGATGCATAGGGGCACTTTCAACGAACTTGACAAATTTCGTTAACTGCTCAACTGTCTCTGGACTTATTTCGTGTTCGATTTTACATGCATCCCTCTCAGCAGTTTTATCGGAAACCAGGATAATTTTCAGGAGTGTTCTTATTGTATCATGTCTCATCTTCACCGACTTGGCTATTCGTTCACCCCCGGTAGTTAATGTGACCCCACTGTACTTCTCGTAGTTAACTAAGCCTTCATTATTTAATTTTCTGAGCATCTCCGTAACGCTGGGTGAGCTGATTTCCAGTTCCCTAGATATATCCTTAGTTCTGGCATAACCCTTCCTCAGAATGATGTTGTATATCGCCTCCAGATAATCCTCAATGGTTTTCGAATACATTTTAGGTTTACCTAAAATAATAGGGTAAACTTAATATAAAACTCAGTCTTTATTTCTATCTAATTTCCTCAAAGCCATTTTGCTGTGTCACGATCTGTACCTTTGTTTTGGATAGATGTTTTTTAGCTATTCTGCCTAGTTTCTGCATTAACTCAGGGCTTGGACTTGGAATTTTCTCATACTCCGGGTCAAGGGTTCTCTCGGCTCTGAATTGTTGCAGTGTATAGTGTGTGAATCCCACTTCATCGACGAGCTTCGCTATCCCCATTATGTCCTCTTCTTTATCTATCAGACCCGGAACGATGGTCGTTCTCGCCTCTTTCGGATGTTTCCATTTCTTCAGTATGCTTAAACTCTTCTCAGCCCTATCAACGATTTTCTGCCAAAGATCGGGCAAGCCGACGACCTCTCCATACCGTTCATTCAGTGGGGCCTTCACATCCGTTGTAAAAAAGTCCAGGAGAGGTAATGCCTCCTTTAATCTCTCTGGAAAATACCCATTTGTGTCTACCTTCAACAATAGATTCGTCTCAGATTTGATCCTCTTCAGAAATTCGATAGTCTCCTTTTGCATTAAGGGCTCTCCTCCGGTAACACAGACCGCCTGTATCAGGAAGTTTTCCTTCAATTGATCAATTATTTCATCAATTCCGGTTGGTTTACAATTTCCCTCGTTAAATACGAGCTCTGCATTCTGGCACCAGGGGCATCTGTACGGGCAACCGCACAGATAGACTACAGCGGATAATTTCTCGGGATAATCTATGGTGGAATTATCAACTATTCCAGCAAAGTTTATCTCTGACATTTTATAACATCTCGATTATTTTTGACCAGATCTTTTTAACTTCCTCACTCGTCTGAGAGGATGAAAATTCTATTACCGTCTTCAATTCGATCATTGCCGTTGTAATGCTTGGATCGTAGGGAATTCTCCCGATAAGAGGAATTCCGTTTTCATTGCAGAAATTTTCGATCTCATTCGTCTTCTCTTTGTTGATATCGAATTTATTAATACATACTGATGTTTTTATTCCAAAATGTTTTGTTACACCGAGAATCCTCTCGAGATCGTGGATTCCCGAAACAGTTGGCTCGGTAACTATCAATGCAAGATCCACTCCAGAGAGTGATGCGATTACAGGACATCCGATTCCTGGAGAGCCATCGATGAGAATCAATTCCTTATTCTCTTTCTCTGCAAGTTCCTTGGCTTTTCTTTTTACCTCGATAACGAGCTTACCTGAGGCTTCCTCCCCTATATTCAACTGAGCGTGAACGAAGGGTCCAAATCTCGTTCTCGAGATATAGAGTTTTCCGGCCTCGCTATCTATCATCTCTATGGCATCCACAGGACATATGAAGGCACAGGCTCCACAGCCCTCGCACCTAAATTCATCTATGTTAAAATTCTCATCAATCGCATTGAATCTACAAGCCTCTCTGCACTTTCCGCATTCTATGCATCTGGATTCGTCTTTCACCGGAATCTTTAGGGCGTAGAATGGAATCTCTTCCTGGATATCTGGCTTCAGGATTATATGCAGATCAGGGGCGTCAACATCACAGTCCGCCATTACCGCATTTTCTGCCAGTGATACGAAACCGGCAACCAGTGTCGTTTTCCCAGTGCCGCCCTTACCGCTGATTACTAGAATCTGTTTCATTTTTCCCTTTGTATCCTCTCAAAAACCTCTCTGAATCTTTCCCCCCACTCGGGCATTTCCTTAACGAATGGAATTCCTTCAGAGTAGAGTTCCGCAATTTTCCTGTCGTAGGGAATTCTGAGCAGAATGGGAATTCCTTGTTCATTGCAGAAATTCTCCGTGTCTTTGTTACCGATTCCGTCCCTATTTATGATGATCCCAAATCTAACACCCAATCCCCTGCATAACTCCATTGCGAGCTTCAGATCGTAAAGTCCAAATGGAGTAGGTTCTGTAACAAGTAAACAATAATCAACTCCGGAGATTGCCTCAATTACAGGACATGCCACACCTGGAGGAACATCCAGGATTACATTCTTTCTTGCATCTATCTTCTCCTTCAACCTTTTGATCAGGGGTGTTGACATAGCCTCTCCGATATTCAACACACCCTGAAGAAATTCTATATCATTCTTGCCTTTTTCTATGGTTCCTATAACCCTGTTCTTCTCTGTTATTGCCCCTTGAGGACATGCAATCTGGCAGAGCCCACAGCCGTGGCAAAGTTCCTTGAAGACCATTACCCTATCAGGCAAAACCGCAAGTGCATTGTATTCACAAAGCTCTGAACATTTACCGCAGTGGGTACACCTTTCTTCGTCTATGACCGGGAAGGGAATGGAAACATCCTCCACCTTCTCCAGTTCGAGGTTCAGGAAGAGATTGGAGTTTGGCTCCTCAACGTCGCAGTCGATAAGCTGAATATGTTCTAGGGATAACGCCAGATTTACAGCTACAGTGGTCTTTCCAGTACCACCCTTCCCGCTGGCGATCGCTATAATCATTTTCCATATATTTTGCCCATATGAGCATTATTATCTTAGAACTTGAATGATAAAAATAACCATTTGGATTAAAATAAACTGAAGAGTTTCCCATCTACAGCCAGATGACTTAAAAAGCCAAGGAATGCAAAAAAAGAAAACCATGGATCTATTATGAAGAGGGGTATGGAGAACAGAATTGCCGCCGTGAGAGTATGAAAAAAGCCCCTGTGTCTGATAAAGAAGGTCAAAAATAGAAAAAATGCCAGTATCCCTGTTATTAAAGCTAGGATAAACCTAGGATATATGACGTACAGGATAAGAGATAGGATAAAAATTCCCATAAAAAGTTGCCGTATCTTTGACCTCTTTGCATCTATATCCGGGAGGATTGAATAAAAGAGCCCAATGGAGATTCCAATAACCAATGTAGTTGCAGAAATTCCAGGATCAAAAAAGTAATACAAGATTGCCAGCAGAATTGAGATGAATATACAATAAGATAGGATATGTGTCTTGTAACCGCTCATATTATTATTCTGACTTCCATAGATAATTAATATGCAACCACCAGAGCTGACAAATCCGTGGGCCCTAGCAGGTTTGTTACTGGTAATTCCCATTATCCTAGTCTATCTTCTAAAGCCGAAGCCCAAGCATATAAAATTCCCCACGATAATGTTCATAACCAAGATAGAGAAGGATAGGAGATTCAGACTTTTCCCTAAGAGATTTATCAGGGACCCATTGCTCATGATTCAGATCCTTAGTATATGCCTCCTTGTTTTTGCAATCGCAAATCCATCCATCACATCTCAGGCTGAGAAAAGACCAATGGGGGATATTGTTTTTGTCATAGATGCTTCAGCTAGTATGCAATCTATAGACATATATCCCGATAGATTCTCAAAGGCAAAGGAATTTGCCAAAAAGATTCTCGATGATTCAAGCCCGGGAAGTTCCTTCAGCATTATTCTGGCAGAAAATATACCGGTTGTTGTTTTAAAGGATTCTGACAGAAATACAGCTAAATCTGTTCTGGATAGATTAACCTGTGCCGACACACCAACGAATATTGGCGATTCAATTCTCTTCGCAAAGGATATGCTATCTGATGTAAAAACAAACAGGGAGATTTATGTCTTCTCTGACTTCTCAAATAGTGAAGGAATGGATATAGAGTTAGTGAGCAAACTCGCATCGAAAGACGGGATCGATACAAAGCTAATAAAGGTATCCAAAGGGGGCAGTAATATAGCAATTACCGACATAGACGCAAAGAGATTTTTAACAAACAGGAATAAATTCTACCTCACCTTCACACTTGAAAACTTTAATTCGGAGGAAATTACCGTTGAAGGGGGAATCCTTGTAGATGAAGATTCAATAGAGACCATCAGGGAGAGAATCCCGAGCAAGTCAACAAGGTTAGTGCATATAGAAAGCGATATATCCTTTGAATCTCACATAATAACCGTCAGAATAGATAGTGATGACGATCTTGCTATAGATAATGAGGCTTATGCAATAATCCCGGGGATCAGGAGATACAATGTTCTGTTAATTACGGATGATGGCTCTGATACCTACCTTGAATACGCATTGAAATCCTCACCAAATGTGAAACTAACGAAGGCAGTCTCCCCTATAATTCCAGAATTTGAAGGATTTGATACAATAGTTCAGGGTGAGATGAATAAAGATCTTGTATTGAAAGGTATGTATGGCGATCTAAAGCTGTATATGGAGAATGGAGGAAATCTAGTGGTCCTTGCTTGCTCGGATCTGGGAGAAATCGAGGATCCGGACTTGGAAGGGCTTCTACCCATAAAACTGGAGTGGGTAAAGAATCTAGAGGGTAAAATTGAAATCGTTAAGGACCATGAAATTTTGAAGGATACAATTCTAGCGGGGATAATTATAAAGAAATACTTCAAATGCAAGGCTAAGAATGAATCCGAAGTGATAGCGAACGTAGTAGGAATGCCGGGGATAGTTTATCATAGCTATGGAGAAGGTAAGGTTGCCTATATTGGGATTAACCCAAACCCGTCGTGGAGTAACTTCTACTATAGCTCTTCAATGCCCATATTCTGGTTTCAACTCATCAGGTGGATAAACAGGGCTGAGACAGCTACAACATTATATAACCTTAAAACCGGAGGATCTCTACCAATAAACATACCAGTAAACATAACCACCCCGTCGAATGAAATTTTGGAGGGAAGAAACATAATCCTCGATGAGGTTGGCATCTATAGAACAGAATTTTCTGGGAATAAAGAACAGATAGCTGTAAACCTCGCAAATGAGAAGGAATCTGACATAGCTGAATCTATGGAGGTAGAAACAGTAAATGTTGGCTCCAAAATAAAGAGAGAGCATATGGATGTGGAACATGACCTGTATCCATATCTGCTAGCTGTGGTTCTTCTCCTGCTGATAATAGAGCTAATTTACTATATCAGAAGAGGCTACTTCCAACAAAAAACCTAAAGTATTTAAACCCAAATCAAGAATATTATAATCCAAAATGGACGGGAAAAATTTAATCAGGATTTCGATATTGTTGTGCATTTTTCTTATTAACATCGTTAATGCTGAGTCTGTGAATTATATAACTCTGGAAAACAAGTTTAATGCGAGGATGGAGATCACCGATTTGTATGTTGTAGATCTGGATAATGATGGATCAAAGGAGATAATCGCCACCTCCTATGATAGCAAGGTCTATCTATTGGACTCAAATGTAAACAAGATATGGCAATTTGATGCGAAGGCATATGTCTATTCCACAAATGCGATAGACCTGGAAAATGACGGACAACTGGAGATAGTCGCAGGGTCATCCCGCATCCATATACTTGACTTCAACAGGACCGTTGTGGGGAAATTCCCAAAGTCAGACCCTGTTAAGAAGATAATTGTAGGGGACTTCGATCTGGACGGCTCTGATGATATTATGGCCAGCACTGGACGTATCAGAAAGCATACTATATACATATTCAACAATAAATTTGAAATCCTGTGGCAGAAGAGCATCAGGGGAGAATTTCCCTGGGGCATAGCAATGGAGGATCTGGACAATGACGGAAAAAATGAGGTCATAATTGGCGGTTCAGAGGTTCTTATTTATGACGCCGACAAAAACATGGTATGGAGCTTCAAACCAGATGGTGCTATTGGGGATCTAATAGTTGATGACATAGATAATGACGGAAAAAAGGAAGTGTTAGTTGGTTCCTATCCAAATCTCTATGTCCTTACAAATGACGGAAAAATAAAATGGGAATACAAAACAAAAGCTAAAGTAGAGAGTATCTACGTAACGGACCTCGAACACGATGGTAAGAAGGAGATCATAATTGGTTCTGACATGGCCTATCTATTCGACGATGAGGGGAATCTCCTCTGGAATTTCGAAACCATTGATGATGTAAATTCGGTCCATTCGGGAGATCTAAACTGGGACGAAATAGAGGAAATAGCTGTTGGTTCCAAACACATCTATATTCTCGGGAAAGATGGCTCCCTGCAGTGGGAATACGAACCATACAGGGCCGTAGGAAAGTTATTGATCACAGACGTGGATAACGACGGAAGAAATGATCTCGTAGTGGGTGCTTTCGATCATAATGTCTATCTTTTTAAAGCGAGGGAGATCTACATAAGAGAAATGCAATCCTATTCCCTGTATAAAGAGGCCGAGGAGCTCTACAATGAAGGTAACTATTTGGATGCAAGATCGAAGATAGAAGAGGCGATTGGAATAAAAGATACATTGGGTGTTGGCAAATGTAAAGAAGATGGAGAAAAATGTGATTCCTTACTTCAGAAGATAAATGAAAAAATACCCTCTACGACCACAACAACTACATTACCTATCACGCAGATTACGACGACAACGAGCATGGAAGAAACAACTACTACCACACTATCAAAGGGAGATAGTACAGGATTTATAATACCTGCAGTTATATTTCTTATCCTTCTTGTGGCAGCAATATTCTATCTGATCAGAAAGAGATGATTACCGCAGAGATTTCCTTTTCCCAACCTTTCCTCCCTTCTTCTCTTTTTTAGCCTTCCTCTTCTTCGTACCTTCAGAAACCTTCTCAAGAGACCCTCTCTTGCCCTTGGTCTCCACTAACCCGGGATGAGAGGTTTTCTCCCTCATCTCCTCTTCAATAGTCCCCAAGTCCTCATTTAATCTCCTAGTTCTAGTATAGAGGACATAAAAGCCAGCTAACACCAGAAAGCCCACAAACAGGATAATCAAAAGACTTACATCTAACCCATCAGACTCCTCAGCCAATGAGAGGGTTGTGGTAGAGGATGTTGTCGTAACCAAAGTCGTTGAGGCAATTAAAGCCGTCGTAGTTGATGTGGTGGTAGAAGAGGGTGTTGTAGAGGTTGTAGTAGTTGATGTTGTAGAGGTTGATGTCGTAGTGGATGTATTTTGAGGGCAGGGCGGACAGGGTCCCCCACAGTCAACTCCTATTTCACCCTGATTCAGTATTCCATCAGAACATGAGCCACAATATATCACAGAAAGACTCACCTCCTGACCCTTATATCCCGATTTCATTAACTTTATCTCATACCCCCCCACATAAACTGGGATAAATGATGCCATCCCACCAGAGTCTGTCAGGATCTCCTCCACAACTGCCCTATCAAAGTAGACCTCTATCCTAACCTTAGATATCGGGTTATCGTTTCTATCTGTAGTGTTTATTATTACCTCTTCATTCACACAGTTTCCTGAGACATTAACCTCAAGGGGTCGTCTAGGGGGCAGGGTCACCTGACCACAACCTAAAATACTCAAGTATCCTGTCACAAGCGTAAATACAAGCAAAAACAAAACAGATGCCCTGACAATGTTCTTTAGTTCTATTGCCATTTTCACACATCCCCTATAGGGTTATTATTTACTCTTTTCTGAAATATATACTCTTTACAGATTAAACACTTCCTTCAACTTTATCTTTTAGATGATTGAACTCTTTCCTTTCTTCTCTTTTTACATGCTTCCTATAGCGGGTATACAAAGCCACTATCAATAATATCTCGACAGATATGATTATATAGGGAATTAGATCGACTTTCTTGGATACCTGAGGTAGTATAGTAGTTGTTACCGGAGTAGTGCTGGTTACTGTAACGGTGGTGGTAACTATAGTTGTAGTCGGTGCTACCGTGGTTGTTGTAATAGTTGTTGTAGTTGTAACTGTCGAGCATGGTGGACAGGGACCTCCGCAGTCAATGCCCTCCTCGGCCTGATTCTGGATTCCGTCGGAACAACTCATACAGGGGTCGCAGGGACCTCCGCAATCCACTCCTTCTTCACATCCGCCGCTATGGCAGTTCCCTATCCCATCGAAACAAGAAGGCTTTGGTTTTGCTCCGTAGCTTACACCTCCACTTCCGCCACCGGAACCGCCACCGCTATATCCGCATCCGCCTGTGGATATCTCACACCCGGGGGAGCAACTCAGAGAGCCGTGATCGTACCCCAAGCTTCTGCATGTCTTCCCCCCGAAGTCAGTGTCATCACACCCCTCTCCATTAGTTTTAACCCCGTCACCACAGTATGGCTCCTGCTT
This sequence comes from Candidatus Altarchaeota archaeon, assembly GCA_030633595.1. Taxonomy (GTDB): domain Archaea; phylum Altiarchaeota; class Altiarchaeia; order IMC4; family QMZM01; genus QMZJ01. The sequence continues at coordinate 10,774 of DAOVSE010000037.1, forward strand.
TATCGAGAAGGCGCTGAATCCAGAGACATTAACTAAGAAATACTCTCCATAGGGCACATTATAAGCATTTATCTCTGTCCAGTTTTCACCGGGACAATTCCTTCCAGAAAAATTCCAGTTTACACATCTATAAACTCCCAGATAATCCTCATTCCCATACCCAGTTCCGGAATAGCTTAGATTTAATGTTGCATTATCGACCCCATATGAATTATTTATGGCATAAGTTACCAGATATTCTGATGGGGTTAACATATCAAATCCAATTATCCTGTCATTATTCTCTGACAGATTAACCCCCCTCAGCAAGACTATCAGAGAGCTATTAAGGGTTGAGAACTCTAGATCATAGGTATAATTGGCTATATCCAGAATTACATTGCCTACCGACTGGTTCTCGACGATCAGAATTCCGTTAAAATATGCCCTCAGGGTAACGTTCAATCCGGAATTATTGTAACCAACGGATGATGAATTAAACTGCATTCCCTGCTCTGATATGAAATAATCATTTACATTGACTTCATTCCCGGCGGAGTCATTCGCAAAAAATGTTATGTTGTGCCTACCTGTGATATTTGGGGTATAATCTACAGGCAGATCAAGAATTACTTGAGACATATCCGGCAGCTTTACTGTGACCCATGTTCTATTCAGATGTGTATCGGTTACATTCACCGACAAAGAGACATTGCTCCCGTTAATCACGATCTTTGGGTTTATTGAGTATGCAGTAATATCTGGCTCTGTCGCATCCACCGTAACAGTAGAATTCTCTGATGCAAAGGCACAATTTGATGAATTATCACACGCTAGACAATTCCACACATAATTCCTTTCCTGCAGGTTGTTCCTCACGAAGGATGTTTGATTTGAAGTACCGGTAAGGAAATTTGTTCCGTTCGCCCCCCATACCGAATAGTTCCAATACAATGTAATACTTTCTAATTGAACATTATCGGTCGCGTTGCATGTGAAATTTGTATCTCCCTTGGAAAAAGATTCATTACCCGGTGAGATTAAGACTACCGTTGGTGGTGTTGCGTTCACCGTCAGATTCCTGGTCTCTGTCTGATTCCAGTTTCCGGCGGTGTCGTTCAGCCATACAGAGTAGTTATAGAAGCCGTTTACCAGTATCTTGGTTATGTTTGTATAGTTTCCGGAATAGCTATGATATTCAGGGGTTCCATTCCAGTTTAATATCAGTGTATCGAGATTTATCTCCGTGTGACTTACATTAAATATAATGGTATTGAAGTCCGTCTCAGCCCCCTCCACGGGTGTTGGTGAGATGAAATTTACTGTGGGTGGTGTTAGGTCAACCTCGAAATTCCAGATCTCCGACGTACTTGTGAGAATGCTGTCATTGCATTTTACCTTCCAGTAGTATATAGTTTCGTTCAGTCCTGTCCAATTGTAGGTGCAAGAAACGTTGCTGGAGCAGTTTGTCGTATTCAGTAGTGTATCTGCACTCTCATTATCCCCATAGACAAAGGCAGTCATATTTTTTCCTTCTGGATCGGTACATGTCCAATTCAATATACTGTAATTCTTATCTGTAAAGGATGCGTTTTCTGGTTTATTCAGAACAATTAAAGGAGGGGCATTTAGCTCCATAATCGCGCTGTACACATCAATCCTAGAAAAATTCAAACCGGTTCCACTGTCGGGTATCCTCTTCCCCGTTTTATTCAGCAATTTCTCTATTTCCGCAGGAGTTCGATCCCGATTAGTAAGTCTGAGATATTGTTTTATCAGGGCTATAGAACCGGCGACATGGGGTGTTGCCATTGATGTTCCACTCAATTCATCATAAAGAGAATCATCACAATTTTCATCTAATGGGCTACCTGTGCATGCACTTTCAGGAGGAACTGTGGAATTAATCACCGATCCTGGAGCAAGCAACATCTCTGGGAAATTAACCCCTCTATCCGTAAAACTCGCAATTACGTCTGACTTTGTACTTGCCCCAACCGGTGTCGCATTTTCTATACATGCTGGAGATGAAATTCCAGATGTAGTGTAATCATTACCCGTGGCAACTACAACAGAAATATTACTTGC
>DAOVSE010000047.1 GCA_030633595.1 Candidatus Altarchaeota archaeon
AATTCTTATCTGTAAAGGATGCATTTTCTGGTTTATTCAGAACAATTAAAGGAGGGGCATTTAGCTCCATAATCGCGCTGTACACATCAATCCTAGAAAAATTCAAACCAGTTCCACTGTCGGGTATCCTCTTCCCCGTTTTATTCAGCAATTTCTCTATTTCCCCAGGAGTTCGATCCCGATTAGTAAGTCTGAGATATTGTTTTATCAGGGCTATAGAACCGGCGACATGGGGTGTTGCCATTGAAGTGCCGTCCCATGTACCATACCCCCCTCCCGGAACAGTTGATGTAATCCACCTGCCTGGGGCGAGGAGCATCTCAGGGAATCCTGAACCTCTGTTCGTGAATGAGGAAAAAGCATCTTTTGTTGTCCCGTCAGAGCCATCGTCTGAGGAACCGGTAGGTGTCGCATTTTCTATACACGCTGGAGATGAAATTCCAGATGTAATGTGATCATTACCCGTGGCAACTACAACAGAAATATTACTTGCCACTGCCGTATTTATGGCGGACGCAAAAGAACTTTCGTTACTATCACAATAGGAAGGATATAATTCACCCCCCAAGCTCATGGAGATTACAGAGATATTATATTGTGAGGCATTACTCACACACCAATCTATTCCCGCAATTACATCCCAACTCCAACCATAACCATCATCATCCAAAACCTTTATCGCAACTATCTTCGTATCTGGAGCAACCCCTTTTGAAGAGCCGTTTGCAGCAGCAATTCCAGCACAATGCGTACCATGGCCATTATCATCCCATGGATCATCATCCATATTAACAAAATCATAACCACCAATAACCTTATTACCCCAACCATTACCAAGATCAGAATGATTGTAATCAATCCCCGTATCAATAATACAGATAGTTTCCCCCTTACCTGTAATGTTCTCTCCATTGATCTGAAAACCCCAGATACTGGTGGCATTTATCAGAGGGACACTTTGGGATAGAAATGCATGGATCCTCTTACCCTCATAAATCCCTGCAACATTCGGGTCTTTTCGTAATTTCTCCAAACCCTCCCCTGTAACCTCGCCCGAGAATCCATTAATTATGGTATATTTATGTCTTAGCTCGAATTCCCGTTCATCCAATTTTGACAGAACGTTATTCTGTGCCTTAGCAACCACACGCTTGCGACTGGCTGATGATTTAACTCCCGGTTCCCTGGCATTTTCCTTTAGCATCACAATTACGGGGATCTTCTCCCCAACCGGAGCTTCCCCAACAAAATGCTCATTACTCAAAGATACCACAAAACCGCACAGTGAGATAAAAACCGAGAAGGTAAAAAAGAAAATGGCAGTCCTCCTTGAGAAAAATCCCTTCGACATAAAGGGTATTGTGAAAATGGGAATAAATATGTTAGAGCAGATCCCTGATGAAAAAGAATATCAGTACAAAGACAATTATGAATCCAAAAATAGTCCCGTTGTTGGTTGTGAATGAAACCGCCATTCCGATAATTCCCGGCGATTGAATTACCGTGGTCGGGAGTTCAACCCTTCTAATGGTCGTTGTCGTCTCTTCTATGGTTTCGAAATCCAGATCTATCACCATAACCCCCTCAGGGACGAAGGTTACTACCTGAATAGCTTTGGAATTACCAATATAGAAATTTATCGGGGTGTATCCGCCCTTATTTGAGATTATAAGAATTCCATAGATGCCTTCCTCGGTTACTGTACAGTTTCCAACATCCCCATCCGCCATTTTTGCAACTATTGTTGCTTCAATGGGTGCAGATTTTCCATCTACTGTTACATCTCCATACAGGAGCATGTGAGATGCCGTTGCCTGTTGGATTAATGCCAAGGCAATCAGGGACAGGGCAAAGTACCCAAGCTTTGTATCCATTGTACGTTAATATTTATGATTACATCCAAATAATCAAAACTCAGTTTTAGTTACAGAAACGGATTATTTATGTGTAAGCATGGACTTCTCAACACTAATCAGGGTTTATCAGGAACTTGAAAAAACGAGCAGCAGGCTTGAAATGGCCTCCATAGTCTCGGATTTTCTTAACAGGGTTCCTGAGGGGGAGCTTCCAATAATCATTCTGTTCATTAGGGGAAGGATCTTCCCAGCATGGAGTGAGAAAGAGCTGGGAATTGGGAATAAATTGGTTATAAAGGCGATTTCAAACATATCAGGAGCCACTGAAGCTACCGTGGAGAATAGGATAAGGGAGACAGGAGACACAGGATTGGCGGCAGAGAAATTGCTCGTAAGAAAGGCACAAACCACACTTTTTAGTGAAAAATTAACCCTTGGGAAAGTATATGAAAATCTGGATAGATTAACCTCTCTGACCGGAAAAGGTTCTCAGGAGAAAAAGATTTCATACATTTCTGAATTACTTTCATTTGCGGAACCTGCTGAAGCGAGATATATAGTCAGATTGATTCTGGAGGAATTGAGGCTGGGTGTCGGAGAGGGTATCGTGAAGGATGCCGTTGCGCAGGCATTCAAAGTGGATCCTAAACTTGTGGAAAAGGCGTATTCTCTATCATCCGATCTGGGAGAGGTTGCAAGAATTGCAAAATTGGAAGGCGATGAAGGGCTTAGGAAGGTAACTTTGAAAACGGGAAGGCCAATCGAGGTGATGCTTGCACAAAAGATTGCGAATATTGAGGAGGCTATAGGAAAATTTGGAAAGACTGCCTTTGAGATGAAGTATGATGGTGCGAGGATACAAATACATAAAGAGGATGACCGGGTGGAGCTTTATACGAGAAGGCTTGAGAATGTAACCAAACAATTTCCAGAGATAGTTAAAGCAGCAAGGGAGAATATAAAGGCGAAATCGGCGATCATAGAGGGTGAACTCGTCGCAATAAAATCAAAAAAAGACAGGCACCCCAGACCATTCCAAGACCTGTCAAGGAGGATAAAAAGAAAGTATGACATCTCCGAGATGGTTAAGAACATCCCTGTAGAGATAAATCTCTTCGATTTAGTTTTCTGTGAAAATGAGAACAAGACCAATGATGAATTCAAGGATAGGAGGGAACTACTGGAGAAAATTATTGTAGAAACGGATACATTCAGACTTGCAGATCAGATAATTACAGATAATCTAAAAGAGGCGGAGAAATTCTATAAAAATGCGCTGGATCTTGGACATGAGGGTGTAATGGCAAAAAACCTAAAAGCGCACTATCAGCCAGGGAGCAGGGTTGGATACATGTACAAGATAAAACCCGTAATGGAAACCCTGGATCTGGTGATAATGGGAGCAACCTGGGGCGAGGGTAGAAGAGCGCACTGGTTAGCTTCATTTCTGCTCGCTGTATTGGACCCGGATACGGATGAATTTCTAACAATCGGGAGGATGGGTACAGGATTTACCGACGAGGAATTCAAGGAGATGACAGAATTGTTAAGAGGGGAGATTACAGAGCAGATCGGAAAGGAGGTAAAACTCAAGCCAAAGGTCATCGTCGAGGTTGCCTACGAAGAGATCCAGAAATCCCCGACCTATGCCTCAGGATATGCATTAAGATTTCCGAGGCTTGTTCGAATAAGAACAGATAAAGGTCCCGATGATGCTGATACCCTGCACAGGGTTGAAGAGATTTTAAAGGGTGTTGCTGCTTAAAACATGCACGAAAAAGAAAATTGTTATGTGTGACTAGCGACCGAAGGGAGCGCATGTCACACCTTTGCTCAAGCTCAGCCTTTTTTTAGTAGATTTTTTTCCGAAGTTTGATTGTAGTGCCTAACTGGACAGGATATCAACATGTCAAGATATCAACATACCAACATGTTGATATTAATCATTAAATTTAGAAACCGGTGAATCTGCGTAGCAGATTCCCTTTTCTTTCGTCCACGTTTCTTTTCGCTGAAAAGAAAGGTGGAGATGGGCCCGCCCGGATTCGAACCGGGGATCTTCGCCACGTCAAGGCGACGTCATAACCAACTAGACTACGAGCCCAACCTTTTAAGAAAAGGTTGATCAAAACATGTGCCACAAGCGATTGCTTCGCAATCGAGCGTGTCAGACCGAAGGTCTGCCACATCTTCGACCTTCGGTCTCGATGACAATGTATTTTTATTTAGTGCGACTAAGCGTAGCGCATGTCGCACATTAGTCGTCGGCTAACTCCGACCTAGACTACGAGCCCCAATCTTTGATATCCGCTTGGTTAGTGAAGCTGAGGCTTATTGAATTCACATGAATTAGCGAGAACTAAAACACAGGTAATTAAAATAGTAAAAGGGTTAAAACCGGACGAATTTTAACCGTATTACTTTTTCAATTTTTGGGAGATTTTTGACAGATCAACGAAACCCAATACAAGATCGATTAGGCTCAATATACCAACCAATCTTCCGTCTTCTACTACTGCAAGTCGTCTTATATTGTATTCAATCATCTTGTCAAGGGCACTCTCAATATCATCCTCTGGTTCCACTGTGACTAAATCCTTCATCATTACATCCCGTACTTTTGTTTTCTTATCAAAATAGTCGCTAATCGACATTACAAGCAATAGATCATAAGATGTGATTATACCTATGGGTTTGTCTTTGCTGGTGACTAATAAGGCATGAATCCTGTTTTCTAACATGATTTCAGCTGCGCTAATGACCGCATCTTCGGGACTGATTGTCAGTACGTTTTTCGTCATCAGATCCTTTACCCGAAGTTCGACTGCCTCTCTCTTTTTCTCGATCTCATTTAATTTTTTGATTAAAAAGTCGGTCTTTATTTTCATTTTTACCTATCCATTAAATCTTTTCGTTTTCCCATATCCACAGGATGCACATATTTTTTTTCTCACGTGAAAGGAGTTCTTTCCGCAACGCTTGCATCGGACATGTGTATGTCTCTTGGATCTTTTTCCAAGACTGGGTGTTCCCTTTGTCATTTTATCAAACCATCAGGATACAAATAGTATCATATCCCCTCGCAAGAATAATTTCTTAAATTTCCTCTCGATGTCACCATCTTCAAACTCTGCATTATCCAAGACCAGATTTATATGAATATCAAAAGCCTTCAATATCCCCCTGATCTCCAATCCATTCTTCAATCTTACCAATACTTGTTGGTCTAAAAGCTCGCCTAACGCATCCAGTGGCTTCATATATATCACCTAATTATATTAATACTATGTAGGAAGTAAATAAAAAGTAAATAAAAATAAAATGGCGCTAATATCGGAGATAGGTAAACGGCTTCTGAAGGCAAGAGAGGAATTAGAGGACAATAAATTAGATGCCCTCTTGATAACAAATCCAAAAAACCTGCTCTACTTTACGGGCAAGGATACGGGAAGGGCCTTGATAATGAGAAACGATGCTGTTTTATGGGTAAAGGAGCTATACAGGGATCTGTATTCGGAAATCTATTCCAATGCGGGTTATGAATTTGATCTGAGAATTTATGAGGAGGGAACAATAAAGAACCTCATTAACAAATCAAAGATAAAGAGGGTTGGGGTTGAAAACATGGGTATATCTGAATTTAACAGGTTGGCTGGAGAGGTAAAAAAGGAATTGGTACACTGTAAAATACCTGAAACACTGAGAGCCATAAAATCCGGATACGAGATAGAGCTCATAAAAAGATCTGCGAATATGGCTAAAATGGGAATGAAAAAGGCATACGAGACCGTAAAGGAGGGGATAAAGGAGTTGGATGCCGTTTCAAAGATAGAATATGAAATTCGGATATGTGGGTCAGAAACACCCCCATTTGGGGAGGGAATGTTACTGGCATCCGGAGCTTCTGGAGCTGATGTACATGCCCATGCTGGGACAAAAAGGATTTGCTTAGGTTCGCTGGTGGTTGTAGATTTAGGTGCCAGGTATCAGGGCTATTACTCGGATATGACCAGAACCCTTGCAGTGGGTAAGTTAGGTAAAAAAGAGGGGGAGCTTTTAGAATTTGTAGAAAACCTGGAGCTGGAAACGATAGATAGGGTTGAGGTTGGAACAAAGGCCTCAGAGCTCCATAGATTCGTTGAAAAGAGTATGGAAAAAAAGGGTTATAAATTCTATCACTCTACTGGACATGGAGTCGGTCTGAACGTGCATGAGATCCCCAATATAGGACCCAAGTCAGAGGATGTTCTGAAGGGGGGTATGGTCTTCACTATAGAACCCGGTATCTATATCCCGGGAAAATTTGGAATAAGATTTGAGGATATGGTTCTGCTGCAAAAGAACAGGATAGAGTTGCTGACGAGATGAGACAAATGTTAAAAAGAGCGAGAAAGAAAACCAAGGAAGAGCAAAAGAAAATTGCGATGGAGCGTATAGAGATACTGTTTAACCTGGCCGATGATTCTGCACTCTCCGGAGATGTTAAAAGGGCCAGCAGGTATGTTGAAATGGCCAGAAAAACTGCAATGAGATATAACCTCAGAATCTCAAGGGAATACAAGAGAAAATTCTGCAAATATTGCTATAGATATCTACTGCCATCTGTCACTTCAACCGTGAGGATAAACTCAGAGGGGCACAGGGTTGAGGTAAAGTGCCTGGAATGTGGCAGAAGTATGTTTTATCCCTTTATAAAGGAGCTCAAGGAGAAAAGAAAGAATGAAGGAAAAGATAAAGACACTGCGAATAGGAAAAAGCGGAGTAAGTGAAAATCTTCTCGATGAGATTAAAAATCAGCTGAAGAAGCACAAGATTTTGAATGTTAGAATCCTGAGGTCCGCGAGAGAAAAGGAGGATAGAGAAAAAATCGCTCAGGAGGTCTCTAAGGGGGTAAAGGCGAAATTAGTTAGAATTAGGGGGAATACCTTTATCCTCGAAAAGCGGTAGATATTTTAAGATGAATTCCAATATAGATAATAACTAGGATATTAAATTCTTTCGACCTAAAAATGGCTGACTTGAGAAAAGTGGTTCTGGACGTATTAAAACCCCACATGCCAGATATTGCCTCTTTTGCTACGGAACTGGCCTCTGTAGAGGGTATTGATGGGGTTAACATTAGTGTATACGAGATCGATAAGGAGGTTGAAAACGTAAAGATTACAGTTCTCGGTAAATCTCTGGATATGCGCCGAATCAGGGACATAATATCAGACACTGGGGGAACCATCCATTCTATCGATGAGGTCATTGCCGGTAAAAAGGTTGTTGTGGAAGAGACGACGCTTCACGACAGGCACCACGAAGCGATACAGGGCTGAACGTAAAAGATGTGCGAGGAGCTTAAGTCGAAGGTAGAAAAGTACCTCGAAAAGGCAAAGACATCATTCGAAAATCTGGATATTCAAACGCCTGAGAATATTGAATTTGATGAGATTGCTCCTGAATTCCGCCAGATGGCCATTTCCTATTACAAAGATGCAATCCATTTCTATGAGGAGGGGAAGTATATAAACGCCCTTGCAGCCCTGGAGTACGCCGAGGGCTGGTTAGATGCAGGTAAGATGCTTGGAATTTTTACCCCATAGGCGCCTCAATAGTTTTAAGAATTTTCTTTATTATGTCATCCGGTGTTACCTTCATTGAAGAATATTCTGGGTAAAGCAGGATTCTGTGCCTCAGAATCGGATATGCCAGCCTCGTTATATCCATAGCTGTTACGTGGTCCCTGCCCTCCAAAAATGCCAACGCCTTCGATGCCATCATGAAGGCAATAGATGCCCTTGGACCTGCCCCCGTGCTTGTCTCTCTCCTGTCCCTCGTGGCCTGAACGATCTTTACTACATACTCGAGAATTGTATCTGGCATTTGCACCGTCTTAGTTATCTCTTTTTGAATGATGAGAATCTCCGCAGGATTAAATATAACCTCGGGTATTTGCACTGATAATTTGGATTTCGAGATCATCATTTCTTGTTCAAGAGAAGGGTATCCAATTATCGACTTGAAAAGAAATCTGTCTATTTGAGCCTCCGGCAACGGAAATACGCCCTCCAGCTCTATCGGATTTTGTGTTGCTAATATGATAAAGGGTTTTGGTAAGGCATAGTTTTTCCCACCGAAAGAAACTGCCTGTTCCTCCATAGCCTGTAAGAGGGCTGCCTGGGTTTTCGGGGGAATTCTATTAATCTCATCCATCAATAGAATATTGGTAAATATTGGGCCCTTTTTTACGGTAGATTGACCAGTAGTCTCATCATAAAAGACTCCACCAATGATACCCTTAACACCCAGATCCGGCGTTCCCTGGATCCTAGTATATTCACAATTCAGGGTTTGAGATATGGTCTTGGACATCAGTGTTTTCCCTGTCCCTGGAACGCTCTCAAGCAGGACATGCCCGCCACAGAATAAAGCAATTAGTATCTCATCTATAACCTCGTCATTGCCCACAACTACCTTATGAACCTCATCATGTAACTGAGCAAACAATTGTTTTATGTCTCTGTCCCCCCTCATCCCCTTATTTTCCGCCATATCATATAATTTCTTCTGTGTATTTAAATACTTCACCCAGATCCTTTGTCCTTAGTACTGACTAATAAATCCCTCGTATTCCTCTGGCTTTTCTTCAAGAAATCCCCGTATTCCTCATTCCACTCCTCCCCCAGTGCATCCTCAAAGGCATTGATTGATTTCTCCAGGAATTCTTTAGCGGTTTCATAATCCTTTTTTTGTATAGCTGTTCTTGTCTTTATCCTGAATGAGAATGCGTGTACAACATTCATATGGAGTTCTATCCTCCGCTTTTCCTCTTCTTTGTGCGTTCTTTTCATCGCCTCTTTATAATGTTTTACCGAATCACTGAGATATTTCTCAGAATTTCTAAGATCCCTTATGGCTTCATAACAAACCCCTGTTTTGAAATCTGTATCTGATAGCTGACCGAGTTGATCCGAACTTGGCTTCTCGATCTTCTTTAATTCATTGATATACTGCAGGTAAGAATCTATGGCTTTTTCATAGTATTCATCCATCCTTTTAGAATCACCGGGTCTCTTGAAGGTAAATTCTCTGTAACAGTCTGCAACCATCCTATAACCATCCCCCGCATAGAAATAATTCTTATTCTTTAACTGGGCATCTGCGTATTTTTGATAAGTATCTATCACATTCTTATAGTTTTTGTACTCCATTACTGGTTTCTCAACAATTTCGATAGATACCACGTTTGATGCCTTCACATATTTGTTTCCTCGTTTATCCTTGTACAATACCTCCAGGGGTTTTATCCGGTATTTTCCCTGTTTTTTTGTAATCAACTTGATGAAATCCCTTCTTGATTCCTTTGCCATCAATTCTTCAATTGGATCGGGAGGTTTTACGACCCCAAGCCCTTCGGGGAGGTGAGACAAAAATGTGATCTTACCTACAGGCTGACTTCCATTATTGCTTATATCCATATTTATTACGATGGGTGTATCAACAAATGAATAGGAATAACGATCCACAGCTAATGTGATCTCTGGCTTTTCACCGATTTCGGTCAGCATTTTTCTTGCTTCTTCTTCGTTTTCTTTTAGAAATTTCAGATATCTCTCATCCCAACTGCCCGTATTAATAGATTCCTCAAAATTCCTTATCGAAGTCAATAGAAGATTACTGGCTGACGAATAATCACCATGGTGGATAGCATATTTTGCACTTACCTTTGATAGAAAGGCATTGGCTAAGATTGCTTGATCCTTCATCTTGTTCTTCTCAAAGTAGTCCACTGCATTTTTAAAGTATTCCATAGCATTGGACAGGTTGCCCAGCATTCTATTGGATTCTGCAATTCCCTTGTATACCTCCCCTATGTTAGATTCCTCATCCTCGGTCACACCCAACATTTTTAATTTCTCCACATGTTTGAGATATGTTTGAATTGCCTTGTTATAGCTATCGATCATTGACCCTTTCTGATTGAGTTCAGCATAACAAATTCCGGCCATTCCATAACCCTCAGCAGAATAAAAAAGATTTCCCTTATCTAATTGTTTATCTGCATGATATGTAAAGGATCTCGCGGCTTGTAGGTATTCATTGATTTCCAGGTAACATTCTGCGGCGTTATATGGGTCATCTGCCTCCTTGTACTTTTCGGCAGCGATTGTACAGGTTTTAAAGAAATCCCCGAGACCCTTTTTCTTCTCTATCAATCCTGCTTTTAGATAGAACTCCCCGGACCTCGCATAATTTTTTAAGCCGTAATAACTCATTGCAGCATTTTTGTAGAATTTTACAGCATCAGCAAATTTATCTTCTTTTAGTCTTGCATCCCCGAGCTCGGAATAGAGTTCTGCCGATCTTTTATAGCCCTCAAGGTAATCTTTTCTTTTTCCTTCAGTAGCGCCATACTCGGCATGCTTCAGATAGAAATCCGCTGCATTTTCGTAATCCTTGATAGATTTGTAACACTCTGCCATATTCCAATAGCTATCCGCCGCATCCATTTGATTTTTCAGCCTCAAACTGATATCTGCGGATCTTGTATAATGCTTTATTGCATCCTCACATCTATTCATGCCCTGATAACACTTCGCTGCACTTTTGAAAGCCTTGGAAGCGAATGACTCATCATTGTCCAATACGACCTCCGCAGCTTTCAGATAGTAATACGCTGCATCTTCAAGCTTGTTGGTTTCCTCGTAATCCTGAGCGATTTCTGTATATGTCTTGGCCACATCTACATAATGCTCGAGCTCCGATCCCAGTTCTGCTGCAGTTACATAATATCCTATTGCTTCATCATGTCTGCCCTG
>DAOVSE010000084.1 GCA_030633595.1 Candidatus Altarchaeota archaeon
AAGCAATATAATTATACACTATTGATACTGTCCATATCCTTCATAGTTGTAATTGCTTTCGTTACAATTCTTGTCATAGCTCATCTTCACAAAAAAAGAGGCAAGATCAATAAAGTGGGTATATTTGAGAAAGGTAAAAAGAAGGGTTCGCTCGGAAAAAGTACCAAATCCTCACTATCCAAACTTTAACTTTTTCTGTAAATATTTATACCTGTTTAATCCAATATTATCTTAGTGTAGACTAAAATGAGATCTATGATTTCTCGTACATTATGGGTTGTTTGTTTTGCATTGTTTTTTGCAGGTTTTTTTAGCGGATTTGTCGTTGCCGATGTTGATATCTCTTTGAATATTGAACTGGATCCTGATGAAATCGATCCTGGAGATTCATTTGATGTTAAATTACAGATAAACAATACTGACGATAAGGATTTAACAGATTCAGACGATATAGAGATAGCCATCTATGTCGATGATGTTTTAGTTCATGAGGATGTAGAGCATGAGGATATACCTCAGAATTCCTCGAAGACAATAACCATATCCTCTACCAGATTCAATACCGAAGATGGGGATGTCTGGGAAAAATCGCTCCTGGGTTATGACTGTGACGAAAAAATTGTAGAGGTAAAACTGTCAGGTGACGTATCGGGGAGTGACGAGGCAACCCTGGATATTGATGGTAGAGAGCTATATGTGGGGATGGAACCGGATAATCCAACCCCCGGAAGCGAAATAGTTGTTGAGGTTGAAGACGATAATGGTGACCTGCTTGACAATATATACGTTAGGATTACCCACCTCGGTGATGACGAGGAGTGGGACATGGACGATGTATTGAGAAGGGATGATACGGACGACGGGAAGGTAACGTTTAGCCCATTGAACGAGGATATCCGATTTAAAGGCAATCCCTATGGAAAATATCAGTTGGATGTCTGGGATGACAACTACTGTTTATTCAGTGATACATTCGAGGTGACCAACAAGTTAAAGATCGCTGAGATTCCGGAAAATCCATATGCAGGTGAGGAGATAAGGGTAAAGATTCTCGATATAGACGATAACAAGGTGGAAAATGTCGGTTTTACTGTAAGCGGTTCCTCAGGGTTAGTGGGTACATACAAATCAGATTCCAACGGCTATGTTAAATTCACCATAAATGAGGCTGGAAGCTATACCGTAATCGCATCTAAAACAGGATATGAGGACAGCGAGATTATCACAATAAATGTTAAAATCAAGGAGGGTATGGACATTGATATTGAGCCAATAAAGCAAGCAATTAGTAAGGATGTGGTAATAACTATAACCTCCGGAGGGAATCCCCTTGGGGGTGCTGAGGTTACGATAAAGAGGCCGGATGGAGAAACAGACGTGCTCTCAACATCCTCTGCAGGAAAGGTGATTTATAAGCCAACTCTGCCGGGAACATACGATGTAACGGTTAAAAAAACAGCTTATGAGACAACAACATCCAGCTTTAAGGCAATGAATTTCTTTGATATCACGATTCCAGAGAATCCAAAACTGCATGAGGAAATCTCTGTCATGGTTAAAAACCAGGATGGTGATCCAGTAGAGGACGCATCTGTTGCACTTATAGGTACCGATATTACCGGACTAACCAGTTCTGAAGGAAGATTCATATTTATACTGGAAAAAACGGGGGAGTACACGTTGACGATAAAAAAAGAGGGTTATGAGGAGTTCAGTAAAGAAATTAGCATATACGGGGAATTGCAACTTAGAGTAGCCCCGGAAATTTTAGATCTGGAGGATTCTGTAACCATAGAGGTACTGGATGAAAACGGGCAGAGAATTGAAGCGAATATACAGATAATAAAACCCGATGGCGAGCAAGAGACAATTGTGAAAAACAGCCATACTTTTATAGTTAAATTGGCCGGAAGATATGATATAACGGCAAGCAAGGATTATTATGCCCCATCATCGTCCAGTTTTACGGTAAATCCATATCCGTTAGATCTGGATGTCTGGTTAAGCGGAAAGGACTTGATGGTCAAGGCAACAAGTGATGGAGGGATTGTTCAGAACATTAGCATATCAGTTTTAACGCCAAATGGTGATGAGATTCCAATAACCACGGATGAGTCAGGTATTGCAAAGCTCGATCTCAAGGAATTAAATCAGACAGGAACGTTTGTTGTGAGCTCAGTCGATAGAAATTTCGAAGAAAAGACGATCACGAAGGAGATAAAAGGCCTTGGTGGTGGATTAATGCCCCTGCTCTTGATAGCGATAGTAATCATCATTCTATTAATACTTGTCTCCTTTATTTTCTACATAAGTCACAAAAAGGGCAAGAGTATAGGTGCAAGACCAAGGAAAAGGAAGGGTACTGGTCTGGGCGGGCTTTGACTCTTTTTCTGTTACTTAGGGGCAGGAGGGTAACCTTCCCCACCCTATTTATCTACTCTAATTTCCATCTAATATCGAGCTTTAGAAAACCTCGACCAAAAATTTAGGCAAGATTTTTTTCGCCAGCGCTCAAGCTTTAGAAAACCTCGACCAAAAATCTAACATGGATTTTTTTGATCAACCTTTTTCCTAAAAAGGTTGCCGTCAGCGCTTTTCCTAAAAGGGCTGAGCTTGACCAAAAATTTAATGTGGATTTTCCGCCAGCCTTTTCCTAAAAGGCTGAGTTTCTCCTGTACACTTTTGATATAAAGGTGATTGAGGAGAGGAAGCGATAGCCCCTTACCACTCCATTTATCTACTCTAATTTCCATCTAATAACACATGATAGAAGTAAACACAAATGTTCTTGGAGCGTTTGCATTAAGGAATGGAAAGATCATAAAGAGGATCCCTTTCCCTGAAGAGCCAAGAAAGGTTGCGGAGAAACTTATTGAAACAGAAAAGGATCTCTGTGATGAGGAGCTTCAACTGATCTCTTACCTAAAGAAAACGGGGGTAAAATCCATTAAGGTCAGAGATCCAGAAAGATTCATTAGTCATAAACTTGGAATCGAATTCATAGGGGATAAAGAACCTACTGATGCAATAAAGATAGCATCGGATCTGGGAATCTCGGACAAAGAATTTACCGATCTTTTATCCAGGACTAATCTGGAGATTACCAAGATAAAACTGAAGGAGATAGATAGAGACCAGATAATAATACAGGCGATTGCATCATTAGACGATCTTGAGGAATCAATAAACAGGCTTATAAAAAGACTCCGTGAGTGGTATTCCCTGAGTTTCCCAGAACTGGATCTGTTGGTAAAGAAACACGACCTTTATGCAAGGATTGTAAACTCCGATCTGGAGGGTTTAGACCCGGGTTTATTGGAGAAAATTAACAACGCAAAGGAGAAAACCTTGGGTATAGACTTCTCAAAGGCTGATAAAAATGCAGTAGAATCTCTCTCAGGATCTATTCTACAGCTATACGCTGCTGAAGAGAGGATCGAAGCCCATATAGGGAAAATTATGCGGGAAATCGCCCCGAATATATCTGCCTTAGCCGGTCCGGTTCTTGGTGCAAGACTTATCGCATTGGCAGGCAGTTTAGGGCGGCTTTCTATCCTTCCAGCGAGTACGATTCAGGTTTTAGGAGCTGAGGATGCCTTCTTTAGATTTCTGAAAACGAAGAAAAAACCACCAAAGCACGGTGTGATATTCCAATTGCCGGAGATAAGATCCGCGCCGAGGGACCTACGGGGTAAGATCTCAAGAACGTTTGCGGCAAAACTGGCGATTGCCGCAAGAATTGACAGATTTAGGGGGGAATTCATCGGTGACACGCTTAGGAAAGACTTTCTAAAAAAGATAGAAAAGTTGAAATGAATCCGGAGGTTACATCCGTCGGGGATATAAATGTCGACATAATTACTACTAGGTTGGGAGATATGCCTCAGAGGGATTCACAGGTAATAGCTCCGAGAATCGCCCTGAGCTCTGGTGGGTGCGCTGCAAATTTTGCAAGGGCGACAGGCAAGCTCGGTGCAAAGGTTAGATTTATAGGTAAGGTTGGCAAGGATATATTCGGGAATTTTCTGAGAGATAATCTTAATGAGGTGGATCTCAGGCTTTTAACAGGTGAGAAAACGGGAATTACGATAGCTATCACCCTTGAAGATAACACCAGATCATTTATCACATATCCGGGAGCGAATTCCGAACTAAAAGTCGAAGATATAGAGTTCAACCTGATAGACGGGAAATGCCTTCACATAGCGAGTTTCTTTCTACAGGGCTTGAGAGAGTCTACATCTGAAATTCTGGATTATGCCCATGATAAAGAAATGATTACCTCCTTTGACACTGGATGGGATCCCAGGGGTTGGTCAGAAGAAGATACAAGACTCGTGAAAGATATCCTTCGCAAAGTGGATATATTCTTTCCGAATATATCTGAAGGAAAAGCAATTACGGGAGCCAAAGATGAAAAAGAGATATGTAAAAATCTCCTGGATCTGGGCCCAGAGATCATAGGATTAAAAAGAGGTAAAAAAGGCTCTTACATAGCAACCAGTGACGAGAGCTATTCTATCCCCCCGTTTAGGGTCAAAACCGTAGATACAACCGGCGCAGGAGACGTCTTTGATGCGGCCTTTATTTTCGGGCATCTGAAAAACTGGGATCTCAGAAAAACAGGAAGATTCGCAAATGCTGCTGCTGCGTTAAGTACTACTGGTTATGGGACGGAGAGGTATCCGAGTGAGGAGGATGTAAAGGGATTGCTGTGAGTACTGATCTAATTTGTTGAATTTTGCGAAGCAAAATTCCTTCTTTTTCGTCAACGCTTTTACTCAAAAGTGCTACGCACTTTTGGTACAGCAAAATCATTTCATGATTTTGTGTCCAACGAATCTCTGATTCGTTCGGAGCCAAAAATCTTTGATTTTTGCGCTCTTTCTAAGAAAAGGGTTGCAGGATATAACCAGCAGTACACATATTAAAATATAATGCAAGTCAAACCGATCTGGTCCGACTCTCTTGGAGCTAAGTCCAGCTGCACCTTCATTGAAACGCCAGATATAAAGATCCTGATCGATCCGGGGGCTGCTATAATGCAGCCAAGCTT
>DAOVSE010000026.1 GCA_030633595.1 Candidatus Altarchaeota archaeon
CCATAACTTAAACTTAAGAATGGATTATCTCGACCCTTACTTTTTGCTGACAGTCGTTATTGCAATTTTTATTATATTCTATGCCTACTGGAGGAAAAAGATAGATCTCTCGGCAGTAATTGCATCTGGCATCGTTGGTTTTCTCGTTCTATTTTCTCTGGGGGATAATTGGCCTTTAATCTATCTGATATTGGTATTCTTCGGCGTCGGCAACTTTATAACAAGGTACGGATATTCGGTTAAAAGGAAATACAGGATCGAGCAGGACGTGAGATCGTTCAGGAACGTATTCGGAAATGGCGGAGCAGCAACAGTTTTTTCTATATTATTTTTTATTACTAACTTACCAATCTTTCTCTTGGGAATAATCGGGGCGATGGCAACCGCCTCCGCGGATACATTTGCAACCGAGGTCGGGCAGGTACACGAAAGGAATCCACGGTTAATAACAACCTTGAAGAGAGTTGAGGTCGGAAGGAGTGGTGCAATTTCAATCTATGGACTAATAGCCTCTTTGATCGGAGCGGCAATAATATCCATAATCCCACCATTACTTGGAAAAAACTGGGCAATACTCCCCATCGGAATATTAGCCGGTTTTCTTGGGTGCATAGCTGACAGTTTTATGGGGGCGACAATAGAGAGAAACCGGTTGGATACGCACATAACGAACTTTGTAGCCACAACACTCGGTGGTCTGACAGCAATTTTGCTTGGGAATTATCTCGGTATTTTTATTTAGAAATCTATAAAGTTATATGGAACCTAGATTTTTGTCACTTATTCTATTAGTAATTATTCTTACTGGGTGCGTTACGGAGAAAACCAGAACCGTTACAACAACGAAGTATGTGTGTCCGGATAAGAGTATAGTCTCAGACCCAGAGAAATGTGAGAGG
Source organism: Candidatus Altarchaeota archaeon (assembly GCA_030633595.1). Taxonomy (GTDB): domain Archaea; phylum Altiarchaeota; class Altiarchaeia; order IMC4; family QMZM01; genus QMZJ01. Next base: position 900 of record DAOVSE010000026.1, read on the forward strand.
GAGGAACCTAAAGAGGTTATAATTACGAAATATGTATGCTTTGACGGAAGCTTTACAGGGAAACCCGAGAACTGCCCCGAACCCGAGCCTTTTCTAGTAAAAATTATAAGGTATGTTTGTCCCGATGGCTCTATAGTTAATAGCTCTGAGGATTGTCCGTCACCAGAATTAGGCACTACATCTACAACCACGACAACCTTCACTCCAACCACAACAAAAATAACCACCACAACTGCAACTTCAATTTCGACGACCACAACCACTACTACCAGCACAACCCACCCAGCAAGCTCCTGCACGGACCTAGGTTGTCCCTCTGGAACGAAATTTGCCGGGAGTAGTTCCTCGGATAAATATCATCTCTGTACCTGCAGATACGCTAAGAAGATAAAACCAGAGAATATTGTCTGCTTTTCCAGCAAACAGGAGGCAGAATCTCAGGGCTATGTTCCGTGTGGGGTCTGCATTAAAGAGTGAAATTCCTATAACCTAACATAAAATGAGATCAACAGAGAAAGCGGTAGCCGTCAGACGGTTGCAGGCGAGGTATCGCAATATTTTCTGTACAAGTACGTAAGCAGATATGGGGGACTTTCTATCTACGAGCTGTCAAAGAAACTGGGTTGGTCATATGGGGAGGTAAGAAAGGCCCTGGATAGACTTGGTTTATTATAAAGAAAAGAAAGTTACCTATCCCCACAGGAAACTGGTCTACGCAACAAAGTGGCAGGATATACCTGATTTCTATCCCTGATTAATCATTGGAATTTCTCTGGGGGCGGTCATCTCAATTAGGTCCATATCCATCTTCGCTAATTCCTTAATCAAAGGGTTTTCAGTATTTATCCTGAATAGTTGTGTATTTCCATACGCTCTAGTTGGTGTTACGATACCAAAATCCTCTAGTTCCCCCCAAACTTTATACAAGGTACTAACCGCAATTCCAGCGCCTTCAGCTATCTCTTTTTTGGAGTAGTCATACCTGTAGTGTGCTAACAGAAAATCCACTATCCTTAACTGTGGTGTATCGCCTAAAAATTTTAATATGAGGGATTTTTCGTGTGTCATTTTCATTGTTTAGTTCTATGTACCAACCCATATAGATACGTACGTACATATATAGAATAATATATAGACTTTTATATATATAAATATCTTCAAAAGTTGATTTTATGTAAAAATAACTATTTTTAATCATAAGTTCAAAATATATCATATGGTAAAAGAAGACGTACTCTCCGATATTCTATACAATTTAGCGAGGCTTAGAAAATGGGGAGAGTCTCATACGTCCTTTGATAACATAGCTAAGGGATTTCCCAAACATGTTAGAGGCGATGTCAAAAAAGTTGGTAAATATGCGCTAAAGAAGGGTTATATCCTCTCAAAACCCACTAGCTATGGTACGGAAGTATCTCTTAACCCACAAAAATCCTCGGAGATAAAAGGAATAATAAAGAGATATCATAAGGCTACATTTTCTCATAAGTAAAGTCTATCTTCTTAGTCTCTTCATATGCTCTATACTCCTGTTGATGTGCTCCTTTGAGGCGATATCCTTTCTGTGCCAGAGGGCGCCGCCCTTTATGACGTTTATTCCGTCAAGAGAGATCTCTCTCGCCTCTTCTATGCTCTCTCCAATCCCGATGCAACATACTGTTCTGGAGCCACCGGAATAAGTTTTTCCATCCCTAACTTCCATGGAGCCAGGGTAAATCTTTATGTCGTCACCATATTTCTCCTTTAATCTATATGCGTTATTCAAATCCACCGGCATATTAATCTCATCGGAATTTACCAGCCCCGGAAACCTGTCTCCGAATCCCCCGTAGTTCGGAGGTACCTTGTAGGTCAGAACAGAAGCCCTGGGATCAAATTCAATATTTTTCAGGTTACCATCGATCATTTTAAAGCAAACATCGACAAAGTCATCCTTTATTAACGGTAACACAGTCTGGATCTCTGGATCTCCCCCCCTGGAATTAATTTCCAGAATTTTTATCCCATCCCTGGCGTGAATGAAGGCGACATAGAGTGGAATCCCCCTCAAACCCGAATTTCTTCCATTTCCCTTTAATTTCTTGAATATTCTATTTACCGCATCTAATTCATCTTCCCTGTCTTTGGCTGTCATGAAAGGAAGGTAATCCCCGTAATTCTTGTAACAGCCCATGCCCCCGGTATTCGGGCCTTTATCATCGTCAAATGCCCTCTTATAATCCCTTGTTTCCGGTAATGCAACTAGATTTTTACCATCGCAGAAGCACTGGAAGGAGGATTCCTCGCCATCGATCTTCTCTTCGATGATTACGGAGTCCTTTTCATAGATGGAAAGAAAGTGCTCAAACAGTTCCTTTCTGGAATTGAAGTGATCTCCCCAGACCCCGACACCCTTTCCATACCCGGGGCGATCCGGCTTCACGGCGACTTCGTTATCGAATTCATCCAGCCACGAATATACATCCCTTCTGACCTCAGAAATTCCTCTGTAGTCTCTCCTATTAAAAACCCCAAATCTCGGATTGGCTTCCGGGCAGCTCTTACCCATCAGTTCTCTTTGCTGAACCTTGCTTTCCTCCAATGCATATTCCTTGGTTGGACAGATCATTGGAATTTCAAGTTTGTCCTCAATTTTATCCCTGATCCCGTCAATTATGGGCCCCTCCGGACCGACGATGCCGAAATCTATCCTGTCTTTGTTATTTTCCGCAAATTTGACAATTTTGTCGATATCCAGATCAGGAATTACCTGATGGACCTCTGCCTTCTCTATATTGAACGGATTTCTCTGCTTATCCGCTATGTAAAGCTCTACCTCGTAGTCATCACTCCTGGAGAACGCATCAACCATCCCAACAGCTCGGGAGCCGTAACTAACGACCAGTATACCAACTCTTTCAGCCATAAATAAGATTTAAGAAACAGGTTAAAAATATTCCCGGCTCTTATAACAGAGATATCCAAGCAATAATAGAAGAATAACTGCCGCAGAGATGAATCCCAGGTTCTCTGCAGGGAATGCTATCACCCTCCCAATTATTCCCGGCTCCTCTATGGTTGTTGTTTCTTCTTCTGTTTTCGGGCAGATATCTTCAAAAGAAAATTCTCTAGGCATCTCTCCATGTACATTATATACAAATCCCAGCAAATCCCCGTCCCTGGCGCAGTAGTGCTCACTGCAGGAAGGACCTCCATCAAACCCCACAGGGGAATAGGTCCAGGAATCCTCACCCAATCTTTTTATATAAAAATTCCAGTATTTGGTGCTACAAAAGCAGTTGTCTGCCGGGCAGCCGGTATCAAGTATAGCGCACAGCCCGTGTCCGTATTGAGTGTGAAAGCTCCATGTGGTTTTCAGGCCGGATTTTTGCAATATCTCATATGCATTGGCGTTTTTTTCCACGTCGATGCATTCCGTAAAAATAGCATTGTTCGGAAATTCAACAACCAACCCTATTCCTATGGCATTTACAGAATTTATAGACAGGAATATTATGAACATTAAAAAGATTTTTTTACTCATTTTGCCATACTGTTTATAATATACAGATTTAATCTATTAAATCTGTTTTTATAGTCGCGTAAATAGCCATAGTTACAATTAAGAAAAAAGCCCCTATCGCAGTTCCATATACAAGAATTCCCGTAGCCTTTCTCGTTACCTTTGGGGCTTCCATTATGGTCGTTGTAGTTGTTGATGTCGTATTTGTAGTGCCTAACTCCATTGTGATCGAAAAAGATTATATCACGAGTCTTTAAAAAACAAGATCTGTCTATGTATGCACCCTACAGTCCCTTAAAAACCTTACAATCGAGAAGTCTCTCGCTACTGAAAGTACCCTCATCAGGTAAGGGGCAAACAAAAACACAAACACGCAGTTGCTCAGATGCAACAGGGTAAACGGGATCTGTGTCACATATACAACAATCAGAGGCTGCAGTGTCTGCAGGGCCCAGAATGTTGCGGTTATGATGTCATATGCTATAGTCATTACGAAAGCGAGTGCAGTTAACTCTGGCCTGCCCCATTTATTCTTTGATGTACCGATGAATCCAACGATTAGCCCTATTAAACCATAAGTGGGGGCGGTGTAGAGTGTCCATGGACCGTAGAGGCCAAGAAACATATCAGACACGATCATGGATCCGAATCCTAGAATGAAGCCTGCGAGCGGACCGAAGACTAAGGCCGTTGAGATAACGAAGAGCATTATCGGTTCTACATTCGGATAAGGCGCCATCAAAAACCTCAGCCCGGCGAGCAAGAAAATTCCACCCGACAGAATGCTGAGATTTAACCTACTCATTTTTGTAATTAATAATTAACATCTATGTATAAATATCGTTGGATAAAATAACCAACAATGAAATTATATTGATGAAATCAAATAGTTTATAGCCCGTTGATGAGGATAATGAATATGGCAGAGTTGAACAAAGTAAAGATAGTTAAACCGGATATCTGGAACTTTGAGGTTGTTAAAGGAAAGGATGCCTGGAAGGAGATCGTTTATTCAGCCAGAATGAGTGGTGTTCCACCACAGGTTAAGGATAAGAGCGTATTTAAAATGATGGTGGAAAACGATTATGGTTCTGCCTTGGAACACATAATTATAAAATTTGATTTAAAGATGTCAAAGGGTAATGCTCCGGAGTTTTTGGAGCATAGGATGGTAAGCCATAGCGGATATTCTACGAGGTATATTGAAGTGAGCCAGGGTATAGAAAAGAAAGAACCGGCTTATGAAGTAATCCTTCCGTTTCATTTACTGCAAGATAGTAACAGAGAGGAAGTAAGTAGGTTACTCTTTAAAGGTGTTGAAGATGCAATTGCGAATTATAGGGAGATTATCGGTAAAGATGTACCAAGGGAAATAGCACGATATATTTTACCATTCGCTCAGGCAGTTGGAATATATCACGTTACCCTGAATTTACGGTCTTTAATCAATTTGCTTTCTTTACGCCTTTGTGTCAGGTCTTCGCCAGAATTCCGTTGCATTGCAAGTCAATTGTACTTCAATTTAATGAAAGAATTACCGGAGATTGAAGGGCTTATAGGATGTCGTGGATTCATGAGGGGCGCATGTCCCGAGAGTGGTGTAACCGGTGTCAGGTCTGGCGAACAACACCCATTATACCCGGTATGTCCCTTCAAGTTTCCAGATACAGACCTCCTCATTCCAACCGTGAAAGAATTACGAAAAGGTATGAAAGTAAGAGAATTCAATAGAGAAAAGGCCCTGAAGGTTCGAGAAGCAAATTTCAGGAAATGGATGAGGTGGGAATAGACTTACGCTGTTTCACTCCGTAACTCTTTAGCTGCAGTACACATATTCTTAAGTTTTTCGAACGCAACCCCCGATGGAAGAAGTTTCAAGCCACAATCTGGATCGACATAAACCCGTTTGGGCTCAACGATGGTAAATGCCTTCTTTATATTATCTTTGATCTCTCCAACGCTTTCAATTCTCCTAATGTGAACATCAACGCAGCCGAAGCCAATATCCTTTGTAAATTCGTATTTTTTGAATATTTCAATATCCTTGAAGTTTTTGTTCGCGAGTTCAAAATCCAATTGGTCTACTGGAAATTCCAGAATCTGTGGATAGAGTTTTGAATAATCCCCATAGCAGATATGGAGTCCAAGATAGGCGTTAACTCCACGAGTTGCAATCTCTATGGAATTTTTCGCAATTTCAATTTCATCGGGGTGCGTTGAAATAGCGGGATCATCTATCTGTATGTACGTTGCCCCTGCTTTGACAAGCCCCATGAGTTCCTCATTTATGACATCAGCAAGGGCATATACTGCATCCTCCTTGCTTTTGTAGAATTCGTTAAAACTCCAGTCAACAATAGTATAAGGGCCCGTTATTGGAACCTTTATTTCGTTTTTTGTAGTTTCTCTAAGGAATTTGTAATCCGGGATCGTTAATTCATCCCTGTATCTAAGTTCATCAACAATCGCAGGTTTCTTATAATAATTGTTGCCCCATACCCTCACCTCTCCATAGATCTTAAAGCCATCGATATGCTCGGCAAAGTAGGATGTCATCTCTTCTCTGCGCATCTCGCCGTCCCATAGAATATCAATTCCCGCGAGTTCTTGTTCCTTGACAACCGCTTTGATGGAATCAATATATGCTGCTTCCATAATTTCGTTTGAAATTTTCCCCTCTGCATATTCTCCTATTAGATGGTTAAGCCATCTCGGTTTGGGATAACTTCCAACAACCGTCGTGGGTAATATTTTTTTTGTCATTTTTTCATGATCGAATCGCACATAACCTTGAGTTTTTCGGACGCCTTTGAATACGGTAAAAATTCAAGCCCGGTATTTGGTGTTACATACAAAATATCTGAATCAATAACCTCGGTGATTGAATTAACCTTCTCACCCACCTGATCCTTTTTCTCCATTTTCGTTGTCCTTCCATCAACAATTCCGGCCTGAATTTCTTTTTCTATTTTATACTCCCTGAGCAATTCCAGATTTTTCTCATAGCCCTCGACAAAATCTAAACCAAGAACATCTACCGGAAAGTCGAGAATTTCTGGGAATATTTTTTCTGCGTCCCTGAAATATGTCGCGAGGAAGAATTTTGCCTTAATACCCTTCTTGATTACCTCCATTGCCTCTTTTGCTATCTGCAAGTCCTCTTTCTCGGCATACAGTAGTGATGGTTCGTCAACTTGAATGTATCTTGCGCCTGCTTCAACGAGATTCTTCACCTCCCGGTTCATTATATCTGCCACATCCAGTACGAATTCCTTTTTATCTCTATAGAACTCATCTTTTGATAACTCAGCTATAGTAAAGCATGAAATTATCGCCTTGATCTCTGGCTGAATTTTATGAGCGAGTTTGAATTCCCCTACGATAATATCTGTCTTTCTCTTGAGTTTTTCTTTTGCCACGGGCATTCGGTAATAAACATTATTATCAAAATACCTTATCAAGCCAGACATCTCAAATCCCTCTATTTTAGTGCATAAATGGCAGAGAAAGTCCTGCCAGATTAGCTGTCCATCCGTAAAGAGTTTTATACCCGAATTCTTCTGTTCATCCAGTATTTCGGTCAATACATCCATGTATTTATTCTTTTCGATCTCTTTTACACTCTCTTTTTGTAACCCATCTAACCTTCTCAAATAGTCCTTGAACCAATCTGGTCTCGGATAACTCCCGATCGTTGTTGGAATGATCTCCATTTTCTACATTAGAGGATTAGGGATTCAGTTTTTATATGAATACTAACCAAATATACCTCCAGATGTTCTCACCTCGACATCCTCGACATAGTTTTCAGAAATTTTTTTTAACTCGTATAGGAATTTATCGGGGTATGGCTTTAAATCCGTCTTTATCAAGGTATTCTTATTCAAAAACTGCTGAATTCCATATTTCTTAGCCCCCTTTATTAATCGAAAGACCTCTATGAAATCATCCTTACTCAACAGTGGATAGCAGGTCGTTCTGAATTCGTATTCAATCCTGGAATTCATTATCACATCGATCGACTCTTTTATTCTCTCCAGATCAACCTTTACATTAACAATCTTTTCGTATTTTTCCAGTGGCGCCTTCACGTCCATCGCTATATAATCTACTAATCTAGTAGAAATTAATTCCTTAATCATCTGGGGATTTGTTCCATTCGTTTCTAATCCCACCAAAAAACTCATTTTTTTTATTCTTTGAATGAAATCCGGTAAATCATTATGTATGGTTGGCTCTCCCCCAGTTATAATGACCCCCTCCAGGAGTTTTTTCCTCTTCCCGAGAAATCTAAATATCTCTTTCAGGGGAATTCTTTCGCACGTTCCCTTAACCAGAGAGGGATTATAGCAATAGGAACAGCGAAAGTTGCAGCCAATAGTAAATATTATACATGAGAGCCTTCCGGGGTAATCTATTAAAGAAAGTTTTTGTAGTCCACCAATCTCCATTTTCATTGTACTTTGAATGTCTTCCTCTGCCTAAATTCTGCCTCTTTTCCGGGATTCCACTGGGATACGGGTCTTAAATACCCCACAGATCTCGAGTAAACCTCACAGGGTTTTCCGCATTCTGGACAGGTTTCATGTTCTCCGGAAATGTAGCCGTGTTCTGGACATATACTGAAAGTAGGGGTTATTGTAAAGTATGGAAGTCTAAAGTTTTCACAAATTTTCTTAACCAATCTCTTTACGGAATCTATCGATGTTAATCTTTCGCCCACGAATCCATGGACGACAGTGCCACCAGTATACATTACCTGCAATTCATCCTGTAATTCCAAAGCCTCAAAGAGATCATCCGTATAATTTACGGGAAGCTGGGAGGAATTTGTATAATACGGCTCTGCACCCTTTTTAACCACCTCATTATTTGCAACTATTATCTTCGGATATTCCCCTTTATCTATCTTTGCAAGTCTATAAGAGGTGCCTTCCGCTGGCGTAGCTTCTAGATTGTAGATATTTCCAGTTTCTTCTTGGAAATCCCCCAATCTCTTTCTCATATAACCAAGGACCTCCAATGCAAATTTTCTTCCTTCCTTAGAGCCAATATTCGTATTCATGAAATTCAGCATGGATTCGTTCATTCCAATTAAACCGATGGTTGAGAAGTGATTCTTCCAGTACCCCCCAAAGGATTTCTTTATGTTCCTCAAATAAAATCTCGAATATGGATACAAACCCTTCTCTGTGAAATTCTCTATCGTCTTCCTCTTTATCTCCAATGAATTTTTTGCTATAACCATCAACCTCTCCAGTCTTTCAAAATACTCATCTTCATCCTTGGATAGGAAACCGATCTTTGGCATGTTTATGGTTACAACGCCAATTGCACCGGTTAAAGGGTTTGCACCAAATAAACCTCCACCCCTCTTCTTTAATTCTCTGGTTGATAAACGCAATCTACAGCACATTGACCTCACATCCTCCGGTTTCATGTCCGAGGATACGAAATTGCTAAAATAAGGGATTCCATACTTAGCCGTCATCTCCCATAATCCCTTATAATTTGGATTATCCCAATCGAAATCTTTCGTAATGTTCAGGGTTGGGATTGGAAATGTAAAGGGTCTTCCCTTTGCATCCCCTTCCATCATTATCTCCCCAAATGCCCTGACAAACATATCCATTTCTGGTTGAAATTCCCCGTAGGTATCATCCATTGTTCTTCCACCAATTATGACGGGCTCATTCTTCATAAAATCCGGAATCTTTAGATCAAGAGTCACATTGACAAATGGCGTCTGGAATCCGGTTCTAGTTGGGACGTTTAGATTAAAAACAAATTCCTGCATAGCCTGCTTGACTTCTCCATAGTTCAGATTATCGTATCTTATGAACGGCGACAAGTAAGAATCAACATTAGAGAAGGCCTGAGCCCCAGCGGCTTCTCCCTGAAGGGTATAAAAGAAATTCACTACCTGTCCCAGAGCAACCTTAAAATGCTTCGCCGGTTTAGATTCAACCTTTCCGGGAACGCCCTTAAATCCTGATAGCAGTAAATCCAACAAATCCCATCCGACGCAGTACGGTCCGAACACCCCGAGATCATGGATATGAACGTCACCAGAAAGATGAGAATTCCTTATCTCCGCCGGGTAGATATGATTCAGCCAGTAATGAGACACGACCTTTGACGAGACGTGGAAATTCAATCCCTGTAGGGAATAGGTCATATTTGAATTTTCCCTCACCATCCAGTCCTCTTCGCTCAGATAACCCTTCACAACGGAGGCATCCGTTATGAGATTTCTTATCTCTCTTATCTTCCCATGTTGTTCTCTATAAAGGATATAGGCCTTTGCAGTACGATAGAATTTATTCTTCATCAAAGTTGTCTCGACTAAATCTTGCACCTCTTCCACACGAGGGACTCTCTTCCATTTCAGAATTTCTCCAACAATTTCGTCGGTTAATTTTTCCGCATCGTCTTTTGTCCCATCTCCAGTTGCAAGAAATGCCTTGAAGATAGCATCTCTTATCTTTTCTGGTCTAAATTTGACCCTTCTCCCGTCCCTCTTTATAACCTCTTTAATCATCTTACAAGATATAATTATTAAAATATGGGGCTTACAAAAATAAAGATTGTATTGCTGAAAGCAACTTCAACGTTGAAATTCAGGTTAATATTTCTTTCTCATCAAGCCCGTATTTCTCTATTAATGATCTCAGGTGTTTTAGATAGAGTGATGCGAATTCCTTTATGCTATCCTTTAATTTCTCATCATTTATCCTCTTGGGATCATGAAGAAGCAGGACAAGCCACTCCATGTTCTTCTCCACCTCGAGATACTTTCGCCAGTTCTTTCTCTTTTCCATACCCTCTGCGAGAACCCCCAAACTCACGAGTTCCCCGATATGGACAATTATTGTTTTATTCGAATACGGCATGGACTCGATCAAATCTTGCTGATAGACCTTTTTTCCCACCCCCGATTCAACACAGAATCTCCCCAGGATTTCTAATTTTATCTTTGAGCCGAATATCTTCTGGAGAAGAGTAATTCTTTTTTCCCTGTCCTCCGGCAGGAAGACGATGCATGGTATCTCGGACATCTCTCGGTTATTTATTGATTTCCTTCTTATTTATTAGTTTAAATGTAATTAATAACACAGGAGTGTAATAAATTACACTAAATAAAATGAAAATTCCCGAGACCCTGAGGATTACTATCATAGGTGTTTTTGCGGCACTGACCATAATCCTGGCCATTGTTCCATTACCTATGGTTGGTTATGTAAATCTCGCCGCCGTTATAGAAACGGTCGGAGCGGTTGTTGGTTCAACTGGCATTCTAGGTGGAATTGGTGTCACAATCGGTGCTTTGATATACAATCTATACCGGCCGAGTGAATTATTTCTCTATGGAGGGTTCCTAACAATGGCGTCCGGTGCCATTTCTATAGCTTTAATGATGTACAGAAGGTACAAGATTACAAGTATTTTCGCAATCATTCTCCTGGGGTTATTCTTCATCGCTCCAGGAAATATATATGTTCCTACATGGGCGCTCTGGGACAAATACCTTGCACTGATATTGATATTTCCGGCAATCTATCTAGTCAAAAAAACCTTTAAGAAAGAACTTAACAAAAAATATCTATTCATTACTGTATTCCTACTATCTTTCGTTGGGTTGGAGATAGACGCGATGATGGGTAATCTCCTATTTGGATTATATGGTTACTCTCTTCTTGGATTGACGGCAGAACAGGTTGCTGATCTTTATATACCATTCGCCCTCGCGGCGGCATGGGAAAGGCTAATAATGGCATTCATCTCAACACTTATAACGGTTCCACTTGTAATTGCAATAGATTCAAATCCAAGAATTAGGTGGTTAATCTATCGTGGTTGATATGGTTATAGACATTGAGAATCTCTCCTTTTCTTTTATCGGGGCAAAAAAGCCCGCATTGAGGGATATAAATCTGAGGATAAAACGGGGGGAATTCGTAGCTATTCTCGGTCCAAATGGTTGCGGAAAAACAACTCTGGCGTTCTGCATGACGGGAATTATTCCGCACTTCTTTCAGGGAAAGTTTAAGGGCAGGGTTCTAATCAATGCTAAGGACACATTCGAGCATGAAATTCACGATATCGTACCTGCCGTGGGCATTCTGATGCAGGATTACGAATCGCAGATTTTTTTTTCAACAGTTGAAGACGAAATCAAATTTCAAATGGAGAATTTTGGCATTTCATCTAAAAAGATAGAAAAAATCTCAAAAGAGATGCAACTTTCCACTCTCCTCAAGCGAAATCCATTCGAGCTGTCTGAGGGCGAGAAACAAAAGATTATTATCGCTTCAATCCTCGCTACAGATCCCGATATTTTAATCCTAGATGAACCAACATCACAACTCGATTCCGAAGAAAGGGAGCACCTTCTGAAGATTCTAAGATATCTTAATGCTCGGGGGAAAACCATAATTCTAATTACTCATAACACGTACTTTGCGAGGTATTGCTCTCGATTTGTGGTCATTCAGGGGGGAAGGATCATAGAAGATACAATAGATAGAAATTTCCTTGAAAAAGCTCATATCTCTAATCTAGGAATTGAGCCGATAAACTGTAAATGGGGTAATCACACAATTTCGGCGGGGAGTGAATCACAAATAACCATAAGAGATCTCAGTTATGAAATCGAAAAACCGGTGCTTGAAAAAATCAATGCAGATATTAAAGATGGAGAATTTATATTGATCCTCGGTAAAAATGGCAGTGGAAAAACTACCTTGGTTAAACATTTGAACAAACTTCTGAGGATACAAAAGGGTGAAATTATTATCAATGGAAAGAGTGCAGGGGACTACTCTCAGAGAGAAATTGTGAGACTGATCGGTTTTATATTCCAGAATCCCGAGCATCAGATTTTCAGAAATTCCGTTGAGGATGAACTGGAGTTCACTCTGGATGCACTTGGCATGGTGAATACGAAGGATGACCTCAATAAGGTGCTAGAACTCTTTAACCTAAAAAAATATCGCGACAGGAGCCCACACGCCCTCTCAACCGGCGAGAAGCAGAGGATAGCTTTAGCATCCGTACTCGTTTCTAAACCAGACATTATCATCCTGGATGAACCCATGACATATCTGGATTTCGAGGCAAAGAAGCACCTTATCGAATATCTGATAACCCTGAAGGAAAATGGTAAAACCATCATTGTTATATCCCATTATCCAGATTACTATGCATCACTCGCCGACAGGAGATTCATCATTGCCAATGGTAAAATGACCGAACAATGAAAAATTTCTAGGGGAAATTTAACTCGCATACTTTCGTATACGATGAAAAACATCTTTGAATACAGGGAAGGAAATGGAATTTTTTATACGCTGGATCCCCTGATTAAGATATTCCTCGTGATGATATTCTGGATTTTGACGCTATATGCGGAGTTACCCTCCTTGGTTTTACTGATTGCCATTATCTTTATCATAATAACGTACTCGGGTCTGACAAAAAGATTCCTACGGCAGACAAAATTCTTCTTTCTGTTCATCCTTCCCTTTATAGTTATCTTTCAGGTGTTTTTCCACTGGTCATTTGGTGGAGAAAACCCAAGCCTCTTCTTTTTTAATCCCAAGGGTTCGACAGATGGCTTTGTAATGGGTATGAAAATAGGTCTCAGACTCTTCTGCCTTCTATCTTCATCTATCATATTTATTATGACAACCAGCCCATTGAAATTGATCCAGAGAATGTCGGAGATACGATTAATGGGGGTTCAGATTCCAACGAGCATTACCTTTCTCTTTGTCTTTATAAACCGCTCGATTGCTTTAATTTTCAATGACCTCGAGAGAATTCTCGAGGCTCAAAGAGCCAGGGGATTTTCACTTCGTGATGTAGGCATCAGAAAGAGAATTTTAGGTTATGCCGCCCTTTTAATACCGCTTCTCACTATCTCTCTAGAGCGTGCACAGAAACAAGCAATAGCACTGGAGTTAAGGGGCTTCAGATCCAAGAAAAGTAGATATAAAAACTGATTTCAATCATTTAAAGTGGAAAAAAGAAACAACAAAAGATGCTGGAAATAATTTCTGACGACATAGGGGGCTTTCCTCTTCCCGAAGGGGTTAAAAGAGAAGAGCCCCAGAACCTGCATTGAATCCGAGTTCAAATGCCTTCAGGTTCTCTTCTACCGCCCTCTTTACCCCGCTTTTTATGGTCTTCCGCAGGATTCCACTGTCAATTGGCATGTATCTGCTCCCCGCCCCCAGCATCACAATATTCTGAGTCAGTGGATGTCCTGCCTCCATGGCGAGCTTTTTCGCATCAACAAGTACCGAGTTTTTCTGTTTCTCAACTGCCCTTAGGACATCCTCCAGCGGGGGGTAGTTTTTCACATTAACGGGGTTCTTGTTCACGATAAACACGGAATCCTTTCTAAGATAATCCAGATATCTCAGGGCCTCGAGAGGTTCAAAGGCAAGGATCATATCCGCGGAACCCCTTGGGATCAAGGGGCTGAAGACCTCCCCATCAGATATTCTCACATGAGTAATTACTGAGCCCTCCCTCTGTGCCATTCCATGCGTTTCGGATTTCTTTACATAGAGACCCTGTTTCAGCGCCGCCTTTGAGACGATATCTGAAATCAAAAGAATCCCCTGCCCACCAACCCCGACGATGAGTATGTTGTATCTCATTTCTTCATCCTCTTTTTTATGATAATGCACGGCCCCCTTGATATTATGACCTTAACTCCTGGCTCATCAAGCCTCTTCCTTATCAGCTTCTCTACTTCGTCTTCCATGTATGGATCGATAACATCTACTGAAGCAACATTGCATGCCCTCACAATCTCTTCGAGAGATATTTTTCCACCCTCGCCCCCCGTTGCGGTAACACCAGTAAGGGGGGTAGGTTGGTGGCCGGTCATCGCTACTGTGCCGTTATCCAATATCATGACGAGAATGTTTGCTTTATTATACACAGCACTCATTAGAGCAGTTACACCCGAATGCAGGAATGTGGATTCCCCTATTACGGCAGCAACCCTTTTTATCTCCGAATGCGACATGCCAGCAGCCTGGCTTATTCCAGCACCCATGCAGAGGCACGTATGCAGTATTCCTAAATTGACCCCCAGGGTATAACATCCTATATCACCTGTAACTATTGCCGGCTTTGCCTTCTTCAGTGCATTATACAGGCTCTGGTGGGGACATCCTGCGCACAGACTCGGGGGTCTTGGGGGCAACCCAATGTCAGGGCTACTCGACTCAGGGATTTTCTTACCCAGTAGGGGTCCCACAACTTCAGCGGAAAGCTCTCCTTCCAAAGGCACTTCACCAGAAAGCCTTCCATGAACATTGGAATGGTAGTATCTAATAACCTCCTCAAGGAAGGGAGTGCCCTCCTCAAAGACTATAATCTTTTCCAACCCATCCATGAATTCTTGAATCAATTTTACGGGAAACGGGTATGTCGATACCCTGAGCAGGGCAAGGTCCTTCTCATGGAACTCCATTACATAATTGTATGCCGAACCGAACGCAATCACACCGATCTCCTCGTCCCCTTTCTTCACCATCCTGTTGAATCTCGATTCCTCAGAAATCTCCCGCAATTTTTCCTGCTTCTCATTCAGCAATTTATGCCTCACCCGCGCATTTGCCGGAACCATGACCCATTCCCTCGCATTTATTTCCAGCATAGGTCTCTTCTTCTCAGCAATATCCCCTATCTCAACGGGCGAACTCGTATGCGAGACTCTTGTCATCGTCCTAAGCATTACAGGAAGTCCCATCTTTTCCGAGATATCAAACGCCTCGATGGCCATTTCTCTTGCCTCCTTTGAATTACAGGGCTCAAGACAGAAGATCTTTGCGAATTTTGCATAGAATCGGGAATCCTGCTCATTCTGTGAGGAGTGCATTCCAGGATCGTCTGCAGCCACCAAAAGAAGGCCACCCTTAACCCCGGTATAGGCTAAGGTCATCAACGGATCTGCTGCAACGTTAACACCGACGTGCTTCATTGAGCATATAGCCCTGAGCCCGGAATAGGCTGCGCCGATGGCAGTCTCCAGGGCTACTTTTTCGTTC
>DAOVSE010000009.1 GCA_030633595.1 Candidatus Altarchaeota archaeon
AAAATAAGATCAAATCTTGCGCTCAACAACAAAATCTGCTATTTTCATCAGATCTTTCTTTGCATCACTATCCGGAAGTTCGTTTATGGCTTTTTTTGCCATCTCGACAAATTGAGTTGCATTTGTCTTGCAATATCTAATTGCATCGGAATCCTTGAATAATTTAACGGCGAGATTAATCTCACCTCGTGTATTCCCCTTTTTATTTAGTATCTCCAATAATCTGTCCTTCTCCTTCCCTTCAAGTTTTTCTATTGCCTTTATCACTATTAGACTCTTCTTCCCCTCTACGATGTCGCTGCCAACTGGTTTTCCCAGTTTTTCTTCATCCGCAAGTACGCCGAGGACATCATCATGAATCTGAAAGGCCATTCCGATATTTAAGCCATATTCCGCCAATTTATCTATCTCATCTTTAGTGCCATTACCGAGCAGGGCCCCACTCTTAGTTGCGGCTTGAATCAATACGGCTGTCTTTTTTCTTATCATTTCCAGATATTCCTTTTCCGTTACATCTGTTCTATTCTCAAAGGATATGTCCATCTCCTGGCCCTCGCATATCTCTGCCGATGCCTCCGCTAGAATCTTGATAGTTCTTGAGTCACATAACTCAAATGCCTTCGAAAAGAGCAGATCTCCCGCGAGGATTGCAGTAGATTCCCCGTAGATCTTATGTACGGATGGAACGCCCCTCCTCAATTCGTCCCTGTCCATGATGTCATCATGAACGAGGGTAAACGTATGTATGAGTTCTATCGCAACGGCTGTTTTTAATGCATCCTCAACCTTTCCGCCAACGGCCTCACAGGATAACAGGCACAGTAATGGCCTTGTTCTCTTGCCTCCTGCACCAGTCAGATACCTTGAGGCATCATAAAGCCTCTTTGGCTCTCCCAGTAATGATTCATTAATCTTTTTATGAATCATTCGATGTTTATCATCAAATTTATTAAAATCCATTTTATGGCTCAAATTCCCTAAGGATTTTTTCAATTCCGGTCGATGAACCGCCACCGATTGCCAGCTCCCTGTTGCCGTGAGCCCCGCCACCCAGACTTCCCGATAGCCTTTTTGCCAGCTCTTCGGCATTAAATCCGGATCTTGAATAAACGAGTATACTTGATTTTTTATCAATTTTGTTTGCAATGATTAATAACGAATTTTCCCTGACCGTCGATTTCGCTATCTCTATCAGATTCTTTACGTCCAATCCAACAAAGAGTTCCTTAACTACCTTAACGCCTTTTTTCTCGATGAAGTCTGAACGGAATCTCATGTTCAGTTTCTCTACCAGCATCTCCTGAATTCTCTCCCTTGATCTCTCTATCTCCTTTTTCTGGGATTTCCATTCCTCGAATAATTTTTTATGGGCACTGAAAGGATCTCCGGATGGCAATTCTTTGTAGTTCTTGCTGGGCTCATATTTTTCACCTGTAAGTTTAGATAACGTTCCATCCAGATCTTTTAGCTCCTCTCTCTGTTGTTCCCATTCCTTCTTGAATCGCTCTATGGTTCTCGGAAGCTGCTCTACCGGAACCGAGAATATAGAGGAAATTTTTTGTAGATCGCTTTCGGATATTTCAATACCCAGTCTCTTGGTTAGATCCTTACGCTTTTCTGCATGCCTTTCCAGGGCCTTTCCAGCCTTGAATTCTATCCTGACAACACCATCCTGGATCCTTCTAGTATTTATGATCTCAATGCTTCCAACCTCGGAGGTATTTTTAAGGTGCGTACCTCCGCATGCCTCAACATCCCAGCCATCTATATCCACGATTCTGATAAATTTACCAGGAACTGCACCCCCCTGATAGATTCTGAAGCCGTAACATTTCTCTGCCTCGCTTCTTTCCATAAAGTTGATATTGATCTTTCTCTTTTCAGAAACAACCCTGTTTGCCAGTTTCTCTATCTCTTCTTTTTCCTCTTCAGTAATTCCGGAATGATGAGTCAGATCCAGCCTGCCGAACTCTTCAGACTTATGGGCGCCGGTTTGCCATGCGTGATTTCCAAGAACCCTTCTTGCCGCGCCATTTATAATGTGCGTCGCGGTATGGTGCCACATTAATTGCAGTCTTCTGTTCCAGTCGATCTCGCATTCGACCAGCTCATTCTCTTTGATCTTGCTCAGATCGCCCCTTACCCCGTGGATTATGACATTCCCGACCTTCTGTACATCGATAACATCCAGGGAATTAATCTTTCCAAAATCGGCCTCCTGCCCACCACCCTCTGGATAGAAATATGTCTTGTCCAGGATGAGATAATCATCAAATTTCTTTAAAACCCTCGCCTTGAATGCCTTTACATAAGGATCATCGTAAAATTTTGGTTCTGTCTTTTCGACCTTTGGAATCTTTATTTCCTTTATCTCTCCTTCCTCTGGCTTTTCATGCCTACCTGCCACCTGCATATAGAAGTCATCGGGAATTTTTACCTTTAACTCAGAAAACTCTTTCACGATCTCGGGAACCAGACCATGGGAATCGTAGAGGTGGATTAAATTCTCGATATCAATTGTGTCCTTTCCTTTTTCCGTAAGTTCCCCGTCCAGCTTACCAACAATATTCCCCCCTCTTGTTATCGTCTTTCTGTACTTCCCCACCTCAATATCTATAAGAGCTAGGATATCATCCCCGTTCTCCTTGAGCTCCGGAAGAATGTCCTTGAAGTAGTTTATCTGCGAAGATAGGATGTCCCTCAGAGGAATCTCTAGATTTAATGCATTCAAAGACCTAAGTGTTCTCCTGACCAAAAGCCTTGCGAAATATCCCGCCTTGACATTTGATGGAACAATTCCGCCATCATTTAGCATGAACATCAATGCCCTTGTATGATCACATACAGCATAGAGATCCTCAAAGGGGGAGGTCTGTTCTATAAGCTCTCCAACAGGGATTCCGATGCGGTCTGCAACCCTCGTTCTCAGTTCATTCAGATCCGCCTTGCTCTCAATATTCATCATTCCTGCAAGCTTCGAGTATTCGCCGAGAATCTTTTTATCTGGTTCGATACTTATCTCTCTCTTGAGCTCGGATAGAACATAATCAAAGATCGCTTCATATGTATTGGAAGTTCCCTGAGAGAGCCACACAAATCTCTCTAAGCCATAACCCGTATCAACAACCTGCATCTCCATCTCCTTTCTTCCGGCTGATGTGTCTTTATACATCATAAAAACCAGGGTTGCCAATTCAACCCCTCCAACGATGACCTCAAAACAGGGTCCTGAATTCCCACCCCCTGACCACTCTGCCTCCAGATAAGTTATCTCCTCTGATTTTATTCCGAGATCCAGAAGCAGATTATGGCACAATTCTACCGTCCTGTCCTTGAAATAGACAGATTTATCCTTAGTGTTAAAGGCGTGATGGGCCATCATCTCGAATTCAGTCAGATGCCTCCCGGTCTTTCCTACATTGTCTATATCGTTAAATCTCAAACACGTCTGGCTCATTACCAGTGGGTTTGCGGGTGGGTCAATTGTCTGATTTAAAACCCATGGTTGAAAGCATGAGATTGAAGCAATTGTAAAGAAGATGTCATCTCTCCATCTCGCAATTATTGGATAGCGGGAAATCCTTGTATGACCATTTTTCTCGAAAAATGAGAGATAAAACTCACGCATCTCATTCAGATTTAACTTCTTCCTCATCGGGGAATTTCCAATAAAGGAGTACTCCTCACAGGGGGGCTCTCCACATGTTTTTCTATTGCCTAAAGTCCAGAAAAATCTATTGCATTTAGGGCATTTTCTTCTCACAAATCCCTTTTCCTGAAAGATCTCTACTTCATATTCCGACATGTATATACTTAGTATTTATTGTAAATTATTTACACTTTCCTTTTTACCTTTTCCATCCAATGCTATAATGTCATGGAAAGTATCAGTTACCGTAAGCCCAGACAGATTCAGGTAAAGGAGATCGAGAGATTAAAGCTGGAAAACTTCGTTACTGATGAATCGGGAAAAAGACCGGTAATGATCTCTGTTGTAATGCCGACCTTTAACAAACATGATAAGGAATATAACAGAACGGTTTTTCACATAATCCAGGAGCTAGGCGGTTTGGTTGATGATGGTGTAATTGACGAGGTCGTTATTGCTGAGGGTTCAAGAACTGAAGAAGAAAAGCCCGATTTTGAGTTCATGGAATTTATCCTTGCCTGTGCCGTCAAGGCATCGAGAACATTTGAACGCGAGGTTGAATTTGTCAGATCCATGCCAGAGGGAAGGCAAAGAGCACTCCAAGGAAGGTATGACTTTTCCTTTAGAATTTTAAACCAACTTGATCCCGAGCTGCATAGGATTTATCTTAATCATCAAATTTTGACGGAAAAAGAAATCAAAATCCTTAAACAGGGCAAGGGCGCAAACCTGTGGTTTTCCGTCCCCGTAACATACGGGGATATAATCTGTTTTATAGACTCCGATATCGTTTCCTTCAAGAAACATTACATCAAAGGACTTTGTAGGCCAATACTGCAGGGATGGTATCCTGGTGGGGGGATTGGGGATGACAGATCATCGACCCTTTTTACAAAAGCGACATATATCAGACAGCACAAGTTAAATGGTAGATTCACTATGGGGGGCAGACTCTCCCGGCTTTTTGGAATTCCCATGTTCAATATTCTGGCTAAACATGGAATCTTCAATGGTCTCGATTCCATATCATATCCATTTAGCGGCGAATGCGCAATTACAAGGAGAAAACTGAACGAAGTGCAATTTTCAAATGGTTACGATATAGAGATTTCAATGCTCTGTCAACTGTGGAAAAACTATGGTATGGATAAAATAGCGCAATATGACTTCGGCGTCTTCAGACACATTCCCGGAGATGAAAAACATGCAGAGGACATGCTTCACGAGATATCTATGGCTTTATTCTACTGGATCAGAAGGTATGGGTTTGAGGATAGAATAGAAAATTTAAGGAAACTTCAGGACGAATACGAAAAAACCGCTCTGAAAATGCTTGATGTTTATGAAAAGGTCGCGGAGGAAACACCCAGAATAGAATATACGGAGGATAGTAAGAAGCTGGACAGAGAGAGGATAGAGAAATACAAAAAAATCATAGGGGAGGGTTATGAACTCTCAAAAAAAGAAAAACCAAAGCTCCTTAGACGCTGGGTCAACGTGAAGAAACAGATGGATTCTCGAGTGGGTTATAGCTATCAAAGTTTGAAATCTGTTTTGCAGAACAGGGTTAATAAGTTCACATCAAATACAATTCTATCGTATATAAGAATCTATGTAGATATGTCTGGCGAGATAATAGATAGATTTACATAAAATGCCTTCTTTTGTGGTCTTTACCGATATTGATGGTACATTTGTTGATGAAAGATATTCCTATAAAGGGGCCATTTCCGCACTGGAACTGATAAAGAGGAAAATAATCCCCCTCGTTTTCTGCACCAGTAAGACTAAAGATGAGATAGAGGTTTACAGAAAGAAATTGGGGATAAGAGATCCGTTCATATCGGAAAACGGTGGTGCAATCTTCATCCCCAAGGGGTATTTCGGCAAACAGGTAGGTGAAAGATTACTCGATAATTATGAGGTGATAGAATTGGGAACCCCTTATAGCGAACTAAGGAAGGTTCTGAGAGGGATAAAAAATGCCTCCGAGTGTGAAATTCTCGGCTTCGGGGATATGAGCATTGGAGAAATATCAAAAGACTCCGGTCTTGATCTAAAGGCTGCAGAATTGGCAAAGAGAAGGGGATATGATGAGCCATTCAGGATAACAGGAACAAAGAAGCAGATAGATAAAGCCCTTAAACTCATAAAATCCCATGGTCTGAATTACACGAGGGGTGGTAGATACTACCATATCCTCGGAGATAATGATAAGGGAAAGGCGGTCAGAATTCTAACTGATATTTATAGATCGAAAAAACCAGGGATTAAGACAATTGGTTTAGGCGACAGCTACAATGATATCCCGATGCTGGAGAATGTCGACATTCCGGTTCTGATAAAAAGGCCGGATAATACCTTTGTAGAATTTGAAGGAGCAGTTAGATCGACTTTGGTTGGCCCTGATGGGTGGAACGAGATTATTTTAGGATTAATCTCAGAGCCTAGATAAACTCCAGGGATTTAACCTTCGTATCTTCAAACTCTACTCTGAGCTCGGGTCTCGGGAATCTGAAAAGGTCAAAATCGAACTCTTTTATATAACGTTCCAAACCGTCAGGGGGCATGGATTGGAGCATTGCACCGAAACCGCCCCTGAAGACGTTGGCTCTCTGCTTTGCATAGGCCAGTTCATCCTTTACCTTCTCGCCCCTGGGTATGTGGTGATGGATAAATGCATTACAAAAAGCAACAGGGATTCCCTTTGTTTCCATTAGTGTGTTCCAGAAATTTTCAATGGTGAACCCACTTGGTATGGTTGCCCCATGGTACTTCTCCCTGTACAGATCATGAAATTCCCTGTTTACTGATAGTTCCTCAAGGAGAAATCGTGGATTGAAGGCATACTCCCCAGACAATGGATAAACGCATTTTGTCATTGTCTTGAATCCAACAAATTGATAGAGATATCTGACAAATTTCGTAGTTCCGCCAAATCTCAGGGGTGTGAGATGAAGGCCGGACTTCGGGACCCGCATATAGCTTGCCTTGTAGAAGGTTTTTAAGGCCTTTTCCCTTCCGTGTTCCTTTAAAATTTTTACAAATTTATCTATGAAAGTTCTCGCAAAGAAATTGCAGGTTATGTCTATTGGTAAGGGAGGAATTCCCTTTATTGTGTGTAATGGAGGTATGATATCCGAATCCAGGCAGATCACAAGGTCCATTTTCTTGTATGCCGCGTATTTTATCGCTCCCTCCAGCGCCTCCCCCTTCCCTGTTCCCGGGTTTTTCACAAATGTCAATGGGGCATCAAGCCTCTGCTGTATAACCTCAACTGAAGGGTTGGTTGACCAGCCATCAGCTATGATAACCTCTTTAACTATGTCCTCCTCTATTAAATCCCAGATAT
This sequence comes from Candidatus Altarchaeota archaeon, assembly GCA_030633595.1. Lineage (GTDB taxonomy): Archaea > Altiarchaeota > Altiarchaeia > IMC4 > QMZM01 > QMZJ01. Next base: position 7,002 of record DAOVSE010000009.1, read on the forward strand.
CCCTTATATTAGAAACTATCGTTGGCTCGTTATAGTAGGGAAAGATTAAAGCAATATCTATATCATTCTCCCCCAGTACCTCATGCCAGTCTTTCGTATCAGATAACTCTGCCCTTAATCTTCCCAGCATATCGATAGTTTCTTCGATCCGTTCTGGATCCTTCGAGGCAATCCCCTCGATCTTTCTGACCTCTTCCTCGGTAACATGATTCAAGCATGGAGCCCCTTCCTTTTGCTTATAGAAATTCTTAAATTTCTCCAGGAATTCTCTGTTGGCAATAAAATCAAAGAGATTTTTCTCTGCATGAAAGTCAAATTTTGGCCCCAGGGTTTTTATCTTTCCCGTCACGGGGGGTTTTCTCAGAATTATCTTTTTTTTCAGATCCAGGGCCCTCTTCATATAGCCATCGCTTAATTTTTTATATTCCTCATCGCCAATCTTTAGCATGCAGATATATCTTTCATCGTAAACGTTCGGGCAATCAACGGGTTTATCGATATCTAAAAGTAGACACCTGTTACTATCTTTTATCACTACCCCGCTTATTTCGCCCTCATAGATCATCTTCTCCCCTTAAGTATTGTTACTCATCCTTTAAAAATATCGACTTCAATCTTTCGATCTTCGTTTTTTTCTCTGGTTCTACCTTCCTTTTTTCTTCTTTTACCTGTTCCTCTTTTATGTCTTCTTTTATGAACACTGGTTTTATCCTATCGATTATGGAACCCTTAGGTGTTTCCCCCTTCTTTTCAGTCTCAACAGCACTGTAATGCTTGCTTTCCCTTGCCCGTATATTAACAGTAATTGGTTGTTCAACACATTCCCCAACAACTAAAGCCCGTCCAATAGACAACTGCTTGATATCGTCTTCCATTCCAGGAGTGAAGCCTTCTATCGATTGACCTATAGCCCTAAGATCATTGGGATTCGTTACCTTCAAAATGATCTGCATATTGCACTGTGACAAAACATTTTTGTCAACCCTCGCAGGTCTCTGGCTTACAACACACAGGTAAAAACCGAACTTTCTCCCCTCCGATGCGATAGTCCTCAAAATTTGGGAGGATAATGCATCACCAAAGCCCCGCTCCGGACAGAAGTTATGGGATTCTTCAACCATAAAGAAAAAGGGGGGAATTTCACCGAGCTTTATTGTATTAAATAGATCCTTCGCAATTTTGGTAAGAATCAATTCCTGGATTCTCGGTTCTACACCCTTCAGGTTTATTATCGAGGCCTTACCCTTCCTTACCAGCTGTTTCATCGATACTGGCTTTCCATCAAAGATTCCACTATTGCGTAAGGTTTCCAATCCACTAATTACTTTCCATTTAGCCTTATTCTTATCCAGTCTTACCGCATTTATTATATCCTGAAGTGTGTATTCTATATTCTCCAATCTCCTCATGACATCATAGAGTATAGACTTTTGATTATCATTGAGTCTCATGGGCATTATCTCAATCAGCTCATCTAGGGTAAATCTTGGTTTTAGGGTAAGTCTCTCAGCTCCCGGATTTATCACGATATTTGCCGCATATTCCGTTACCTCATCTTCATAGGACCGGGGTTTTACATTAAACTGCAACATTGCGTCATAGTCATCACTCTCGTGCTTTAATGAGGAATACTCCCCATGAGGGTCTATGATTACGCATGGGACATTGGCTTTTAGCAACTCCTCCAGTATTACGGCGACGGTGTAGCTCTTTCCTGTCCCAGTTTTTGCCAGTACAGACATGTGCTTCCCAATACTCTTTTTAACATCCAGATAGACCGAAATATCGTGCCCTTCAAGAAGACCTAAGTAGATGTTATTTAACCCGGATTTCTTCAAACCTATTACGTCCATAATAAGATTCCTGTCGGCTGAGTAAACCCTCTCCTCTGGCTTAAATGGTGTTTTTGGAATCAAAATTAGTTTGTCCTGTTTGTAGCCTACTGTGTATGCCCTCGCGAGCAGAACCTCCTCTCTCTTAGGGTCTAGGTATCTCTTCAGGTTATCAATCCTCGCTAAAACCCAACCATAGACCTCATGATTTACCTTTACGAAACTCCCCTTCTCTACATTCGAGGTGGAAAGCAGGATATCGAACTCTGTTGGTTTTACCTCTCCTGAGATCGTGCCTATGAGCCTCATTTTTGTACTTATTACAATATAGACGTTCAGGTAAATATGTATTATGGTGCAACTCTGAAAACCTAGAAATTTGTTCCAGGGTTTAATTGAATTTTGTTTCGCAAAATTCCGGGGGTTTAGAAAGGGGGCTTGCCCCCTTCTATGTATTACGATGATAAACACAGGGAGATGCATCAGAATCCAGGAGGAACTGAGGGATAAGATTATACTAGAGGACAAGCTCCCAGGGAAGATCAAGACAATTGCGGGAGCGGATCAGGCATTTCCTGAAAAAGACAGAGTCAGATCCTGTATTGTAGTTCTTAGTTTCCCAGAATTACATGAAATCGGAAAGGTTTTCTTTGAGATTGAAACGGATTTTCCATACATTCCAGGGCTTTTAACCTTTAGAGAGGGGCCAGGCATTGTAGAGGCATATAAAAAATTGAAAAAGAAACCAGATATCCTATTGATTGATGGACATGGTATAGCTCATCCAAGGAGGATGGGAATCGCTACTCATGTAGGAATTTTATTAGATATCCCAACGATCGGGATTGCAAAGAAAAAATTAGTTGGGGATTTTGAAGTTCCGGAAAAAGTCGGGGAGCACGAACCACTAAAATACCAGAATGAAATAATAGGCGCAGTTCTAAAATCTAAAGAAGAGTGCAACCCGATCTTCATATCTCCCGGAAACAGAATTTCATTAAAGACCAGTATCGAGATAGTTAAAAAATGTCTTAAGGATCATAAATTACCGGAGCCGACCAGATTGGCTCATAAATTTGTTAATGGATAATAAATAAACAAAATGCCGACCTTTTCAGTAATACTGGTAGAGCCAAGATATGAAGGCAACGTTGGTAGTGTAGCAAGAGTAATGAAGAATTTCGGCTTTAGTGAATTAATTTTGGTAAATCCACACAAACTCGGAAAAGAAGCCAGGGCAATGGCTATGCATGGAAGAGACGTCCTGGAGAATGCAAAGATCTCCGATGGGTTTGAAAAATTGAAGGAGGAATTTGACTTTTTGATAGCAACAACAGCTATAATAGCTACAGATAGAAATCCGATGAGGACTCCGGTTTTTCCAGAGAATCTGAAAAATTCAATAGCTCTCGATGGGAGAATCGGCTTAGTCTTTGGAAGAGAGGATTACGGTCTTTATAATGAGGAGATAGAGATGTGCGATCTATTGGTTTCGATTCCAGCCAATTCTGAATATCCGACACTGAATTTATCGCATTCGGTAGCAATTCTGCTTTATGAGATATCAAAGCTGGAGATGGAGAAAAAACCTAGAAAACTGAAGAAATTCAGAAAAGTGAATCTTGTTGAAAAAAGGATTCTGTTGGAAAAATTCGATTCCTTTGTGGAGTCCGTGCATAATAGAAAACAGGACGCAAAACTGGCAAAGAAGACATTTCGGCAGCTGATAGGCAGGGCATTCATCTCAGGCAGGGAGTCGTTCACGTTAATTGGATTGTTTAGGAAAGCGAGAAATAGGATAAAAAAGTGATCTAATCTTTCCAATTTACATTTATTTTATAGCCTTCAATGTCATTTAGTTTTCTCTCCAACCCCCCTCTTTTTTGGGATATATCCTCTTCAATATTCTCGCTTTTTCTCCCTATTTTATCAAGCTCATCCTCGCATGTTTTCATTTCCCTCCCGAGGTGCTCAAGATCCCTTTCAAGTTCTTTTCTTTTCTCGGTAACTGAAAACGATTCAATTCTCTTTAGCAGATTTTCTCTAAGGGAATTGAGCTTTAAATGCCTTTGTCTCAGTTTATCTCTGTCAATTTTCAGTGCAGATTCTATTCTGGTTAGCATTTTCCCCCTATCCCTGCCCTTCAGTTTGAAATCTTCAAGGTTAATTGCCTTCTTAATCGCCATGAGCACATTTTCCAGATTTCTATCTTTATCCGATAGAAAGCAATCCACGGGATTTTGCATATATTCATCAATATTCTTGAGAATTTCCGGCCCATAGCCTTTAACCTCTGCAAACCTTCTGAATTTTTTCATGGACCTCTTCAGGGGATTTATATGGTTGTATATTTCCAGTTCAACGGACTCCAGTCTTTCCCTTGCCTCTTTTAGCTCTTCCTCTGTTTTCGTTAATTCTTTAAACTCCTTAGTTTTATAGAGGGACCCTGTCTCCTTCTCCAGATCGGATCTCTCTTCTGAATATCTCTTAAGTTTTTCTTTCAGGTTAGATTTCTCAGCATTGATGTTCTTCAGTTCCTTTAGCTTTGTTTCCATTTTATCCAGCTTTTCCAATACCTTGGAAAAAAGGCTCACGTCCGATCCAATTCTTTCCTTAAGCTCTTTAGATCTCTCAAATAGTTTCTTCGATCTCCTTCTAATAGCTTCTATCTCGTCCCCAAATGCTATGGGGAGATATCTGCCCTGACTAAGAGCTACCTTTCCCACGGAAGATACAACAACCTGTAAATCTTCATGAAATTTTTTCAGCTCGTCATATCCCGAGGGCTTTTTATCCTTCAGTATAGAAATCGCATCGAGAATTCCGTGAACGAAGGCCGGTTTAGAAGTAAGCACTATCTTACGGGCTTTTTTAGGTATCTCCTTGGGACATTCCAGTTTTTCAAGATCCAACGTTGCTGTTTTTATTTCTTCCAGATCCAAGAATATGTCATCTATCAATGAGCTGCATCCCTTGTAGATCTCCTGCTTTCTCGAGGTTATCTGTCCTTCCAACCAGCCCCTTAGTTCATCAGAATCTATCAGAAATGACCGTTCTTTCCTTTCTCTACCGAAGATCCTGTCAAAGAAATCCAATTTCATCTAAATTTTCCCTTTCAACTCCCTTACATTCTTAGATCCCGTTAGAAACATAGCAATCCTTAATTCTGTTAAAAATTGATCCAGAAATTCCTCTACGCCCCTTTCCCCTCTACTCGACCATTCGCGAAGGATGGGTAATGCAATACCCACGCAACCAGCTCCAAGGGCAATTGCCTTCGCTGCATCTAAGCCGGTTCGAATTCCGCCAGAACCGATCAGGGGAACTCCCAATTTTGAGATCTCCCTTATCGACTCGGCCGTCGGGATCCCCCAGCCAGCAAAGGTTTTCCCAATCTTTTTTGTTTTTACATTTCCCCTGTAACTTTCGATTAAACTCCATGATGTTCCCCCGGAACCACCAACATCAATTGCAGAAACCTTGAGCTTTTTCGCGGTTTCATAAGAAATTCCCGAACCAACGCACTTCGCTATTAAAGGCTTCTTCAATTTCCCTGAAATGGAATTAATCTTTTCGATCAGGTTGGAGAAATTTCTGTTCCCCTCCGGTTGAATTACCTCGTGCAATGGATTTATGTGTAATGCCAATGCATCCGCATCGATCATATCAATTGCCTTTTCGCACTCTTCAAGGCCATAACCATAGTTTAATTGAACGGCCCCGAGATTTGCAATCAAGAAGATGTTTGGGGCTATATCCCTGACCTGATATGTATCAGCCAACTCTGGATTTTCTATAGCCATTCTCTGACTTCCAACACCGAAACCGATTCCGAATTTTTCAGCTATACTTGATAGATCTCGATTTATCTTTCTGGCATTGGAAACCCCACCGGTTATACCCTCTATGATTACCGGACAACTCAGGGGTTTTCCCAAGAATTTTGTCTTCAGATCAATATCATCGAAATTCAGCTCCGGCAGAGCTTCATGAACTAACCTTATATCCTCAAATCCGGTAGTTCCGGATTCAACCTCCTTTTCTATAGAGATCCTGAGGTGATCCTTTTTTCTTTTGTCAATCATTGTAATAGTATTGGATTATTTCTTAATTAAGGTTCCAAGACCCTTTTCACCAAGAAGGGCTCTTTTCAGTATTCCTGGCTTTAATGCGGATATAATCTCAGATTCTATGCCATACTTTGCGAGATTTAAAAGCTCATTGAGCTTTCTTTCCATTCCACCCGTGACATCTGTTCTCTTGGATGTTCCGATTTCACGGATTAATTTAACATTCTCTGACGTTATTTCTTTTATGAGTTCCGCATCCTTGTATTTCTTGGGGTCCAGGTTAAAGATCCCATGAACATCCGTTGCTATCACAACCCTGTCCGCTTTTAATTTTCTTGCAAGATACGGCACCAGATGATCACCAGATAGGATATTGATCCCGGTTTTTTCATCGACTAAAACATCACCATATGCAACAGGAACCATATTCATGTCCAGCAATTTTTCCAAAACCTCGGTTGGAAAATAAATCAGCCCCTTATCCTTTAAGATTCCCAGAGTTGATGGCTGATATGCGATCGCATTTATTCCCTCTTTTCTCAAAAAATCAACGACTGAAAAATTCAATCTCTCCATGGATTGGTGCGTTGCAGAGAAACCCTCTAATTGGGTGTCATCCCTTAAGCCCCTATCCAACCCGTATTTCTTGGCAGGGACATGACCGAAGGGGCCGGCACCGTGAACTACCATTAATCTAAAGTTGTTCTCTCTTCTGGCCTCCGCTATCTCTCTGACCAATCTCTTCAGGTTTTCTTCATTTACCTCTGCCTTTTCCTCGCTTTTCTTTGTGATTACAGAGCCACCGAGCTTTAGTATTATCAGTTCTGGCATCATCCCTATTAGTTTATATTATTCTAACCATATTACCATCTATCTCTATTTCATCCCCGGTTTTTATCTTTTTAATATCGATCCTATCAATGCATGGTATATCGGAGATTATAGCTCCAACAGCAACGATTGGTTCGCATTCCTCGTTTATTATGGCCCCAGGTGCGGCACTATTTTTCTTCAATCTGTAGAGTGCATAAGAGCCAACTGTGGAGCCCTTACCATACGGAAATATAAGAATTTTATCCTTTATACTTTCCCCTTCCAGTTCATGGCCTCTCTCTGTGACTATTCCAGAGTCCGGGTCAATGCATCCGAAGAAAGAAATAGGCTCTTTAGAAACTAATGCCTTTCCATTTGCTTTTCCAGCCCGGATAACTCTTCCTTTGAGTTGCATTTTACCATCTCCCCGTTAATGCTGCTTCTATGCACTTATCCAGGGAACCAAACCGTACACTGACACCACAGTGGGCGGGGGCATAGAATGCTGCCTTTCCAGCGTTTGTTGCCATATTCTTAAAACCCAGATCCTTTATCGGGGCTACAATCATGCAGGTATCAGCAACAATCTCGGCACCACTTTTTTCGATCTCAGCAAGAAGGCCCTTTCTCTTGGCAGATTCCCTTACCTCAGAAGAGGTTGTTACCCATAAACTTGCTTTTACTTTTTTTCCTTTCAATAAATCAGAGACTTGTTCGATTTCGGCAAGAGAGGCATGAGGACAGCCGATGGCAACAAAATCAATTTCCTTTGCCTGCGAATTCAACTCCTTATAGGCTTCCTCCAGGCTATCGATAACTATTGTTTTTGCACTTTCCGATACCATATTATGCAATTTTGCCTCCGGGGTGATTCCAGGTATATGAAAAAGTGCCACGGCTCCAGAGGCGGCCATTGCAGCTCCTAATGCCTTTAATTGATCCGAGTCTGCTTTTTCTATTCCCTCGAAATACGGAACGGAATTCCCGATTTTTTTGCCGACTAAATAGCCTAAAGCACCAAAATCCGAAATTTTGCCAAGTTTACATTCCACCTCAATAAGAAATTTCCCTTTTCTGTTTTCATCTAGATGATATCCATAAAGAGGGGTTCTCCCGGTTATTGCGGCAGCAAGAGCTGAGGGTCCTCCCTCCCTGTTCGTCCTTGCCCCTATAACCGAGTTTGCATAACAAACAGCAGAGGACTCACTCCATGCGATATGGTCTCCAAAGCCAGGAAGATTGCCCACGAGATAGGGAGTACAGGTACATGTTGGCTTTACCCCCATTTTTTCATAGACCTTCACAACCATCAGCTGTTTTTCTGCAAACTCCCGTGGAATTCCCAGTTTTTCCCAGTTCTCCAAGTCCATTCCAGCAGGATTCAGAGTTGTAGGGACCTTTACCCTGGCCCCCTTTTCCGCCCATTCACTCAGAAATTCCAGACCCGCATCACCTAAATTTTTATAGCTAACACCTGCTAGCTGGGCGCTCTTTATTTTAATCATTCGCTCAGCCCCATAGATCTCTGCTAAAGCTATGAGGATCTCCATAGCCTTTTGTACTCCTTCTCCCTCTTTGCCCTTGAGCATTAGTCTCTCTTCCTTGATTAGTTCCATCTATTCCCCCAAGAATATCTTTTTAAATTTATTTCTTGGTTTGTTAGAAGGAATTGTGGCATCCAAGCCCAGTTTGTAGGTAGTCCTATCCTTATCAGCAGAAGGATCCAAGGAGCTGCCCTTCTCCCTCTTCGTTACCAGATTATCCCCTGCCTGGAATCTCGTTGCTATTGCCCACTCCACCTCCCCCGGATTGTGTATGTCTATATCATCATCTACTATGATTACGTGCTTCATACTTCTGTGGGCCTTGAGAGCGGCCTCAATCGCCGATTTCCCATCTTTGGAATTCCTCTTCTCTATCTGTACAATCCCATGGAGCCAGGAGCATCCCCCATGGGTTAAGAGAACATCCTTGCATTTGCAGACCTCATTTACTGCGTTGTAGATTACCGGCTCGCGGGGCATGCCCATCAGTAGCTCATGTTCCCTGGATGCGGGTAATAATGCCTGGTATATTGGATTCTTTCTATGAGTGATACAATTGATTTCGATGACAGGTTCATTTCTAGTTATGTCGTAGGTCCTTGTAACGTCGGGAAATGGCCCCTCTTTATGCCGTTCCTTGGTTATTTTACCCTCAAGTACTATCTCAGAATCAGCGGGGATTAGAAGGTTATTGGTTTTGCATCTAACCAATTCCAACCTTTTGAGAGAGTTCGCGATTGCCAGCTCGTTTACCGAGATGTCTGCTGAAATGGCAGCCGACAGCAATACCGATGGGTTTAATCCAATACAGATCGCAACATCTAATTCGCCCTTGGCCCGTTCAATGTATCTATAAAGGTCCCTCTGGCAGATTCTTGCAACCAGCGTATTCTCTGAAATTGGTGATGCTCTATGAAAGCTTACATTAAGCCCATATCCTGGATCTGAGGCGATAAAAACACCGGATGTGATATATGGGCCCATATCTTTTCTCGTGCAGGTTAGGATCGGAAGTTTTGACAGATCTACATTTTCTGCTATAACCTCCTGACAGACCCCTTTCTTCACTATTTCTGGTTTCTCTGGCTTTTTTATTGCATCACCGATCGTTTTTAGAAGACCGCCTTTTTTTACCCCCAAGGCTTTTGCAAAATTATCGCGAGAACTACATATCCCACCTACAACCTTAAATTCAGAATTCTCAACATTTTCAAAGATAACCACCTTACCATCATTTTCATTCAGAATTCTGGCTATTTCCAGATACGGATCTACCTTATCTCGAATTTTTACGGCCTCAATTTCATTCAAAAATTCTCTGAGACTCATTCTCTACTCCATTTTTTGTATAAATCGTGCTCAAGATCTAATACATCTAAAACCTTCCCGACAAAGAAATTTGTTACATCTTCCAATGTCTCTGGTTTATAGTAGTATGCCATGTTTGGGGGCAATATTACTGCTCCAGATATTTTTGCTTTCCTCATGTTCTCAATTGATGCTAAACTCAAGGGAGTATCCCTAGGAACTAAAATCAATTTTTTACCCATCTTTAGTATATTTTCTGCAGCCCTACTTATTAAATTATTACAGAAACCATTGGCAATTGCCGATAATGTCTTCATCGAACACGGAATTACTACCATAGCATCAATGGGATTGGAAGAGCTGGCGATATCCGCATCGAGTTCATTTTCAGTATAGAAGTGTTTTGCAAGCTTTTTCAGTTCACTCAGGTTTATCCCCTCGTATCTCGCTATCTTCTTCGCTGTATCGGAGACGATAAGATATGTATCCTGGCCATTTAGATTCTCTAAGAGTCTTTCAGCGAGTATAATACCTGAGGTGCCTGTTACAGCTAGGGTAATTCTCATCATCTAATACTTTTAAGGGAACTAACCTAATATATATTTTTAACATACTTCAAAATGCTTGGAGGATACATCGTAGGGGAATTAAGATTCAGTAAAGACGAAAGGATACTCTCCTCCCTGGAGAATAAATTTATGATGAAATATAGTGCTCGTCTTCCTGGACTTAAGAGGAAGGAAAGAGACAAAAGGGCAGAGGAATTCATCCAGGATGAGATTAAACATGGTGGAATAACGCTATCTGAGGAGGACTTGAAAGCGGCGATAACGTATATCTCTGGATATGGCATCATAGACCCGTTGATAAGGGATGATCATATTGAGGAGATACTAATTAATGGCGTCAACATACCGATAATGATCTATCACAGAACACGAGGAAAGTGTAAAACGAATATAGAATTTAGGACAGAGAAGGGTCTAAACAGATTGATTGAGAAGATATTGATCTTTTGTGGAATTAGTAGTAAAAAACCGATTATTGATGCTATATTGCCTGATGGACCTCGAATAAATCTAACCTTACCCCCCGTATCCTTCGATAAGTCCGTTATTACAATAAGGAAATATCTGGAGAACCCACCAACGATCATAGATCTGATAAACAATGGAACTATGACACCAGATATGGCGGCCCTGATATGGGTCTGCGTGGATGGGTTCGGATTGGCTTCAAGGAATATTCTAATAACCGGAGGAACCAGTAGCGGCAAAACAACTCTGTTAAATTCCATACTTCCCTTCTCACGGGAACACGAGAGAATTGTTTCAATTGAAGATACTATGGAATTGGATCTTGGCTATTGTGAGGATTGGGTCAGAACAACAACGACTGAATTCGCGAATATGGAAAAATTGGTAGAAAATAGCCTGAGATTAAGACCGGACAGGGTTATTGTTGGCGAGGTCAGGGGCAGAGAGGCATTTAATCTGATAAATGCCATGAATCTTGGCCATACGGGAATGGGAACCATACATGGAGACAGCTCTAGGGATGTCCTCCTCAAATTAACAGCTCCTCCGATGAACGTAGATCCCAAGATGCTGGTTGTTTTAGACCTGATCATTGTCCTGACAAGGTTTCACGAAGGCAAAGCAAGCAAGAGGATGATAACGCACATTGATGAGGTTGGTGGTATGATGGAGGGTCAGATTCAATTGGGCCCGGTTTACGGATATAATGCAAAATCAAAGAAGACAGAATTTTCAAGATTTCCGGCGGTAACGATAAACAAGATGGCGGAGATAGCTGGATTAAGCCCAAAGGACGTTATCGATGAGATAAAAAAACGTGAGATGATCATAAAGTACATGATTGCGAAAAACATTAACGGGGAGGAGTATTTCGTAAAATTTGTCAGGTCCTTCTATGACGACCCAGAAAAAATTCTGAATAATATCATGATGGAAAAACGAATGTTAAAAAGAAGACATTGATTAAATGAATCTCATCAAAATAACTGAGGGCAAAACCAAACTATTAATTCCCGAGGTTGAAAAATTAACCAGGAAGAATATCGTTTTCTTCAATCCCCAGATGGAATTCAGTAGGGATATCTCCATTGCAATTGCTCAGATTTCAAAACCAAAAGATTTCTGCGACGCCCTCGCCGGTTCTGGAGCCAGAGGAATCAGAATTGCAAATGAGACAGAATGTAAAACTACGGTAAATGACATAAATCCTCAAGCCTTTGAACTCATAAAGAAAAACAAGAAGCTTAATAAAGTAGATATTAGAGCAACAAATCTGGATGCAAATTTACTCTTATCCAAGGAAGGATTTGATTTCATAGACATAGACCCTTTTGGAGCACCTGTGCGTTTTATAGATTCGGCCCTGAGATCGATAGGGAATGGAGGTATTCTAGCAGTAACGGCAACGGACACCTCTGCGCTCTGTGGAACATATCCAAGGGCCTGTAAGAGAAAATATGATGCAGCTCCATTAAGAACCGATTACTACAATGAGTTGGGTTTGAGGATATTAATTGCGTATCTGACGAGATCAGCACTGAGATATGACATCAGTATAAAACCCATATTTTCCCACTGCACAAGACATTACCTCAGGGTTTATCTGCAAATCAAAAAATCACGCAAGGACGCAAATAAAATTTTGGGTGAGATAAACCACATCCAACACTGCTTTACATGCCTTAACAGGGAATTTTCTAAGCTGGATGAATTAAAATCAACCTGCACTTGTGGTGCAGATCTACGATCGGCTGGCCCACTCTGGACCACAGGTTTTGCAGATCCCGGATTTTGTGAGAGACTAAAAAAACAGCTGATAAATGATAATTTTAGAACGATGCATGAATCCGTCAAATTGGTAGAATTGATTGAAGAAGAACAGAGGGTAGAAATCCCATATTACAACATACATAAAATATTCAAAAAATTGGGCATTCCGGCAATTCCAATGAATGAAATAATGGAAAGATTGAATGAATCAGGATTTATAGCTACAAGAACACACTTCTCAGCCCTTGGTATCAGAACCGATGCCAGCATCTCTGACATCTACAGCATTCTTAGGGATTGATTCTATATGTTATTTTACGTTATGTGCAATAGTAAGAGTATGTATAACGTACTTTTACATATTTATCTTTATTATTGCATATAATATACAATATGAAATTAAAAACTAGAGATGTGAAGATAAGACTCCCACAAGAACCGCCTCAGAACATGGATGAGCTCTTAATCCAGATATTCTGGAAAGACCCTGAACTTGTACCTATCGCCAAGGAATTCCTGAACCATGTAAAGGAGTGGGGAAGATCAGAATCTCCTTACAGGGTAGATGAATGGCAAGGCTACTGTTCAAGAAAAGGATTGACACAGAGCAGATACCACAACATGTTGAAAAGATTAAAGAGTGCCGGGATGATAGAGAAGGTCTATAACAAAAATCTGAGAAAACACGAACTTTATCTCACTGATAAATTCTCAGAATGTCTGTCCAAGATGGCGAGGATCTGGGATGAGTACTGTAGATTATAAAGAATTAGATTTTATCCCTAATGAAGTGTAGAGCTATTATAACCAAAGCCAAAGTTATCAAAACCTCCCAGAGATACAGTTTAAGCAATCCAAGGTAGGGGATTACTATCCAGCCGCGCGCGGTTAACTGAGCATCGGTAACTGGCAGAGCGATGTCTCCTTCGTAGTATCTGGAGGATGAACACTGATCGGCATTCGGATTGTTATCTCCCTTTGTGATATAAAATCTGAAATCTCCGATTTCAGGGAAATCAGTATAGGGACAATTAAATCCCTGTACGCAATTTTTCACATAATGAATATATATATTTTCAAAGTCCTCCTCTGTTAAGCAAGCCAAGGTTCCCTCTGTAGAGTTAACCTTCCAGTCCTTAACCCACACTATGCCAACAACTCTATGGATAATTGGCGGTTCATTGCCCTTGTGGAGTTTATCCCGCTTATAGATTACAACATCACCGATCTTTGTATCAGAAAATAATGGGTGGATTGTCCCCTTGTTGTTGGGGGTTATCGTTATGATCATATCCCCTCTTGCAAATCCTCCCCTAAATGGAAATCTCTGTATATCCTCCTCTGAGATGTTGTGGGATATGAGCCAGCTATGCCACTCATCGCTCGTATGCAACATGCTCTGTGATGTAACGGCAACCAAGGGAACGAGCATATGCGCCCCTAAAAGCACTTTCGATAAAATTATGATTACAGCCAGTGTTATTCCCACCTCGATAAGATCTCTAACCAATCCCTTAATTCCGAGTTTAGGATTCATTTAAATCGACCGAAATATATTAATTAGTAAATAAAGTTATAAAGCTCGCTCGCAAAATGAAATTCGCATCCAGGCTTAAAGAGATGGGGGAATCTGCAACCTTTAGATACTCAACGCTTGCAAAGAAGAACAAGGTCATAGATCTAACCATAGGGAGGACAGATTTTGACACGCCATCAATTATAAAGGAGAAAACAAAGAAAGCTTTAGACGAAGGAAAGGTTCATTATACGCCAACAAAGGGGATTCCTGAGCTCAGGGAACTTGTGGCAAAAAAACTGGAGAAAGAGAACAATATCCAGGATCTGGATTCAGAGAATATTTTGGTAAGCACTGGCGCAAAGCAGATAATCTATGAAGCGGTGATGAGTATTATCCAGGAGGGGGACGTCGTAGCTGTGCCGAATCCCTCCTGGGTTAGTTATGAGCCAATAGTTAAACTTGCGGATGGAACCGTTAAATGGATCCCTTTAAAGGCAGAGAATGGCTTCATTCCTGATGAAGATTTCTTCTCTGTTTTGGAGAACTCAAATCCAAAACTTATCTTCATAAATTCCCCGAATAATCCAACCGGGGCGGTTTATCCCGAAAGGATAATTAGAAAGATTGTTGATATTGCCGAAAGGAAAAATGCATTCATACTCTCCGATGAGATATATGAAAAGATTCTATATGAGGGGGGACACTTCAGCGCCGGGAGTATATATGAAAATACAATAACCGTTAATGGTTTCTCGAAGGAATTCTCAATGACCGGCTGGCGACTTGGATATGCAGCTTCTCAGAATAGAGAGATAATTAACAAGATGAATCTCATTCAATCACAGACTGTTTCATGTGCCGTTTCGTTTGTACAGCACGGAGCAGTTGCGGCCTTTACAGAGGAAGCCAGGAGAGATGTAGAAGAGATGGTCAAAGAACTCAGAGAAAGAAGAGATTATACAATGAAGAGAATGAAAAACAGCAATGCTGTTCTTATAAAGCCTTCCGGAGCCTTCTATGTCTTTCCCCTCTTTGGAGAAATCGACGACCTGAAATTTGCGGATAAACTCATGAAAAAGGGGGTTGGAGTAATCCCAGGGAGTCCCTTTGGATCATGCGGTAGGGGCTGTGTGAGAATTAGTTATGGGGCAGTGGACATGGGAAACCTTAAAAAGGCAATGAATATAATCGAAAAAATCGTATAGAAAGATGGAGCTATTACCTAAGGATTTATTATCGCAGGAGTTGCTTGCTATAATTGGAATGATCGCTATTGTAGGCACAATTATCTTTGCAGTATTGTTATTTATTGGTTTAATTCTTGCATATATAATATTCAGAAACAAAAAGATAGTTAGATTTTTATCCTCAACATTCGGTTTAGTAATAATTAAGATACTTTTATTCATATTGGATCTCCTGTATCTGCCGTCAAGGAAGATCATATCCCTGCTCGGCGGAAATGATAAAATGATCGATATGGTAAACGTTGAGATGAGGAACACGCTCCTGAAGAACAGATTCTCGGAGGTGCCTTACGAGGATAGAATCGTTGTCTTGCCCCAGTGTTTGAGGGATCTGAATTGCCCGGTAAGATTCAGCTCTGTAGGGGGGGCACAATGCGCAGGATGCGGTAAATGCAAGATATTTGAGATCTCAGAAAGGGCGAAAGAACTGGGATACAAAGGAGTTTATATCGCCCTCGGAAGCGGTTTTGTAAGGAGGACGATCAAGGAGGTCAGGCCAAAAGCCATCGTCGGTGTTGCGTGTCCATCCGAGTTAAATTGGGGCATATTGGAGTTTTCAAATAAAGGACTCCCCTGCCAGGGTGTGCTCCTGCTGAGGGACGGGTGTGTTGAAACAGATGTCGATCTCGAGGAATTATTCTGTGTTATGGAGATGTATCAAAATGGATCTGAAAGAGATAGAGAGAATTGAGGCAGAGTACTATGCAGATACATTCTCGCGGCTTCCCGTGGCAATAAGCCATGGGTGGTGGTGATATGGAGGGATTGAAAAGGGCGAGGTACATAATCGAAGAAATCATATGATAAAGATGGAACTATTATCTCAGGAGTTGCTCGCTGATATTGGAATGGTAGCTATCGTCGGTGCAATTATTCTTACAGTGATGCTACTTGTCGGTCTGGTCTTTGCATATATAGCATTTAGAAACAAAAAGATAGTTAAAGTTTTATCCTCAACATTCGGTTTAGTAATAATTAAGATACTTTTATTCATATTGGATCTCCTGTATCTGCCGTCAAGGAAGATCATATCCCTGCTCGGCGGAAATGATAAAATGATCAGATCG
>DAOVSE010000056.1 GCA_030633595.1 Candidatus Altarchaeota archaeon
AACCTAGCTCAGTAAAGCCCTCGTAGCTCAGCCTGGTGGAGCGCCTGCTTGGTATCGGCTCTGATGACAGATGCTGACAGAAAGCAGGAAGTCCCGGGTTCAGATCCCGGCGAGGGCTTTTATTTCCAGATTTAATTTTTATACTTTAGTTTTCTATAGTATACCATGACCCACGTCGTGAGTTTTAAGGCCACTGAGAAGCAGATCAAGGAGATAGACAATGCGGTGAGGGGGGGAGATTTCACCTCCCGGGGTGAGTTTCTTCGTGCACTTCTTCGGCAGGTTGAGCATAAGAGACTCTCAGAAGAGGCAAAAAGGGATATCGATGAGGCTAGAAAGCAGGAGGGAAAGCCCTTAGATGAACTCTTTTAGATTCACCCGTACAGAGAGGTTCGACAAAAGACTGAACGAACTGGATCCAGTTCTCCGGAAAAGAATTCTAAGAAAACTACAGGAGTTCCAGGTACAGGTGAATGACTACGGCATCGACCCCAGATTTCACAACAATGTGAAATTCATTACCGAGAAGCGCACCTGGAGACTACGGATAGGTAAATATCGAGCCTTCTTCGACATCATAGGTAACGAAATTAAATTCACCACCATACTGCATAGAGACAGAGCATATAAATAACAAAACTTGACTTCTCCCAGCTTTAGATTCCACGCTCTTATAAAACGAGTTTGATATTCTACTGTATAACGCATCAGTATCCGAATCTCCTCTCATATTTCTTGTGGTCCATCCACTCAATGATTATAGAGACCACTATGGTATCACTACCCCGTATGGAATAGAGTAATCTCCAGGCATTGGGTAGGTTGTACTTCCAGAGATTATCTATGTCATACCTCTTTAGATAGACCCCTGGTATTTGCCTCTTAGGTATCTGTATCCCACAGAAGACATTTTCCTGAAGATCCTTGAATGCCCTACTTAGAAATTTGTAAAGAATCTTTTCATCCTTGGTGCCGGATTTCAGGTCTTCATATGCCTTCTTGATATCGGGTTCTATGAACTTGACTTCTGATGGTTTTTTCAGATTTATATAATAAAAGTTATATATTTATATATAACAAAGTCAAGCATAAAAGTAAACTTTGGATAAATGAGATGTCAATTGAGATGAATACCCTGACTGATCTAAAGAAGGAACACAATATCCTGCATTTCCCCCGGTTAGATAATGTCCTGATGGTAGAAGATTTTATCAGAGAGCACGATGGAGAATTCAAGAAAAGGAAATTGTGGGAAAACCTCCCGAAAAGGTTAATGTATCAAACCTACTGCCTTATCATAGATTACCTTATCTACTCTAACAAAATCTCTATTGACTCGGAAGGAAAGATAGGCTGGATATACTATCCCGAAAAAGTAGAAAAAGATTTAAAGCATAAGGATCTATTCTGGAAAGGAGGATAGGTTTAGAATATAGTTATTCCCCCTTAACCTCCTCTTTCGGCTCTAGATTCCATCTCTCGTTGAACATGATCCCAACTAATCCAGAGAATACGTCAGCCGTCCCAATCCCTTCAACTTCTCGATCATATTTCCGTTGCTGTCAAAGACGGTTATGATATCCACATCATTGTCCCAGAAGGAGGTTCCTTTGTTCATATAGAGGTCCTCCTCGGTATCCCAGCCCTTTCCAGTATGGATCTTGACCGAGCTTCCGGGCTTTAGATAGAACTCTGGAAATGTATAGCTGTCCCTGTAATTCCTGTTCTTTATCCTCCAGCCGGTCATGTTCACAGTATAGTTGCCTGTGTTCTTTAGAACGACCCACTCCTCGTGAAGGAAGTTTTTCTCCGGTTTATAGGGAGCTTCAAACTGATATCCTGCAATCCTTACATCCCCGCTGGTTTGGAGTACGGGTATCGTTGTGGTTGTGGTGGTTGTTGTAGTAGTGGTTGTTGTAGTTGTAGTTGTCGTGGTGGTAATTATCGTGGTTGTCGTTTCCTCCGGAGTTTCCTCAATGCAGCCAGAGATCAATATTATCCCGAGAGTCAAGATGATTAAAAAATTAGCTTTCATTTTCATGTTATTCATAGAATTTCTATCAATAAATCTTAATTTATTCCCTAAGATTTAATAATTAATATGCCAGTTAAAAACGCCATGATTCAGATAGTTGAACACGTCAATAGAACCATAAAGAAATTGGATGATTCCCAGATAGACCGGATGGTATCTTCTATAGAAAATTCCGAGAAGATATTCCTGATGGGTGCCGGTCGTTCCGGCCTGGCCGGGAGGGCATTTGCTATGCGTCTCGTCCAATTGGGTTTAACAGTCTATGTCACGGGTGAGAGCGTTACACCCGCCATGACAGAAAAGGATCTTTTGATAGCAGTCTCTGGCTCCGGAGAGACACATTCCGTTGTAAATGCTGCAAGAACCGCCAAGGGTGTTGGCTCAAAGATTCTGGCAGTTACATCTTATCCAAGGTCCAGCTTGGGCAAGATCGCGGATCATGTCATTATGGTAGAAGGCAGAACGAAGATAGACATAGAAAAGGATCACCTCAAGCATCAGATTGAGGGCACTCACACTTCTTTAACTCCCTTAGGTACTTTATTTGAGGATACTGTTATGATATTCTTTGACGGAATCATAGCGAGATTGATGACCCACCTGAAAGCAGAAGAGATAGATATGAAGAGAAGGCACGCTACACTGGAATAGTATCAAAGCCCTTCAGCAACCTTCTCAGTCAGACCCCTTATTATATTATCCAGCGATGAAGGCAGGTGCAATATCCTCGTGTCGAGGAATCCCCTTATTATCAGGGCGGTTGCCTCATCACGTGTAAGCCCTCTTGACATCAGATATAGGATTTCCTTCTCTGCAATCTTCCCTACTGCCGCCTCATGAGACATGTCAATACCCTCCCCCGTTGCGAGCAGTTCCGGAATCGCATGGATTGTAGATTTACTTCCCAGAAGGAGACCACTGCATTCCAGGTGCGCCTTTACCGTCGGATTTTCGCTTTGCATCACACCCCTTACTATGATCTTTGAATTATCCTTCGCAATTGCTCTCGAGATAACCTCTGCCCTGCTTCCATCCCCAATTAGTTCAACCCTGCTGCCAACGTCCATTAGGGATTTGTTTTCTGCATGAAGAAGACTGCTAAACCTTACCACGCTGTTTTTTCCAATGCATTTAGCAACAGGAGACATCTGAAGATCCCTAACGGGATTTAGGATAACATAATTTGACATAAAGGATGCGTTATCCTCCACAAGCGCGGCGCTTCTTGGTCTTACCTTTGTTTCCATGCTCCAGTTATGTATCATCGTAGATGTCAACCTTGCACCCTTCTTTACGTAGAACTCACTAATCCCTATGTGCTCTGCAGCTTTGATATCTCTGGATACCGCACATCCCGTTATTATCTGTGCCTCACTCCCCGGCTCGGCAATAATTATGTTATGCACGTTTTGCTTGCACCTCTGTTTCGAGATATACATGCACGATTGGATTGGGAATTGTATCTTCTCACCGGGTAGAATCCTCAGGAAATACCCACCCATGAATTCCTTTTCTGCCTTTTTTGTGTATACGTCCTTGTCCATGTCAACCAGTTTCCAATAATAGTTATGCAGCCAATCATATTTTTCAAGAGCATCCTTTGTATCCATAATCTCTATCTGCCCCTTGAACCTGCCAATTACCCTTGCAAACAAAGCCGATTCATCTAGCTGCAAGAAACTGCCTGAGCGTCTCTTCTCTGTTTCTTCTATTCCAACTGTCTCTGCTGTTCTTGTAATATCCCCTGGCAATTCTTTAAATGATTTTATTCTTTTATTCTTCTTTTCATGCATCTTAAACATCCCTTATATCCATTTTTTCTTATGCTCTCAAGAATTTTTTGCGGCTCATTATAGCAATAGATGGTATTCTTCAACAGAACGCATGCCTTCTCCACCCCCATATGTTCCAGGATATGACCTTGGTGGGTTATCACGAGAGCACTTGCATTATTTTTCTCAATATATCTTTGTATCTCTTCGCCAATCATCTTCAGGCTTTCCAGATCCACCCCGCTGTCGGGTTCGTCCAATAATAGCACTTTCGGCTTCATGAAAAGCAACTGGAGAACCTCTGCCCTCTTCTTCTCACCCCCTGAAAAATCGAGGTTAACGTCCCTGTCAAGCATCTCATCTAGCATGAATTTCTTAATTAGCTTTTTTTCATCAGAACTTAATTCCTGATTCGGCTTTTTTCCAGCAGATATCTTTAACATGTCAATCAGCTTCACCCCTTTTATTTCCTGTGGAAGCTGAAACGCGATTCCCATTCCAAGTCTTGCCCTCTCGTCAACAGTTTTTTTTGTTATATCCTTATTCTCAAGGATAATCTTCCCCTTCTTTACAGGATATCCCGGCATGCCCATTACCGTCATCAGGAGTGATGTCTTTCCGCTGCCATTCGGACCGAACATGACATAACTCTGACCCCCCCACATAGTGATATTGATGTTACGAAGGATCTTTTTCTTATTTATTTCAACCGAAAGATTTTTTATCTCGAGAATGTTATACATGTTAATTTGAACATTTCCATTGCAACTATAATTTCAATCAGAACAGTTCATAACCACCTTTTTCTTCTGAAATAGAGGAACATTAAGGCAACTACGGCAATCATCACAAGCCAAACTGCAGGATATCCCAACTGCCAGTGAAGTTCAGGCATATATTCGAAATTCATTCCATAGATACCGGTTATAAAAGTCAAAGGGATAAAGATTGTGGCGATAATCGTTAATACCTTCATAACCTCGTTCATCCTGTTGCTGATGCTTGAAAGATAGATATCGAGCATACCTGAAAGCATGTCCCTGAAGGTCTCTATCGTGTCGATAACCTGTATCGTATGGTCATATACATCTCTGAGATATGTCCTAGTAGAATCATTAATCAGTGGTGATTCCGCTCTTTCCATGCCGCTGATTACCTCCCTTAATGGCCAGACCGACTTACGTAAGATTATCATATCGCTTTTCAATTTGTGTATTTCCTGCAGGGTCTCTTTTGTTGGGTCAGCCATCAGCTCTTCTTCTATATCCTCTATCCTTTCCCCAACCTTTTCCAGAATTAGAAAGTAGTTGTCAACAATGGCATCCATCAAGGTATAAGCAAGATAATCAGATCCCGTTTTTCTGATACGACCCTTGCCAGTTCTGATTCTTTCCCTTGCAGGGTCAAAGACATCCCCCTCACTCTCTTGGAAAGATATAACGAAATTTGAACCAAGGATCAAACTGACCTGCTCTGCTTTTAATTCATCCTCTTTTTTGTCATAAGAGAGCATCTTTAAAATTATGAACAGGTGATTGTCAAATTCCTCTATCTTCGGCCGTTGTTCTGTACTCATAATATCTTCTAGAAGGAGGGGATGTAGGTTAAAATTTTTCCCTATTTTCTCTATCGGCTCTATATTATGGATGCCATCTATGTTTATCCAGGTAACAGTCGGTTTATCCTTAAATGGAAAACACTCCTCGATCGTCTTTACCTCTTTCTCCTGAAAATGCTCTTCATCATAGTCAATAAGTGTAATTCTTACCTTTTCGGTCTTTTTCTCCCCTATATGGATAAGCGTTCCCGGTGGAAGACCGGACTTTTTCGATCTTTTAATGCGTTTGGCCATCGTAATTATCTCCTTCCCTAAGTTCATTCATATCCGGACTCACAATTCCCCCCCCCCTTGCATTTTTCAACCTCATTAATTCATTTAACCTTTAGCTTCCGCATCTTGAGTTTCTCTTTGGGTTCCTTCTTTGGCAATGTAATCTTTAGCATTCCATCTGTCATCTTGGCATCTACTTTATCCGTGACCACCTCTGCGGGAAGATCCACCCTCCTATGGAAGCCCCTATATGACCTCTCCCTGCTGACATATTCCTTTTCTTTTTTCTCCGTCTCCTCCTCTACTTCTGCATTGATCTTTATACTGTCTTCAGACACCCGGATATCTATCTTATCCTTTGGTATTCCGGGTATTTCCGCCGTCAGCTCAAATCGAGCTCCCAGATCAGCGAGATCCGTCAGGGGCTCTCTTAGCATCTCCAACATAGGCATTCTCTTCCCCCTAAGAGGTCTTTCAAAGCCGAAGGGACTCCAGAACATATCCTCAAACCCACCTCTAAAATCATCAAACATCCTGTCAAACTCCCTCATCATGCTCAAGGGACCTAAATATCCCCGTGGCATCAACTCTCCTTTTGGTTTTTTCTTTTTTGCCATTTCAAACACCCCCAATTTTAATTTATTTATTTCAACAATTCCTCAAGCCTTCTGTTTACCCCATCCCAGTTAACGATGTTCCAGAATGCATCAACGAATTTTGCTCTTTCGTTTTTATAGTCGATATAGTAGGCGTGCTCCCATACATCCAAGACCATTAGAATTTTGAACATGGGATAAACATTGGTATTGTGCTTTTCTATCTGCATTATTATTGGTCTGTTGGTTTTTTTGCAGAAGGATAGTACTGCCCATCCGGAGCCTTCCACACTTACTGCTGCTTGAGCAAATTCCTTTTTAAATCTCTCAATGCTTCCAAATTCCTTTTCTATGGTGTCTCTCAGAGCTCCTCTGAGTTTTCCACCGCCCTTTCCAGTCGGAGCTAAATTGGGCCAGAATAAAGAATGCAACAGATGCCCCCCTATGTTAAATGACAACGCCCTTAAAGTAGATTTCATATCCAGATCAGTGCCGTCTTTTCGTGCCTTATCGAGCTTCTCGAGAATTGCATTCGCACCAGTAACATACGCCTGGTGATGCTTCTGGTGGTGTATCTTCAATTGCTCTTTGGATATATGTGGCTCTAAATCATTGTAGCTATAAGGCAGTTCTGGTAAAGAATAAAACCTGTTTTTTTCCATATCATCACCTATTACCCTTATTTCTCTAATTTCATTGGTTGGCCACAGCAAATCAACTCGCCACCACCAACTTCTTTTACTTCAACCACATTACCACAGATTTCGCATCTGTAGATTTCTCCAACCTCTTTAACTTTCACCATTCTTTCACCCCCATTTATTTATGGATTCGATTTATTAAATTTCATCAATCCCTACAATATCTGAAAAGTACCAGGAACAGGATTACAACAACCAAAGAGATTGAGGCCCCGTAAATAAATGGGTAGGTTGTATCTATATCCCAGATAAAACCTGCAATAAGGCCAGCCGGTAAGGCCGCTGAACTGGTTAACATGTAGAATGTCCCAAGGGCAGTTCCTCTGATATCCCTCCCGGCCAGATCGGATACGAATGCCCTCTCGTTGGCATTAACCATGGCGTAATTCAAACCGAACAGGATAAACAGGATTATAAAAAATAGCAAAGAATCTGCGAAGATAAAGCCCAGGCAGACCAGACCGAATAAACCATAACCTGCAGATAAGACATACCTCCTGCCTATCCTATCCGACAGAATCCCGGAGGGTATGGCAAATAGCGTATAGAAGATATTGTAAAGAACATAAAGCATCACAGGTACCACATACACCATCACAGCCTTATCCGCCGGAAATATTCCCTCAAAATACGCCTTGCTCTTCAGAATAAAGAACATGTAGCTGAAATTCCCCAATGCAAACAGTGTTGCTATTATCATGAATATCTTAAGCTGTTTCGACAGACCCTTTAGCCCCATCATCAATGTGGTGGTCTTTCTCTTCTTCCACCTTTCCCTGACAAAAATCAAAGGGATCAGGGACATGAACGATATGGCACCCGCTATCATAAATATGTTCCTGAAGCCGAAACTATACCATAAAAAGACAACAGCGAGTATTGATCCAAAAACAGCCCCTCCGCTGTCCATGGCCCTGTGAATACCGAAACCCCTTCCCATCTTCCCTTTTTCTGTTGAAGCAGCAAGAATAGCATCTCTTGGAGCCGACCTTAAACCCTTACCGAGTCTTTCAGTAACCTTTAAGACTAAAACATGAAGCCAGCTCGTGGAAAACGCAAACAGAAACTTGGCAATCGAAGCAATAAAATACCCAAAAAAGACAAATGGTTTTCTCTTCCCCAGCTTATCCGACCAGTAGCCAGAAAACATCTTGAATATGCTGGCAACACTCTCGCCAAGTCCGGAGATCAGACCAACGGCCAGACCAGTTCCTGTTCCAGTTATTGACTCTATGAATAACGGCAGGATGGGAAGTATAATATCGCTAGAGGTATCGTTAATAAAACTTACCAGCCCCAGCAGGTAGATATTCTTCTTTTTTTCCTTCATTCTGTCAATCCCTCTAACGATTTTTTAATTAACTGTCGAACAATTCTTTTACTGATGAGTCCCTTTGCAACCGAATCTGCAAAGTCCAACCTATCGAAATATAGGCGTAGACTTTTGACCTTATAGTTTTCATATACGGGAACCTCTGCTTGTTTTGATTGAATCTCGACATCATTATGAAGTTTTGCCTTCGTAATAAATTCCTCAAAGAAGGTATTACCATCAATCATTATGGTAACTGGTAAGAATCTAACCTCTGCCAGATATTTATACAGCCAGTTGATCCACCCCATTACCCCTTCCTTTCCTTTCAGCTTTATACCAAGAAGCTCAATCTCACAGTCATCGGAGAAACTAGACAATATTTTTTCTGTGTCCTTTTTTTCTATAGCATTGTCGAGATTCACT
>DAOVSE010000008.1 GCA_030633595.1 Candidatus Altarchaeota archaeon
TCCGGAGATCAGACCAACGGCCAGACCAGTTCCTGTTCCAGTTATTGACTCTATGAATAACGGCAGGATGGGAAGTATAATATCGCTAGAGGTATCGTTAAATCATCAATCATTATGGTAACTGGTAAGAATCTAACCTCTGCCAGATGTTTATACAGCCAGTTGATCCACCTCCTTACCCCTTCCTTTCCTTTCAGCTTTATACCAAGAAGCTCAATCTCACAGTCATCGGAGAAACTAGACAATATTTTTTCTGTGTCCTTTTTTTCTATAGCATTGTCGAGATTCACTGCAGCTTTACGAATCTCATCGGATGATTGTTTATTTTCCATTGAAAGACCCCCTTCAGTTGAAATTCAACGCAAACCTCAGTATTGCTCCAATCCCTCCCAACGAACTTAATTGTTTACCTGCCTCCCCCTCGTGGTTTATCAGGTGGACTTCGCCCTTTGTGGATTTTACCGTCTTCATCATATTCTCAATTTTCTCTCTATCCTTAAGGAAGAGATCATCACATACAAGGAGTTTTTTTATAGCCCCTGAATTTGCGGCATTTTCTATATCCTTCATGCCATAAACTGCTAAACCTGAGTCCTTTCCTATCTCCTCCAATAGTTTATGAACCAGTTGAACATCCCGGGCAGAGGTAATCTCCGCTATAATCTTCTGGACCCCGGACCTCTTCATTACCTCGTTTATCCCGTTCCTGCCGTGAGAGCCGATATTTTCCATAACAGATTTCTCGGCCAGCTCAGGATAATTCTCTGATAGGAATTTTCGGAAATTCTCCTTCTCGAAGCCTGCACCTGCGATAATTACGGCTGAGAGATTCTCCCTCGAAATTATCTCCGACATGAATTTCGCCGTGTCCCTGTAGAATTCCAGTTTTCTCTCATTTCTCCCTTTGATATCGTACTTCCCCCCTATCAACTTCGATAGCTCGTAGTACTGGATCTTCGACTCCCTTACCAGACCGAAGGTTGCCTCTCCCTCATCCACCACCACTATCAGGATCTTAGGTCTCAAAGAAGCTCTTTCCGCTTCCCTCAGCCTGTCCAGATCTATCGGAGATAGTCTATCCTTTACTATCGTCAGCTTCGTCCCCTTCTCAACATTGAATGTATGATGCGATCCTATCGCTACAAGATCCTCAGGACCCTGCTCCACTGTTCCCGTTATCCGGAACGTGTCCGAATCCGACTTGAAGTCGGCTTTCTCTACCCTAACCACGAGGGTGAAGACCCTCCTCTCACCTTTCTTGCTCCGTGCCATATCCTCTTTGGCCTTGATTCTTCTCTCCGTCTTTGTCTTAACGAGATCTCCAGTTTGCACTACCGAACTCAGATACCACAGGTCATCCAGGTTCTCCACCATAAGTTTCACTATACCCTGCTTCCGGTTCACATGAAAGATTTTCATCGCAATAGAATAATATAGGAAGCAAAAGGGTAAAATTTATGGGCGATGCTGGTAAACTGTAGCCGGAAGTAGAAAACCCGCTTTTTTATTTGGGCTGTTTTCTAGGGAAGAGTAGAACGGAGAAGTTTAAGCACGGGAGCCGCTTTTATACTTGCTGTATCCTATAGTAACGTATAATGGGTTTTCTGGATTTTCTGAAGGGCTCTGGTTCCGGGGGTAAGAGGTGTGCGTACTGTAAGAAGGACGCTGAAAACCTGCCGTATATTAAGAAACTAGACGGGGAAACCCTGCGTTTCTGTTCTAAGGAATGCAGCCGAAAATATCGCACAGCTCGCAAGAAGCGAGCCAAAAACCCGCCGACGACCAGGAGTCCGCTACCCTGGTAAAAAAAGGTAATCTCGGAGGTGTGTCAGAGCCAATGAAACAATCAGTATTGAAAGAGCTGGAACAGATCCCGGGGGTTGGCAGAAAAATAGCTAAGGATTTATGGGGCCTGGGTCTTCGTTCAGTTCAAGATCTGAAAGACAAGGATTCTGAAGAACTCTACCTAAGCTTTGCGCTCAAAAAAATACGCAGGTTGACCGATGCATGCTTTATGTGCTTCGATGCTCTGTATACTATGCCTCCAACAAGAAACATAACCCGGAACTGCTGAAATGGTGGAACTGGAAGGATAAAAAATATTACCCACCGCCCCAAAAACTCATACTGTAAATTCTTGCTTCGACTTCACGAAAATATTCAATAGATTCTTTTTTAATCATAGTTCACCCGCCGCCAATTAATTTAATTATGTGATATAGTTATGACGCTCACAAGAAAGATAGTCACAGTATAACCGCTATTTATCGAGCTGATTCTATAAGTCCAGAATTATCTCACACCTACTTACCAGTCTTCATCCTGAGTCTGTGCTTCCTTTTCCTTCTTGCGGTCTTGTAGCTTGTATGTCGCTTCATAACTATAATATGGCACTGCTCGTTTAAGTATCAACTCAGGGATTCCTTACAGGATATATAAATCCACAGATTTAATTTAATCTCTATTGGGTGAAAAAATGGAAAAGGCAAAAAGTTATGAAAATTTTCCGTTATGGATAGCCCGTTTATCCAATCTCGTTACAATATCAATCTATGCAATCGGAGCCTGTATCCTGGCGGGATTTGGAATCTTATTGTCTATCCTCTACCTGCTTTACTGTCTCTGGATTGAAGTCGGAATACTCAGAGGAAGTTGTGTAAATTGTTATTATTATGGTAAAATCTGTGGGTTGGGTAAAGGCAAGCTGTGTTCTTTTTTCTTCAAAAAGGGTGACCCTAAAAAATTCGTTGAAAAGGGGGTTTCCTGGTCTAAATTATTGCCGGATTTTATGGTCTTTATACTGCCCATTATCGGTGGAATCATACTTTTAGTAAGAGATTTTACATGGCCCGTTGCAGTAATGCTGGCAATCTTAATTATTCTCTCCTTTGGCGGGAATGCAATTATAAGAGGACCATTCGCCTGTAAATATTGTAAGCAAAGAGAAATTGGTTGCCCGGCAGAGAAGCTATTTGGTAAGTAATGCGATTTAACATGAAAAAAATACATGAAGAAAGGAACTGGAAAAGCCTGTTTTTGAAATATAGCATATATGATGATAGGGTAAGAATACAGTCGATACTTCCATTTTATTGCTTTGATATTTCTTATGCTAATGTAGAGAAAATTGAGATCGGTGGTCCTCCAGTGATTTGGGATGTTATAAAAAGGGGATATTATTACCCGAAGTATGGTTTTGGGCTTAGAATTTTAAAGAATGATCTGGCTGATTTATCCAGGCACATAACTATAGAAAAGAGGAACGGGTTTTGGAAGCAGATAAGAATAACCCCCAGAAATCCTGAAAAATTTTATAGAACTTTAACTGATGCAATGCAAGAATATAAGAAAGAATAAAATAAAAAAATTACAGCTGCTTATCCAAAAAAATCGATAGGATACTCCCTTATCTCTATTAGAAAATAGTATATAACGGATTCTCAGTATCTATCTCTTTTTGGCTTGTGTTTCTGATAGCATTCCCTGCAATAAACAGGTCTATCACCACTGGGTTTGAAAGGAACTTCAGCTTCTTTACCACAGTCAGAACAGACTATAGTATACATCTTCCTATCATAGCCCTTATCATATGCCATTTATATATACCTCCATTTATATCACAAGTGCTAAATCAATTGCACTCGCAAGCCTTTTCTCACAATCCTGCCTCCAGGATTCAAAAAAGACAGTTATTATATTCGATTTCCTACTTAAATAGTGCGGAATCGAACCATTGAAAGAAAAGGATGTGCTCCCGCCAGAACTATGCCAGAATAGTTCGAATCCTTACATAATAATATGGATTGGGGGGATAAACAGGTGGATGGAGGATCGGGATGAGCTGAACAGGTGTGAGGCGAGTCTATTCTTTTTATAGTTGTTTTTGGTATCCCACTATCTTTTAATAATCGTCACGTACAACCAGTCTCCGTTCGCTCCCTCTGGGTCGCTCACTCAGACTGGTGGAATTCCTTTCTTTAAACGATCTCTATTATATGCGTCATTAACGTTTTGCCTTCGTAGATGTGGCAGCATTTAGTTGTGGAATCCAACTGAGTCACGGAATCCCACTGCCAAATTCTGATTCCTCCAAAAATTCCCCAACAAGCCCAGCAGGTATTATTCATTCGGGTAAAATCTCACATTTATCATGTATGACTCCTTAGTGTTATACCTTCCATGTGGGGCAGATATCTTGAAATAATAATAGCCTCCTTCTTTAAGGATACTCCTAAACGTTGTTTCATCCTTTGGTGCTACGCTCCCACTCATGATCTCTGTTTCTTTATCGCTTTCAAATACCTCAAACTGATAGTGGTAGCAGTTTTTGGGTTTACTGGGCGGATTGAAACATACGGGCTGCCTGCAGACAAACTCACAGCTGGGTTCTGTTTTTGCAGGCATTGTAAGGGTTACAATCAGTACCCCTCCGGCGGAATAGCCAACCAGATTGGTTTTGAACCAATAGGTATCATCCTCTGACAGAATCTTACCTTTTATGCGAGCTGGCAAATTAACACTAATCGCAGTATCTGCCGTACTGCTTGCTAGAGTATATGTATTCGGTTCTTCATTTGCAACTGATTGAGGCACCATTGTCCCCGGATTAATCTCAAACACATACTCTTCAGAGGGATTATACAACTTATTCGAGTATATTTTTATGTAATATATCTTTCCACCTTCAAGTCCTTTCTCTGGATAGAACATTCCTCTCCATTTTTTCATACCTCTTTTAAAGGCGATTGGCTCCTTTGGTTTTGCAGAGGCACGTCCAACAACATTGATTTGGTTCTCTTCCAGCAGTTCTATTGTCAAATATCCACTTCCGGACATCTCATCAGGCACGGCAAGGTTTATAATCATATCCCCGTTAGAGTAATCTCTCAGGTCCAGTTTATACCAGTTGACATCCTCTGTTGAAATTATCCTCCCCCTGACTGTTGCCGGCATGCCGATGGAAATTGCATTATCTGGATTGCTGTTTTGGGACTCGGGGATTAATTCAATGTCTGTAGTGAATGAGATGGAAGATACCGACTCTTTTTTAGTCTGCTCTACTACTACATAGTAAATATTTCCTTCATCTACCGGAGCCTTCATAGAAATTGCCTTACCTTGCCGCTCCCCCTTTTTTTCCTGGATGACTTTTGTTTTATCGTCCAGCAACCGGGTTTTGAGATTGCGCAGGTCCCCATCAATAAAAGAATCAACAACCAGAAGTCCACTTGAGTTTAGAGTGCCTATCTTAAACCAGTTCACATCCTTTCCTGATACCACCATACCCTCAACTTTCCCTGGTACCGCAACAGGAATAGCAGCATCAGCAGAATTGTGAGGGGAATGGGGGATAAATTTGACGCTTAAAACATATTGCTTACCCTCATTATAGCTATTACAGTATGGTTTCACGATCAGATAATAAATTTCTTCTCCATCCAATATAATATTCTTGATGTTTGCACCACTACTATATCCCACCCCTATATCCTGGGTAAAGAGGGGCATTTCATCACTGTCTGTTAACATAAGTGTGTAACGACCTGTGGAGTATTCAATAGTTAACACGCCTCCAAGTGGCTTGTCCCTTAAATCAATTTTGTGTGTGTTGGAGTCATCCTTTGAAGTAAGTCTGTCCTTGAAAATCCACGTATTGGGTTCTTCAACAGTACTACCTCCACCTGCACTACTCGTATCCTTTGTCTCCCCGATATGCATTCCAATATACACGGATACTAAGGCCGTTACCGCTATAAGCAATAAAATTGCTGCAACCGTGAGGAGTGTCTTTGTTTTTTTCATTTTGTAGATTATATTTTTTTGTAGATTATAACATAACCGATAATATTAATAAAAGGTGTATTACATCCCTAAAATCGGACAGGTAGTTAAGAAACTTCCCATGTGAATTTATGGTGTGAAAATGAAAAAAAGGAGATTTACCAGAGAGTTCAAGATATCTGTTATCCGCGAACTGGAGAACGGAAAAAGTTCAGCACAGGCATACTGGGAACATAGTATTCATCCATCAATGCTGTCTAAATGGAAGCAAGAGTATAAGGGAAATCCTGAAATACGGGAGTTTAACACTTCATTGATGGAGGTACTAAATCCCATAATACCTTTTTAACGAGTGAATTGATTGTTCCGTTGGGTGTCTGCTCTACACCGGAAAGGAAATTTAGTTCTTGCATCAATCTCAATTTCATACTCATAATTCCTTCCCTCTCGATTATACACTATGTGCCATTTTGCAAAATTAGCAAAGGTGAAAAAAAGTAAGTCTTCCTACTCCTGTTTTTCCATGAACTGTGGAATGATGATTTTCTGAATCATTATTACTTATTTTTTCAGAGTCAAAGATGGGCTCAAAACTATTATTCAACCGTTCATGAATGATTCCCCTGCCGTTATCTTTAATCTCTAATTTTCTAAATCTCCCCCACTTCCTGCTTTGATGTTTTTCTTAAGATTAGAATCAGTAGCTATCTGGCCAGTTACCTCACCCGTCTTTAAAGCTCGATGCGTCGAGGTTTTCTTTTTGAAAGAAAAGCTTGAAAGAAAAGGGTGTGCTCCCGCCGGGATTCGGACCCGGGTCACCGGCTCGAAAGGCCGGAATGATTGGCCGGACTACACTACAGGAGCAAATTGAATGAATTTTATGGATTTAATAGCGCTTTTCTTTTCGAAAGAAAAGGGTTGGGTTGGACTACACTACGGGAGCAAACGAGTTAAAATTATATAAGGAGGTTAAATTAAAATATGCCAGGAAATAGAATCATCTCGTTAGTTCGATTTCGATATGCACGCTATCCGGTACCTGGATGCGCATTATCTGTCTCAGACTTCTTTCGTCAGCGTCTATGTCTATGATTCTCTTGTGGATACGCATCTCCCAGCGTTCCCACGTTGCAGTTCCCTCACCGTCCGGTGACTTTCTCGTTGTAACTCTAAGCTTTTTGGTTGGCAGGGGAATCGGACCGGAGTAACTTGCCTTGTTCTTCTCTGTAATGTCAACTATCTGTTTTGATATGTCTTCCAATTCCTTTGGTTTCTTGCCTATAAGTATAATCCTGGCCTTTTCCATTCTATTATAAAAAGTGAAGAAAAAAGATTATTTCTTCTTCGGTACTGCCTTAATGTCCTTCTTGGGTACTACGTCAATAACCATTCCCGCAGCCACTGTTTGACCCATGTCTCTGATCGCAAATCTTCCAAGTTGTGGGAAGTCCTTTGCGGGTTCTATGCAGAGCAACTTGGTTGGTTTTAATTTAACTACCGCAACATCTCCCGTCTTCAGGAACTGTGGTTTTTCCTCTAATGCGCTACCAGTCTTTGGGTCTATCTTCTTTACCAATTCGATAAATTGACAAGCGACCTGTGTGGTATGCACATGGAGTACCGGTGTGTATCCAACGGTTATCGCAGACGGATGTTGTAATACAACGAGCTGGGCAGTAAACTCCTCGGCAACGGTCGGTGGTTTATCTACAGGACCAAGAACATCACCCCTCTTGACATCCTGTTTACCGACGCCCCTTACATTGAAACCTACATTATCACCAGGAACTGCCTGAGATAAAGTCTCATGATGCATCTCGATTGTTTTTACCTCACCGATAGCGCCGGAGGGCATGAATATCACCTTCATTCCAGGTTTCATTACCCCGGTTTCGACCCTTCCAACTGGGACTGTGCCAACACCGGTTATCGTATATGCATCCTGAACCGGAAGCCTCAGTGGTTTGTCAGTGGGTTTCTCTGGCACCTTTAATCCATTCAGGTGTGTCAGGAGTGTTTCACCCTTATACCATGACATATTCGTGCTTTTCTCTTTCAGGTTATCTCCCTCGAATGCAGATGTAGGTATGAATGGAATCTCTTCGATTTTGTACCCTATACTCTTAAGAAGTTTTGTTACCTCCTCCTTTACTTTGTTGCACTTTGCTTCATCATAGTTGACCGCATCCATCTTGTTCAGAACCACAAGTAACTGAGGAACGCCCATGGTCTTTGCCAGGAATGCGTGCTCCTTTGTCTGTGGCTGCACACCCGCTTTAACGGATACCACTAAAACGGCAGCATCCGCCTGTGAGGTACCGGTAATCATGTTCTTAACGAAGTCCCTGTGTCCAGGAGCATCGATAATTGTGAAATAATTCTTATCGGTTTGGAATTTTTTGTGTGCAATATCTATGGTTAAACCC
The DNA here is from genome assembly GCA_030633595.1 of Candidatus Altarchaeota archaeon. Classification (GTDB taxonomy): domain Archaea; phylum Altiarchaeota; class Altiarchaeia; order IMC4; family QMZM01; genus QMZJ01. The sequence continues at coordinate 8,208 of DAOVSE010000008.1, forward strand.
CTCTCACGCTCGTCCTTTAGGGAATCCATCACCCAGGCATATTCGAATGTACCCTTACCGAGCTTTTCCGCCTCTTCCCTGTACTTCTTCATTACCTGCTCGGATACCTCCCCGAGCTCATAGAGTAACCTGCCAACCAGTGTGGATTTCCCATGATCAACGTGTCCTATAAACACCAAATTTATGTGTGGTTTCTCAGCCATTTTGAATACCTCCTCTTTTTCTATATTATCTGATTATTCCTTTGACTAGAAGAACAGTACTTACTATTTGATTTAAAACTTTAAAAAGCGATATATATCCTCACTCCATGAATTCCTCTGCTTTTGGGATTTCTCTCTTCAGCCCCTTTCTTTCCCTTACCTTCATTATGATATCATGCTGTAATTCTCCAGGTAATTTTTCGAATCCGGCATTTTCTGTGGACCAGAGGGCATGACCCTCCGATACACTCCTGATATCACCAGCAAAGCCAAATGATTCAGCAACCGGCATTTTACCGTCGATCGTCATGAGTTCCTCCTTCTGCTTCATCTCCCCGACTATGCCCCTTCTTCTCTGTAATTCCCTGGTAACAGAGCCCATATAGTCCTGAGGTACATCTATCCAGATATTCTGAACTGGCTCAAGGAGGGTTGGTTTGGATTTTAGTATGCATGCATATATCGGCCTCTTTACGGCAGGATAGATCTGTGCCGGCCCCCTGTGTATCGCATCCTCGTGGAGAACCACGTCCATTAATTTTACCTTCATCATAGTTATGGGTTCATTTGCCAGTGCCCCGTTATCCATGACACTCTCAACGGCATCGAGCATTAACTCCATTACCTCATTCAGATGTTGTATACCCCGGGTCATATCGACCATTACATTACCTCTGTGGATGTCAATTACCTTTCTGGCTTCCTCCCTGTCCATCCCCAGTTCTATCAATCTGGCCCTTATGTCCTTGCTCCTGTCTTTTCTCCTGCCACTTTTTAATTCACCGGAGACAATTGCATCGTATACTTTTTTTTCTAATGGCTCAACAGAGATGTGAAACTTGTTGTGTTTATTGGGGGATTTGCCCTCGATTGGTCCGAATTTGCCCGTTACGGTTTCACGATAGACGACTATTGGTGGTGATGTCTCAATATCCAAGCCTCCGTCTCTAATTCTGTTCGTAATCACCTCGAGATGGAGTTCACCCATCCCAGAGAGTAAATGCTCGCCTGTTTCCTCGTCAATCTTTACACTGAGGGTTGGATCCTCCTTCGCTACCTGCCTGAGAACCTCTATAACCTTTGGCAGATCTTTCATGTTCTTTGCTTCCACCGCCATTGTTACAACTGGCTCTGAGACATGGATCATGCCCTCAAATGGATGTATGTCCTCGGTTGATACTGTTTCACCCGTGAAAGCCTTCTTTAACCCAGTTATACCCACTATGTTTCCGGCGGGAACGGAATCTACGCTTATTCTAGTGGCACCCATATAAACTCCCACCTGTTGAACCCTCTCTGTTGATTTCTGTCCCACTAAATAGACGTCCTGTCCCTGAGATAACGTACCGGAAAATAGCCTTCCTGTTGCTACCTCTCCTTCCCTCTTATCAAAAACCTGTATATTGGTGATCATCATTCCGAGTTTTCCCTTGGAATCGCAGATTAACATTGCTTTACCTGTATCGCTATCTAAATCACCTTTCCATATCTGTGGAACCCTGAATTTCTGAGCCTCTAAGGGATTTGGAAGATGTTTTACAGCAATGTTTAACAGAATTTCGTGAGCCGGTGCCTTATCAGCCAATTCTTTCTGCTTTTCATTATTGCAATAATCAATTATATCCTTGAAGGTAATCCCAGTTTCCTTCATACATGGAACTGAGATCGCCCAGTTGTGATAGGCTGAACCAAAAGCTACACTTCCTTCCTCTACATTGACTCTCCAATCAACACCCTTCGGTTGTCTCTGTTTAATCAACTTATTTATGTCGTTAATTATCCTGAGGAATCTATCTTGTAACTCCTCCGGTTTTAGCTTTAACTCATTTATTAGGCGATCAACCTTGTTTATAAATACGGTTGGCTTAACCCTCTCCCTTAAAGCCTGACTTATGACGGTCTTTGTCTGCGGCATGACGCCCTCGACAGCGCAGACAACCACAATTACACCATCAACAGCCCTCATGGCTCTCGTAACATCCCCGCCGAAATCAACGTGACCAGGGGTATCTATCATGTTTATCAGATATTCCTCACCATCGTACTCGTGAACCATCGATACATTCGCGGCATTTATCGTTATGCCCCTGACCCGCTCGTCCTCGTGGAAATCCAAGGCTAACTGCTTTCCAGCCATCTCCTTGGAGATCATTCCCGCATTACACAAAAGATTGTCACTCAGCGTGGTCTTTCCGTGGTCTATATGGGCAACAATGCCCAGATTCTTGATCCTCTCGGGTTTATCGACCAGATTCCTTATTTTCTTCATCATCTGTTCATAGCGACCCATTTTTGAATACCTTCAAATTTAACGAATATTAGAATTTTAGATTATCTGGAAGACTGAGCTATACGCTCCGTTTCGTCCTTCCTCTGAATCGTATAACTCTTTGTATCAGAACTTGAAGCCCATATAATCTCATCTGCCAAACATTCCTCAATTGGTTTTTTTGAATTGAATGCCGTTGCAAATGCTCCAAGAGCGATATATTTGAGAGCGAAGTCAACCCTTCTCTGCGAAGAAACATCAACAGCCTGATGATAGCGAATTCCACCATAAATTATTGTCGTGGTTTCCTCTCTCGGTCCGGCATTGATCAGGGCATCAACAAAAACCTGGATCGGATTCTTCTTTGTCCTCTTTTCAATGATCTTGAATGCATTTTTAACAATTTTGATCGCAGTCTGCTTTTTTCCTGTGTTACCCCCTCCGCGTATATAGCGACCTGCAACCTTCTTTGTTCCCTGACCGGAGCGCATTATCTTATTTGCCAATCTCTCAACTATGTTCATCTTGCTCTTTCTGAATTGCTTTCCAGCAAGTCGTCCAGAGCTGTGTGGAATATAAACCGGTTCGAGAGATATATACCTCTTCAAACCTTCATTTTTGACATCCACGTCCTTAAAGCCCCATAACCCGAATAATTTCATCTCCATTTTTAACTGTATTTCGTGAAACCAATGCTCAGAGCATCCTCTCTGAAGCACCTCCTGCAGATATTTAATCCATACTTGTGGATTATACCCCTGTTAGACCCACACACCAAACATGTCAGACTTCTTGCATCAAATTTTTTGTTCTTCTTTGCCATTCTAGATCTAGGATGAGATAGTTATACCGAATTTCTTCTTTATAAATTCAATGGATTCCTCCTTTGTTATTAGATTTCTGGCGGGTATTTTTCTCTTTTTCAGTCTTCTTCTCTTTATCCTGTAACCGGGCCTTTCCATCGTTACTGCGATGTCCATGCCAAATATACCGATGTCGGGATCATATTTTATTCCGGGGATGTCTATATACTCGTGAATACCAAAGGAAAAATTTCCATACTTGTCAAAATTCGATGCGCTTATCTGGTTGTCCTTTGCAGAAAACCCCCGCTTTAGGAATTCCTCAGCCCCCTTCCCGCGGAGGGTTACCTTGCAGCCTATTGGATCTCTTTTCTTTAAACCCCACGAAGGAATCTTGTGCTTTGATATCGTTCTGATCGGTTTTCTCCCTGTCAATAGCCCTAGCAATTTCTCTGCCTTTACTAATTTCTCCCCAGATTCTCCCACTGCCATATTTACAACAACCTTCTCTATCCTGGGAACCTGCATTGGGTTTTTGTCTTTTTTATCTTCCATCCTGTACCGCTATCAGGGGTTTATCCTTCCCTATGACGAAGATATACTCTGTCAATGTTTGTAAATCCCCCATGGTAGTAAGGGATTTGTGAATCGCGCTTCCAGGGAATATCTCATCGATCTTGCCCGTCTCGCCACTGTGCCTTCCCCTGACAATCATTGCAACATTACCTTTGTCGAATTTGATCCAATCGTTTATCTTTCTCTCAGGTAATTTAAGTATCACAGTATCTCTTGGTTTATATTTGTTATCATCAACCAGGATATTGCTGCCATCATGTAGATTCAACTGTACAAGCCCTTTTTTAATCAACGTTTTACCGATAATCTTGCATGGTTTAATGTCAGATTCTTTTTTCTCGATCTTTTTTAGGGTATATCTTTTTTTGCCTGGAAGAACTCTGAAATATTCCTTTGTTTTGAGTATCTCAACAACGTCCATTAAACCTACGCCGTATTTAAGATCCTTTCTTGGCTTTTTATCAACCACAATCAGACCCTCATTTATTATCCTTCTCGCCTCCCGTGAATTATCGGCGTATTTCAATATGTCCCTTACAATTAGAAGGATGGGTATGCTCTCTTCTTTACGATGCGGTCCTCCAGGTGTAACTACCCATTTCGGTTTTTTTCCATAATCCGCTGCGATTCTTTTCGTGTGCATTTTACGTTATCTTTCTCTCCAAGACCCCCCTTCTTTTTTTATCCTCCATGTATAGGTCTGTTATCATGACATTTGATGGATCAATGGCTCTTTCAACGTCAGTACCGTCAGACTTCTTGATTGTTATTCCCTCTATATAAATCTTGTAACTTTTTAGATCCACCCGGGTAACCTCCCCTATATCTCCCTTGAACTTGCTACGCATGATCTTTATCTTGTCCCCTTTACGGACAGATAGATTTCTACGGTTATATTTCTCCCGCAGTTCCTTGCTGAGGGTTGAACCCATCATCTTTCTTCTACGATGAAGAGGGGCATTTTGTCTCCATTTTCTCTGCTTTCCTGGTTTTTGTGAACTCGGTTGTTTCATTTTTAGTTAAACTACAATGCCGGCTATAGACCCTATTTTATTCCATCGTTCTGCAGCCTCTCGCGCTATACTGGTTTTTATCTCCGTCCCCTTTGGAAGTCCATCATCACCGACGATGACCGCTGCATTATCCTCAAATTTTATCTTTGATCCATTAAAGCGGGTATATGCCTTTTTCTGTCTGACTATGACAGCCAAAACCACCTGACTTCTCATATCTACACGCCCCTTCTTTACAGAGGCTACCACCAGATCACCAACACCGGCTTTTGGAAATCTCCTCTTTACCCCCTTATAGCCCTTAACAGCTATTATCTCTAATTCCTTTGCCCCGGTATTATCTGCGCAATTTAGTCGTGCACCAACGGGCAACGCTCTCGTTATCTTCGCTGGTACAGCCTTTCCCAAAGGCAGATTCTTCATTACACCAAGTGGTTTTGCCATTTTCAGATCTTTGATTTGAAAAGTAGTTACCAACTTTGTTGGTAACTGCCATTTTCAGATCTTTGATTTCAAATCTATAATTTTTCTGTAACTACGAAGCTAACGGTCTTGCTTAACTTCCGACATTCCATGATGCGAACATCATCGCCAATCTTTGCATTTATGCATGGTGGATTATGGGCGGGTATCCTTGATTTTGAAGATTTGTATCGGTTGTATTTCTTTGATTTTATCAGGTAATTTCTCTGTACGATAACAGTGCTATTCATCTTATCGGATGTTACGACTCCCTCCAGGACTATTCCTCTGGTAGGCAGAGTACCATGTATCGGACAGTTAACATCATTGCAAACTGTTTCCTTTCCTTTCTCTTTCTTTGTTGATTTTTTCGCCATTTTCCTACTACACAAATTTAATCCTGTATTTCTTTCTTATCCGATCTTCAGGCCTTGAAACCAAGAGTTTTCCGTCAACTCTCACTACGTATTTATCTGGGAGATCTAACTCGAGGACGATGCAATCCTTTGGTAATGTCTTTACACTTCCTTTTTGTTCGACATCTATAGTATTTCTGGTTTCGGCAACTATCTTGCCTTCACATTTATAACCCTTATGGGTGGCATTAACTACCCTGACACTTAAGCCTGTCAACTCGTGACGTAAGATGTTGTAAGGGGTGATCATTTCCTATCCTATGATTTTTTAGAAAGGGGTTGAAAGGATTTCTATACTGTATCGATCATATTTTCAGAGAAACCCATTTCGGTTAGGATATCTCTCACCTTATTAAGATGGTCTCCTTGTAGTTCAATCTTGTCGTTCTTTGAAGTACCACCACATGCCAATTTTTTCTTCAATTCCTTTGCAATCTTATCTATATCAACATCCTTAAACCCGTCAACGATAGTCACCACCTTTCCATAACGTCTTTTGTCACTGCGTACTCTTATCCGTTGACCTTCCTTCGTCATCTCGTCACAGACGCATAACTCCTCAGGAAGTCCACACCTTGGACAAATCATTTCTCTTTCTTTTTTAACTCCTTTTCTTTTTTAATCGTTAAAATCCTGGCAATCGTATGCCTTATATCTTTAATCTTCCCAACATCCTCTGGGATCCCGCCGGATGCCAGAATCCCCTTGGTCTTCATTAAATCTTTTTGTAATTCGAAGAGGTGTTCATCCAATTCATCGGCGTTCATCTCCCGTAGTTCATTAGCGCGCAATATTGCCATTATTTGTTCTGATGATATATAATATGAGATTAGTGTATATTAATCCCTACCTTCTTGTCTTCTAATTTTTCTTTTTCTTCTTTGAGCCTGAATTTTTTGCTTTTTTCTCTCCTGTTTTTTTCTTTGGCTTCTCTTTGGCCTCTTCTTTGGTCTTCTTCTTTTTCTTTTCTTTCTTTGGCTTCTCTTTTGGCTCTTCTTTGGTCTTCTTCTTTTTCTTTTCTTTCTTTGGCTTCTCTTTTGGCTCTTCTGTCTTTTCCTCTTCAGCTTCCTCTTTTTCAGCCTCCCTAGGAATAACCTCTATCTGATCGGGAAAAACGACATCTGGAGGAACTATCCTCACAGTAACGCCTACGATCCCTGCCTTTAAATAGGCCTGGGTTGAACCTACATCTACAAGTTTCAATGAATCCCCGGCCTTTTTCGTATAACCCTCAGAGTATTTTTCTGTTCTGGATCTGCCCCCCTTCCCAATGATCTTTCCAGATAGGATTATCTCAACGCCTCTTGCACCAGAGCCCATTACAGCCCTTAATGCTTTATATACAATACGTCTTCGGTTCATTCCCCTTTCAAGGGCAAGTGCAACTCTCCTCGCTACAATATTTGGATCAAGGGTTGGATTCTCGACCTTCTGAACGTCAATGGCGGGATTATCGATTCCATATTTGTCCTTGAGGAACTTAGTTAACTTGTTTATGCGTTTACCTTTCTTTCCAATAACTAAGGGAGGTTTTTCCACGAACAGCACAATCCTCGTTGCCAGGGGTGTCTTCTGTATATCTATCCCAGAGTAACCAGTACTGCTTAACTCGTTTCTAAGGAAATTCTCTATCTCCGACCTGATTTTTCCCTCCTCGATAAAATGTTTCTCCATTGCCATTTTAAGATTTGATAGACTCCTCTACAATAGCCTGAACGTTAACCAATTGGGTTCTCCAGACAGCCCATCTCCCTCTTGGTTTTCTTCTGCGTCTGGCAATTCCCTTCAATGCCTGTATATGAGTTATTTTCAATCTCTCTATGTCCAATCCCTTGTAATCCGCGTTTGTCTCCAGGTTTCTCAATATATTTAATATCTCACCTGCTGCCTTCTTTGGATACTTGCCAATATTCTCTTTGCCCAAACCCCTTCTGTGACCGATTCCTTTTTTAAATTTTCTGAATACTATCGTCTTCTCGAGAGCAATTACTGCCTCCAAGAGGTTTATTGCATCTGTTAATTTCATGCCCCTTAGTTTATCACATATCACTACTGCATGCTTAGGGGATATGTTTAGATCTCTGCCCATACCCTTTACTGCCTTGCCCTCATCTTTTGGTTTAGTTGAATAGTGCAATTCCATCTTAGTTCTATCTGATTGGTACAAATAATGATGATCTTGTTGCACCAACTCCCGGTGCTCTATGTTTTACAGGCTTTCTGCCCATGGCAAATTCGCCGAGGTATTGACCGATCATCCCGGGTTTTATCTCTATCCTGTTAAATTCCTTTCCATTGTATATCTCAAATTCCAGGCCTACCATCTCAGGGAGTATGGGCATATCCCTGCAATGTGTACGTATTGGCTTTGGTTTTTTACCCTCATTGATGGAGCTCTGAGCATCTCTCATGCGTAAAATCAATTTTTTTTGTTGATCCGTGAAACCCCTGAGTAAGGCCCTTCTTGTCCTGGAGGGCATTATTTCTACCAGTTTGTCCATAGACATACCCTTTAATTCCTCAATGGTGTAACCCCTATATTTGAATTCCCTCTTTGCCATTTTATCTAACCTCTTTTCTTTCTACCCGTTCTCTTGGGTGCAATATGACCGACCTTTGCACCCGGGGGTGCGTCACGTGGAACAGGCCTTCTACTATGAGGGTTCCTTCCTCCGCCATGGGGATGATCAACAGCATTCATCGCATTTCCACAAACCCGGGGGTAAAGCTTATTCCTCGCCTTGTGAGCATAATAGGCCTGGCCGGCGCGTGCCATTGGCTTTTCTTTTCTGCCACCACCAGAAACCTTACCTATAGTAGCCCTAGATTTACTGTTTATTGCTACTGTTTTCTTTGAAGGAAACCTTACATAGGTAATTCCCAGATTCCTCTCATGGGATACAATATATCCCGAAGTGCCAGAGGATCTAACCAACTTACCCCCATCCCCTGGATTTATTTCAAGATTATATATCAGGGTTCCCTCCTCCATTTTACCTATTGGAAGTATATTCCCCTCTACAGGGGTAGCGTTTTCTCCGATCTCGATCCACTGTCCGACCATTACTCCATCAAATGCTATAATTGCTATCTCCTCAAAATTTTCCAAAAGAACCTTGGCTATTGGTGCCGTTCGTCCCGGATCGTGAATTACGTCTATAACCTGGCCGCCTATCTTATCCCCGTATGCCCCTTTGTTGGGGGGATATTTGCCATTGGATTTAAATCTGTGAGATGGTGCTCTATACCTAGGACCTCCACGCCCCCTTCTCTGTGTTATAAGTCTTTTTCCCATTTTTATAAGACTCCGAAGTGAGATGCGATCTCCTCCGCCGAATACTTTGGATCTAATCTAACATGAGCTTTTTTCTTTCCCTTTGTCGTTACCATAATATTTGTTTTTAAAACCTTAACCTCATAGAGAGATTCTACTGCCTTTTTGACATCATCCCGGGTGGCATCTTTGTTAACTATGAACGTCAACTTATTTTCTTTCTCCCGAAGTATTGTCGCTTTCTCACCCATTAATGGATAGAGAAGGATTTTGTATTGATCCATTTCCGATTTTATCAAGATTCTCTATAGCAGATTCTGTCCATAAAGTTAATCTTCCTGTGTGTGTTCCAGGGGCTAGTAATTCAACATTCAATTCGTCCAGTTTTGCTATATCAATGCCAGGAATGTTCCTAGCTCCGGATTTGATTCCAGAGTCTTCATTTATAATGATTAATACGCTCTTTTTCCTTTTATATCTTCTACCCCTTGTTTTGCCCCTTCCAGCTCTAGTCTTCTTTTCCTTAGCCCTCTCTAGGTCGTCATCTAAACCCAATGCCTTCAAGATTTTAACTACATCCCCTGTTTTATTCAGCTTCTCAAATTTATCCTCAATTATTAGTGGGATTTCCGGTACCTTATCAATGAGATGGCCTCTCAGGCCTATCAAATCATTGTTGCTCGTCGCAGCAATTGCAGAGTTTAATGCAAAGGCGTATTCCTTTCTGTTAATCTTTTTTGACCAGTCCCTGCCCTTCGGCGGATGGGCTCTCCTACCCCCCATGGATTGGGGCACTATCCTAACCTTACCAAGGCCGCCACCTCCTGGTTTTTCCCTCGGCAATCTCGTCATCCCCCTGTTTATTGTCTGTCTATAACCGCCCCTTCTCCTACCAAAGTATTCTGCTGTTGTCTGTTGACCGGCTAATTCATAGCTTGCGTAAGGTTTTCTCCTGTTTGCCTGAATTGCGATCACAGCCCTCTGAATGAGGTCCGGACGATATTCTGTCCGGAACATATCTGGTAATTTAATCTTTCCTTTACTCTTGCCATTTAATGAATAGACATTTACCATCTCAAACCCCTTGCTTTGATGCCAGATTTATATGAGTTATCTCGAAATTTATCTCCCCTTGGGGGCGTCTTGGATAGCTTAATCTTATCAACCTTTTAGTCGGTCCGGGAACGGAGCCACTTAAAATAATATAATCCCCATTTACTGGACCATAGCGCAGAAAATCACCCTTGGGTGTTACCTTTGAGCCCTCTTTACCAACCTGCAGTATTGTCTTGTTGTATTCAGTACGGGTGTGGTACCCCATCTGACCGGGCAATGGTTCTCTCCAAAGCTTTCTGGCCGGTTTCCATGCGCCCCCGGTACCGATGTGTCTTCTGCCCTTTCCCGCCTTCCTAGACTGAATCTTTATCCCGTATCTCTTAACTGGTCCCTGAAAGCCCTTCCCCTTTGTGACTGCTATAACATCAACGAATCTGTTTTCACTAAATACATTATCTACATTTACCTCCTTTCCCAGAAGGTTCTTGGCAAATTCAAATTTCTCAGGTAAATCGCCACCAATTGCAATCTCTATCAGATCAGGTATCTTCTTTGGCATTGCAGTAAGCCTTGGCTGTGTATGCATGATTACGCGTATATCCGAAATATTCTCCATATTCTTCTCAATTTCCTTTAATCCTTTATCAGGATTTCTATTTTTAGGTACCTTTACCCTTTTTTTTAGATCATCAGAGAGCTCCTTGGCCCAAACCTCAGTGATGGTTTCTTTACCAGAGTAGCCCTTTTTATATGCTCTCAAGGCGACAGCCACCATTGGCGGGGTTTCAATTATTGTTACAGGGATAAAGACCTCCATCCCTGCTGTTGGACTATTCTTCCTATTGTCTACTGCCAACACATTTGTCATACCGGCCTTATAGCCGGTAAACCCCAAGAGGTTTACCTCCCCGGAATCAACCCAAGAGTGTATTCTAGGGGTTTCTTTTTTTGCCCTTTTTCTCGGCACATATGCGAGTGAACCCGCTCGGGGTTTGCTACTTTTTGCCACTTTGAAAAATGAGAGTAGATAAGGTAATAATCCAGGAATGTATTAAAACAACGCCAAGAATCAACTCTCAGGAAACACCGTTTATCTCTGTTTTAGTCTATTACTGCATTTTACTATTTACCTTTTTATTCAGGAGCGGATAGAGGTAGTTTAAGTATAGTATTAAAAATGGAAATTGAGATATAAAAATGAATAATATAATGTAACACAAAAATTTATTTATTAAGTCCAAATCTTATATCTTAAATCTCGAATTGAGCCGATGAAAGTTCATCTGTTATGAATTTGGAGGTATTAAAATGGCTTATGTGAAATTTGAAGTACCCAAGAAAATTGCTGATATGGCTTTAGAGGCCCTTGAGACTGCCAGGGACACAGGGAAGATTAGAAAGGGTACCAATGAGGTTACAAAGGCGGTCGAAAGAGGTATTGCAAAACTTGTTTTTATTGGCAGTGATGTAAATCCCCCTGAGATCGTTATGCACCTCCCAATGATATGTGAAGAGAAAAAGATACCCTACCTATTTCTACCCAAGGCAGAGATAGGTGAGGCAGTTGGCATTCACGTTCCTTCTGCCGCTGGTTGCATCGTTGAGGAAGGAAAGGTAAAGGAACTCGTTGCCGAGGTAGTGGAAAAGGTAAAGGAAATAAAGAAATAGAATGGTCTCCGCGCAGGTTGTTAAGATTATAGGAAGAACCGGTATTTACGGAGAGGTGATACAGGTAATGTGCAAAATCCTGGAGGGGGAGAATAAGGGCAGAGTGATAAGAAGGAATATACGATCCCCAGTTCAGGAAAACGATATAATTGATCTGAGAGAGGCAGAAAGAGAAGCGAGGCCATTGACCAGATAAAGATGGAATGCAGCTTTTGTGGCGAGGACATAGAATCCGGGACAGAGACAATTTTTGTAACAAATAAGGGGAGGATATTTTATTTTTGCTCCAGCAAATGCGAGAAGAATCTTCTAAAGCTCGGAAGAAAGGCAAGAAAGGTAAAATGGACAGAAGCCTACAGGTCAGAGAAGGTCATGAGGCTAAAGGCTATAGCGGCTAAGATAAAAAAAGTAAAGGGGGAAAAGAAAGAGGTTAAGAAGGTAAAGGAAGAGAAGGTAGAAAAGAGGGAAAAGGAGATTAAAAAGAAGGAAGAGGTTAAGAAGGTAAAGGAAGAGAAGGTAGAAAAGAGGGAAAAGGAGATTAAAAAGAAGAAAGGAGTTAAGAAGGGCAAGGAAGTGCCAAAGAAAAAGGCTAAAAAGAAGACGATAAAGAAGGAAAAATGAGAACTCTAATCATTATAAAACCTTGGGCAGTTTCAAAGGGCCTGGTCGGTGAGATCCTCAGCAGGTTTGAGAGGAGGGGAATCCGGCTCGCTGGATTAAAGGTAGTGAAGGTAGATAGAGAAAAGGCAGACAAATTATATGCGATACATAAGGGCAAGGAATTTTATGATAGCATCATAAAGCATATTACCTCCTCGCCGATAGTTGTTGGTGTATTGGATATATGTATCGATGATCCCGGCGGGGCGGTAAGATTGGTTAGAAAAATTATAGGTGCGACAGACCCAGCTAAGGCAGATATGGGCACCATCCGGGGTGACTTCGGCTTAAGGATCGATAGAAATGTTATTCACGCCTCTGACTCAACTAAATCTGCAGAGTATGAGATACCGATATTCTTTGATGATAATGAATTGATAGAATATTAAAAATGACAACAGTATATGAGATACCGCCTGAAAAGATGATTGAAATAGCTGCGGGTGACCTAAAAAATAAGGTGAAATTCAAGATGCCCGACTGGGCGAAATTTGTCAAGACCGGGACCCATAAAGAGAGAATGCCACAGGATGATGACTGGTGGTGGATCAGATCCGCATCGATTCTTAGAAAGATATATATAAATGGTCCGGTGGGCGTGCAAAGATTAAAAGTCGCTTATGGTGGTAAAAAGAACAGGGGTGTAAAACCAGAGAAATTCTATCGTGCCAGTGGAAAGATAATTAGAATAATCCTGCAGGAATTTGATAAAATCGAGTTTACGAAGAAGGTAGATAATGGACGGGAGATAACATCCAAAGGACAGTCCTATCTCGATAAGCTTGCAACCGAATTTTCTAGAAAACCCAAATGAGCTGAAAATGTCCGACGATCTGGAAAAGCTGCGACAGGATCGCATGAGACAGTTAATGGAACAGCAAAGAAGCGCTCAGGAGCCGGAATTAGTGCAACAACAGCTGAGGGAGGCAGAGATAGAAAATCAGATAAAGATCATTATAAATAAGATTCTAACACCAAAGGCCAGGGAAAGACTCACAAACATAAGGATCGTAAGACCGAACTTTGCGAGACAGATCGAGATCTTCTTGATTCAATTATATCAGACTGGGAAATTGCCCAAACAGGTTACAGACGAACAATTAAAGGAGATACTGGAAAAATTAAGAAGTAAAAGAAAGGAGATAAAGATAAGGAGAACTTAGATTCAAGCTTTGGAAAACCTTGACCAAAAATTTAGACTGAATTTTTTCGATGTGGCCGACTACCGTCGGACACACTCAAGACCATAGGTCTTGCGTGTCAACCTTTTTTCCAAAAAGGTTGCCGTCAACGCTTTCTTTGCACGGAAATCTGTGCACGATTGTGCCATCAGCAAGACCGAAGGTCTTGTCTGAGTCAATAGGCTTAGCCTGTTGCTCATACTCACTTCGTTCGATGGCACGGAGAAGAAACAGTTAAGTGCGGCTAGCGATAGCGCACGCCGCACCTGTTTTGATCAAACTCAGCCTTTTAGAAAAAGGCTGGCGAAAGATAATGATCAAATTTTTGATCAAGCTCAACCCTTTTGGAAAAAGCGTTGACGGAAAACCTGATTAAATTTTTGATCAAGGTTTTTTAAAGCTTGGTGCGATGAGGTTTCCTAAAGCTTGATGCATCAAACTTTTCTTAAAAGTTTGCATTACTCCTTCTTGGATTTATCCTTGTCCGTATTCACTAGGTCCTTGAGTTCCTCCGTACTTGTCTCGAAACCCTCTTCGCCCTCTTCAAATTCATACCCGAAGCCACCAAACTCATCTTCTGTGGTTTCCGGTTTTTTTGCTCTACGCGACATAACTACCGCTATAAGCAATATACCAATTGCCAAGAGAATTATTGCCCACGTGTTATACTTAATGCTCAATACTGGATCGACCTGCCTCCGTAGCTCCGAGATCACTGCAGATAGGTCGGCATTTTCACGGTTAAGTCCATTTATCTCGTTATTCTTGTCCTGTATGGTCTCCTGCAATCCAATATTTGTTCTATTTAAATCGCTCATTGTGTTGTTTAAATGCGAGATCATAAACATCAGCTCCTCTATACCTAAGTCTTCGTCAGGTTTCCCCGCACAGGCTCTGAGCCATTCTATGATATTGGTACCTAATTTTAGGTTGTCATACTTGTATTTTGATGTGTCTACCTTATCATTTGCTAACATATCGGCATCACTTAACAAGAAAACACACCCTTTGCCAACAAGTGCTGCTGATGCTAATGGCGGTTTACTCCCTTTTGGAAAAGTGGGCGACTGCGGTGAGTATGTATCCCAATCCCCCATTATTACTCTCTTAATTCTGGGATCATCACGTAATGATATCCCATTACCTCCAAAGAAAGCTAACTGATCAATACCCTGTATGATGGGTCTCATTAGTGGTTCTTGTCTTTCAATGGTGTGTATAACAAAGTTTGTCTTATCAGCTACTTCCTTACCACTGGATGAATCCCAGATTGGGTTGCTTTCATCTTCCAATGTACCAGTATCTATTGTCATTCCAAATGGTATCGTGATCTGATTCACAGATGGAGTACCGCCAGATATAAAAAGCCCTTTCCCATCCTGCATAACAAATTCGAATATTGCAGCCAACTCGCTTGCGTCTAATGGACTATTTAATTGCGTTATAATCAACACATCTGGATTATAGTTATCCAACACCTCCCTTGACAGAGCCTTTTCATATCTTGAAACAGAATAACCTTTACCCTCTAGCGCCTCTTTAAATTCTAAATATCCCGCTCCACTTTTATAGCTTCCTGATACCTTACTCGCTTCATAGAATAATATCCTCGTCTCAGCCACGCAGATTCCGGACGCGGCAACTATGAAGATAGATATTAATAGTGCAAATAAAATTTTTTTGTGTTTCATTTTAATCTTATCTATATTTTATTTTTTCCCTTAAATACCTTTAGTTTTTCACCCAATAATTTTATCGTCACTGTCCTTTTTCTGGGACCGTCCAATTCAATCAACAGAACTCTCTGCCACGTTCCGAGGTCGAGGTGGGAGTTCGTTACAGGAAGGACGATACTGCTCTGGAGCAGAATGGACCTCAAATGCGAATCTGCATTGTTATCGATCCTATCGTGTTTGTAGTCCAGCTCTGGTATCAACCTCTCAAGGGAAAATTCTATGTCCGAGACCAGTCCGGGTTCGTATTCATTTACTATCAGAGCTACTGTAGTATGTTTTGCGAATATCAATGCAATTCCGTCCTTAGCTTCAGATTCAACGATAAGATCATTGACTATGTCAGTTATATCTATTAATTCTATCCTTTTGTTACTTTTAACCTGTATTTCGGGCATCACAACTCACCCAGATCAATGTCTATATCCTTATTTAGATAAAGGATTCCAAACCTCCCCTGTGAGAGGGTGCCTATGTTTACAACCCTTGTTTTTCTCAGTACATCCATTGAACCCCCGGATTCATGGATATGGGAGCTCAGGAGGAGATCCGGCTGAAATTTTTCGGCAATATCCCTAACTGACTTGCTTCCGACATGAACCCCCAGCTTCGTTATGTCGCATTCTGTATTTAAAGGTGGATTATGAACTACAAGAACGACCCTTTCAGTTTTAACCCCATTCATGAGTTCTTCAAGTTTTTCATAAATTTCTTGTTCTTCCATCTCGAAAGGTGTGTCAAATGGCGTTGGTGCGGAGCCACCGAATCCGACTACTGTGGTATCATCAAAGACAAGATTCCTCCCATGGAGGTTGGCATTATACTCATCAAATACCTTTAAAATCTCTGGGGTATCACAGTTTCCAGGTATTGCCAGGATCCTAAAAGTACTCAATAGATCCAGAACAGATCTTGCCTCATCGAGGCTTTTTTCTCTGTTTCTGAATGCATTACGCCCGGTAAAATCCCCGAGGATCAGTATATTCTCAAATCTATTATCCTTTGCGTATCTCTTCAACCTCAGAACAGCTTCCATATCCCCATGAA
>DAOVSE010000038.1 GCA_030633595.1 Candidatus Altarchaeota archaeon
AGGAAAGAGGTACTGAGAGAGGTGGTTCCCGTATGAAGAGGAATTATAAAATTTATCTGGAGGATATCACAGAAGCTATGGAAAGTATTGAAGAATTTGTAATGGGATTGGGTTTTGAAGAATTCCAAGAGGATGATAAAACTGTAAGTGCCGTTATAAGGAAGTTTGAGATCATAGGGGAAGCAACAAAACACATTCCTTCTGAAATAAGGGAAAAGCAGCCAGAGATTCCATGGAAGGAAATGGCTGGCATGAGAGACAGATTAATCCATTTTTATTTTGGGGTAGATTATAAACTTGTCTGGGAAACTATCAAGAAAAGAATACCGGAGATTAAACCATTGTTTCAGCAAATCACGAAAAAGGTGTAGAGCTAAAGTTGTCGTTAGTTTTTCACCCCAAAAATCTCTCACAAATCAGCAAGATGTTAGTTCTTTACGCTTTAATTTCTCCAGGATGATTTCTTTATGCTTCTTGGAGAAGACCTTGGATCAGTATTTCTATTTTTTCTCATCATAACCCCGTCACAGCTTACGTACCCACAGTACCTGCTCTTTCTCGTCGTATTCCAGTAGAACCTTGTCCCTGTTTTTTAATGGCAATTGATCCGTTAGCTTCTTGTCTATAACTATCTGCCCGATACCCTCCTTTCGTAGGTGGAATCTGCCTTTGGAACGGATCATATAGGGATATGGAATTCTGCTTATAAAAAAGTTTAGAGAAATGTATAAGTCTTACTGGATATCCTCCCGTATCAATTTCAATAATCTGTCGTGAATCCTTTTAGCTTCTATGCCTCCGACCACATCTCCTTCAGGCCCTTTGGTAACTGAGATGCAACGTCCTTTGCCTCCCCCTCGGATACCTGACTCTTTAGTGCATTGAATACCGCCTTAACGACTTTTTCAGCCTCTTCAGGACTTTTAAGTTTGCCGTCCTGCAGTATCCTCTCGATAAATTCACTTCTCTTGAATTTTATAACATTTACCCTCTTTTCTTTTACATCGTCCCACATCTCCCTGACGTCTTTTGAGAGCTGCGCCTCCAGGTCATCTCCCTCCGCAATTGTTAACCTCGCTGAGAGGGCATAGAATACAATCTTTACCAGTTTTTCTGTTCTGCCGAAGGTATCGATTTTCGCATATTCCTGGACCTTTTGAATAAATTCTTTTCTATGCATTTTTATCACCTCTTTTTAATCCTTCGTCTTGAAGAAGAGCCAGTTATTCCCCCCCTTGAATCTTGCGGTTGGCTTTAATTTTATTAATGCATATTTCCCTTTTAATTTCTCGCCCTGGATCCCTATGATGATTTTTTCATCACTTATCTCCTCTGCATCAAATGTCCCTTTGTCCCATATCTCGACTTTTCCAGCACCATACTGGCCTTCAGGTATAACGCCCTCAAAGTTTGCATAATCCAATGGGTGGTCTTCTGTCATTACGGCAAGCCTTTTAGTTTTTTCATCCAGTGGTGGTTCCTTGGGTACAGCCCAGCTTTTCAGGACACCGTCAATTTCCAATCTGAGATCATAATGGAGATGCTTTGCATGATGCCTTTGGATTACATAGGTATTTCCCTTTTCCGATTTCTCCACTACTGCCTCTGGCTCAGTTGTTTTTCCAAAATTTCTCCTTTTTTTGTATTCTCTTAGAGACATTTTTAATCGAACTTGCCTGCTGATGGACATAATCCGTTTAAAACACATTCATTGCATCTGGGTTTTCTTGCGGTACAGGTCTCTCTCCCATGTAAGATCAATAGATCTGATATCCCTATCCAACCCTTCTCTGGGACTATTTTCATGAGATCCTGTTCGATCTTGTTCGGATCTTCTTTACCCGAAAGCCCGAGTCTTTGAGCAACCCGTCTGACGTGGGTATCTACGGCAATTCCTTCGGCAATGCCGAAGCCGTGCCCTAGGACGATATTTGCTGTTTTCCTCGCGACACCCGGAAGAAGAAGTAATTCGTCCATTGTCTCCGGTACCTTTGAATTGAACTTTTCGACCAAAATCGTGCAACAATTTTTTATATTCTTCGCTTTATTCTTGTAGAAACCGGTAGACCTGATCTCCTGCTCAAATTTTTTCAGATCGGCATTTGCATAATCATCGGCAGTTCTGTATTTCTTAAATAACTCCGTTGTAACAAGATTTACCCGTTTATCGGTGCACTGTGCAGAGAGTATTGTAGATACTAAAAGCCCTAGTGGATTTTTATGCCTCAGGGCCGTTGTAGCCCCAGGATATTTTTTACCGAGTATGTAGATTATCTCTTGAACCCTTTTTTTGCTATCCATCCTCTACTTTGCCTTTCTCACAGCCTTGAGATCCTTTGGTAGCTTGAGTTCATAATTCTTCGCCACTGGAACAACCCTGATTGTATGCTCTTCCCTGCAACTTGGACAGATTACCTTGTGCTCTATTATTGGGATTGTAGATTCGTGCTCAAATTCATGAGTACATTTCTCGCATCTGAACACAAACTTCCTGTAGAACAATCTTGGTTGCCTTTCCTCCTTCAGATGTTCTGGCTCTTTGAACCTTAACTTCCTCTCCGTACGCTGTAGGTCATCCTCTACAAGCGTAGACTTGCCCAATTTTTTTATTATCTCCTCGTTTTCTGCCTTCTTGGTAACCTTTTTCTTGACCTTCGCTTTGGGCCCTTTTTTCCCTGCCGTCCCCTTGGTTTTTCTTTTTGAGGTCATTTGACATCTAGATAATTATGAGATAATGGATATATAAATCCAAATTAACAAATAACAATAATATGAAATTAAAGGCAAGGCTTTATCCCATTGAAGCTGATAGGCTGATAGTCGTTTTGAATGAAGAGGATGCCAAGGATCTTGGGGTTTATGTCTCTGGAAGGGTCAGGATATCCTACAAGGACAGGAAAGCAACGGCCATAGCTGATACAACAGCATCCTTTGTAAAGGATGGGGAGATCGGAATCTTCGAGGATGTTAGGAAATTGCTGGATGTTAGCGATGGAAGTAATCTAGAGGTAAGTGCAACCAAGAGACCACATTCTGTTGAATTCATTAAAAAAAAGGTAGACGGTTACACCTTGAATGAGAATGAGATAAGGGCTATAATCCGTGATATAGTGGATAACAATCTAAGTAATATCGAACTCAGTGCCTTTGTAACTGGTGGTTATATCAAGGGTTACACCATGGATGAAATCGTTGCACTAACTCAGGCAATGGTCGAAACGGGGCAACAGATAGATTTTGGCGATAATATTGTAGATAAACACTCAATTGGGGGCGTTGCGGGCAATAGAACAACAATGTTAGTAGTACCAATAATTGCATCAACTGGATTGATTATCCCAAAAACGAGCTCACGAGCAATAACATCCCCCTCCGGAACTGCGGATACAATGGAGGTTCTTGCAGGGGTTGAGTTTGACATAGATGAACTAAAAGAGATTGTATACAAAACAGATGCTTGCATTGTATGGGGCGGTTCTGTCAATCTCGCCCCGGCAGACGATAGGATAATCAGGGTGGAATATCCTCTCTCCATTGATGCCGAGGGACATATGCTCGCCAGTGTAATGGCTAAAAAGAGATCTGTCGGCTCTGACTACATTATAATAGATATCCCTGTCGGAAGGGGTAGCAAGATTATAGGTATGGACCGGGCAAATGACGTTGCTCATAAATTTATCGAACTCGGTAGAAGGCTCGGGGTTTCTGTGGAATGTCTAATAACGGATGGAAGCTCGCCGATTGGCTCCGGAATTGGTCCAGCATTAGAGGCAAGAGATGTACTTTTAGCATTGGATAATAAGGGTCCAATTGATTTGATAGATAAGTCGCTGGATCTTGCAGGAATCCTGTTAGAATTATCGGGAAAGATAGTTAAAGGCAGAGGTAGGGGTATTGCCGAGCATATCTTGAAGTCCGGAAAGGCAAAAGAGAAGATGATGGAGATAATAGATGCACAGGGCGGTGATCCGAATGTAAAACCGGAAGACATAGGGATATGCAGGAAGAAAATGACGATTACATCAGAACACAAGGGGAGGGTGAGGTATATTGACAATAAATTGATATCTATGATTGCAAGGGCCTCCGGAGCACCGAGGACGAAATCCGCGGGGCTTTATCTCCATGTCAAGGTCGGAGATTCGATAGATACCAATGATCCGTTATTTACGATATATTCGCCAACGAAAAGCAGATTGAAGGAAGCGAGCAATCTGGCTGATAAGCTATCCCCCATAAGAGTAGGTAGCATTATATCCAACATCATAAAATAGAATTATTCCTCAACATGCCCCCGGAGCCATCCGGAGCTCATATATGTCTCGCTAGTTCTGCTATCATTATAGCTTATAGATACAAATATGTTGTAATTAGATCCTGCAGCTAGAGGAGGTACACCTGAACTTAGATCAGCATCCCAACACCCTACCCCCCCTGAGGGTATTGTGATACCCGGACTGGAATCTTCATGTTTATATCCGCTAACGGTTGCATTAATACCTTTAATGGTCACTTCACCACCGACTTTATTATTTAGGGATATGTTTAAATTGCCGTCTTTTGTGTACTTAAAATCGTTCTCATATGGCATAACACCCCAGAATCCCGAGGCGCCAGGCGGTATATTGCTACTTAGTTTTAAAAATCCCCACTCCCACATTAGAATTACGGCTATACTTATTATGAGTATGACCCATCCATATGTGAGCAAGAATTCCAGAGCCGATTGTCCCTTATTATTTTTCATTATATCCGATATTAATAATAACGTTAATTGTTTATATATTCTTAATAGCGATGGAAACTAATTCCGTCATGTTTTTTATATCGAATTTTGCCGTATTCATTATTAGATCATAAACGCTCATATCCTTTAGATCGATTCCATAGAGTTTCATGTACATCTTTCTCTCGCTATCTTCCCTCTCTATTATGCACTTCTTTGCATCCCCTTCTGATTTTTTATCCCTTTCAGATAATCTTTCTGCTCTAACGTTAGGGGGTGCATTGAGCCATATCTTCAGATCAGAATCCAGGAAATGTCCCGATAACCTCCCATCAACTACACAGTTACCCTTGGCGAGTTCTTTCTGTTTTTTGTCGATTTCCAGATCAACATCCGGGTTGGATTCCACATATTTTGAGAATTCCAACAAACTCATACCATTCTCTTTTGCCATCTCCCTCATTATCCGACCGGCAGATATATGTTTCATATTAAATTTCTCTGCCAGTTTCCTTGCAAGAGTTGTCTTTCCGGAGCATATCGATCCGCCTATGGTTATGATCATTTGAACCCCTTTCTTTTATGGAGATTGACAATTGAATTTCCCGAAGGGAAATTCCCTTTCTTTTGATCAACCCCAGCCTTTTAGGAAAAGGCTGGCGAAAAAATTTATGTTAAATTTTTGCTCGAGCTTTTTTAAAGCTCGGTGGATCAACCTTTTCTTTTCTAAAGAAAAGGTTGCTTACGAAGTAAATCTTTTGATCCTTTTTAGAGCTTCCTCCAATCTCTCTTTCTTCTGTGTCAATGCGCATCTTACGTAACCCTCACCATGACTTCCGAAACCGATTCCTGGGGTCATTACAATCCCTGTTTTAGCTAGAAGATCCCCTGAGAATTTAATTGATGAAGTATAGGGTTTTGGAATTCTAAACCACAAATAAAAGGTGGCCTTTGGCTTTTCTACACTCCAGCCCAGATCCTGTAAGCCCTCAACCATCAAATCCCTTCTATCCTGGAATATCTTCATGTTTTTCCTGACAGAATCCTGAGAACCTTCTAACGCCTCTATTGCAGCATGTTGAACGACCTGAAAAACCCCGGAGTCAACGTTCTCTTTGACCTTTCCCAATCCTGCTAGAATTTCGGAATTTCCAGCAGCAGAACCTATTCTCCATCCCGTCATGTTGTAGATCTTTGAGAGGGAGTGGAACTCGATCCCCACCTCTTTTGCATTTTTAACCTCCAGGAAACTTCTTGCTCTGTAATTGTCGAAGGTCATCTCTGTGTAGGGGGCATCGTGGCAGACAATTATCTCATTGTCTATCGCAAAATCAACCACCTCCCTGAAAAATTCTAACTCTGCCGTTGCCGTGGTTGGGTTGTTCGGGTAATTAATAAATAGAAGCTTCGCCTTCTTTGCAATCTTCCTATCAATTTTTTCCATATCGGGTTTAAATCCGTTTTCCTCGAGAAGAGGCATTGTAACAGGGGTGCCATCTGCCAGAAGGGTTCCAATCTTATAAACAGGGTATGCCGGATCAGGAACCAGTGTAATATCCCCCGGATTTACAAAGGCCAAAGGAGCGTGTGCTATTCCCTCCTTAGATCCGATTAATGCAATAATCTCTTTTCCGGGTTCTAGAGAAACATCAAATCTTCTTTTGTACCAATCAGCTATGGTCTTTCTGAAGGCATACATTCCTGCGTAGGAGGGATATCTATGATTTTTTGAATCCTCTACTGCTTCTTGTAATCTCCTGATTATATTACCGGGTGTGGGTAGATCCGGGTCTCCAATTCCGAGATTTATTATATCGGCCCCCTCAGCCTTTTTTCTTTCAATTGCCCTGTCAATCTCGGCAAACAGATAGGGAGGAATCTTCTCTATTCTATTGGCGTATCTCATTTTCTACCATTTGAATTAAAATAGGGCAGAATCTTCCTTAGGTCTTTCTCATAGATTACCTCATCTGCAAATCTTATTATTTTCTTATCCTTTGGATCAAAGGCTATGGTAAACCCCGCCACCTTAAACATAGGAATGTCGTTAGAATAATCACCAATAGCCGCACACTCTTTTAGATCAATATCGTTAATTTCAGCTATCTCTTGGAGGATTTTTCCCTTTCCCTCAAAGTCAACAATCTGACGAATGCCGCAAACCATTCCCCCCTTAGTTAAAAGTCTATTTGCAACCGCATAGTTCATGTCAAATTTCTCCTTTACCCTGTCAGCCAGTATCTGTAAACCGCCACTTATGATAACTAATTTATAGTTTTTCCTTAGTTCGGGGATAGTGGATTCGATGCCCTTCATCAGATCTATTTTATACAGGGGCGTCTTTATCCTTTCAATATTAACACCATACCATAATCCAGCATCTTTTCTCGCCCACTCATCAAAGGTTATCTTTCCAGCATAGTATTCCTCAGCGTGCTCTTCTGCGGCATCATAAGTGCCTAGAGCATTATGGACCTCCCGCCAGCTCCCACAACCATTCACCAGAACACCATCCAGATCAAAGGCAATTAGTTTTATCTTCTCCATATTTATCCATACATCGAGGGATATTCATCTATCTTCTTAGTATCATCCATTCCCTTCTTTAACTGTTGGGAGATATCCTCAAACATCTTTTCAATCTCCTCCCCCTTTTCAATGAGCTTCTTTGTGTCGATTTTTAGATCTAACAGTTCATTTAGTATCCTTAACATTGAAGCAGCTCCGAGAGGATCTGGCGTATAACGTGTTTCAGCCATCAGACTTACTGTGGGTATTTTGTTCTCGATACAGTCCAGGAGAAGGTCTGACGATATTCCTGTTAACATGCCTTCCTCTATCCCCTCTATCTTTAATTTTTTTAACTTTTCCTTCGCTTTTGGATCGATAGTTATACCAAATATCTCATGCTCTTTATCTGTCGATTTCCCTGCTATCCCCGCCAATAAGATCACCTGTTTGGGTTTTATCTCCACGAACCACCTACTGAGAACATCTGAGAATTCGCTCGCATGATGAAAAGGCACATTTACCTCAGAAAAAACCACAACCAGGTTGTCCTTGGTATAGACTCTTATCGGATACATCGGCTTCGAGTCATGAATCACGGCAATGCTCTGGATCCTGTCTGATTTTAGATAGCCCGCTACCTCCATATTCAGTTCATCTATCATGTACTTTGCTGCGATCGTCGAGACAAAACCCTTGCTCGGAAAAGCCTCTATAACGATCGGGTTTTTTGGTAATTCCCTTCTAATCCTTATGTCTGTAACCATTCTAATCATTTGCCATATAGTAAAGATATCGGATTATAGAATTAAATATATTATCTGATGTTCTAATTCTTACTATGCGTATTCTGTTGATACACTCTGATTATATTAGATTTGAAGCGAAAAAGAAGGCAATTAAAGATGCCGAAAAGATAGAAAAATCTTGTGGGGAATTGGAGAATGTCCTGGTGGTTTTTATAGCCGTAGAAAAGATTGATGAGAAAAATCCGGGTTCTGTTGTTAAACAATTGATTGAGGATATAAAGGAAACTGTAAAGAAGGTAGATGCCAAATCCATAGCTTTATATCCGTATGCACATCTTTCAAGTTCTTTAGGATCTCCCTCAAGTGCAAGAAAGATTCTCGATCTAACATATGAGGGATTAAAGGATGAATTCAAGACGATAAAGGCTCCCTTTGGCTGGTACAAGAGCTTTGAGCTCAGGTGTAAGGGGCACCCATTGTCCGAGCTCTCCAGAACTATTCTACCGGAAGGGGAAGAGAAGGAGAAGGTTTCAGAGGCATTAAAGGCCGAGAAGAAATTGAAATCCTATTGGTATATCCTAGATTTAGACGGAAGATTAATTCCCGTTAAAAAATTCAATTTTGAGGGACATGAAAATCTGAAGAAATTCGTGGACTATGAGATATCGAAGGTCAGGGCTGTAAAGGAAGAGCCACCACATGTCAAATTAATGCGAGCTCATGAACTCGTGGACTATGAACCTGGCTCCGATCCGGGAAATCTGAGATGGTATCCCAAGGGCTATCTGATAAAAAATCTCCTGGAGGAACACGTATCGAACATGGTTTTTGAATCTGGAGGAATGCAAGTCGAAACCCCGATAATGTATAGCTATGATCATCCACAGTTGTCAAAATACTTAGACAGATTCCCGGCAAGACAGTATACCTTAGAGGCAGGGGGAAAAGAATACTTCCTCAGATTTGCAGCATGCTTCGGACAGTATCTAATGAAGCAGGATATGACCATATCCTATAAGAATCTACCCCTGAAATTGTATGAATTATCCCATTACAGCTTCAGATACGAACAGAGCGGGGAACTCGTAGGTCTGAGGAGGTTAAGAGCATTCACCATGCCCGATATGCACACCCTCGTTACAGATATGGATCAGGCAAAAAAGGAATTTTTAAACCAGTACAAACTCTCCTTAACGTGGATGGAAGACCTTGAGTTGGATTATGAAGTAGGTATCCGATTTGTTAGAAAATTCTATGAAGAAAACATGGAATTTGCGCATGAATTGGTTAAACTGGTTAAAAAACCCGTGCTAATGGAGATATGGGATGAAATGCCATTTTATTTTGTAATGAAGTTCGAATTCAATTTCATCGATACCCAGGATAAGGCCTCTGCCCTCTCAACCGTACAGATAGATATAGAAAACACCGAGAGATTTGACATAACCTATGTGGATGAAAATGGAAAAGAGAGGTACCCGTTACTGCTTCATGCAAGTATCTCCGGGAGTATAGATAGGAACGTTTACGCATTACTGGAACATGCGTATATCGAGCAGCAAAAAGGTAAGAAACCAATGCTCCCTCTATGGCTCTCTCCAACCCAGGTTAGACTTTTGCCAATTTCAGATGAATTTATTCCATTGGCCAATGAAATTTCTGATAAACTCGAGAGAGAAAGGATAAGGGCAGATATTGATGACAGAAATGAGAGCATAGGCAAAAAGATAAGGGATGCTGAAAGGGGGTGGGTTCCGAGAATAATTGTTATTGGTGAGAGGGAGAAAACTGGCAATAAGATTAATGTGAGAATTCGCGAATCAGATACTAAAGAGATGTCTTTACCTGCGTTAATCAAAGAGATTAGAGAAAAAACAGAAAACTTCCCATTTAAGCCCTTGCCACTGCCAAAAATGCTCTCCAGAAGACCAAGATTTGTGTAAAATGGGCGAACTCACGAGATTCATGGATGAACTCAGGAATGACCCGAGAATTGGGAAAATTAGATTTACTCCAAGCTTCCTGGAAGATGTTGGAAATATCCTGTACAGTAGAGGCTTTGATGAAGCTAAGCTCTTCATCTGGGATCTCAGAGAAAGAGGGGATTTAGAAAGACAGATATTGCCCTTGCTCTTAATTCTCGGGAAGATGGAGAAGATGAAAAAGACAAAAGAAGATAGAGAGATAGGCAGATATATAGTAAAGAACAAACTGGATATTCTGCTTAGATATATTCCTTGAACCGTTCAATCGTCCTCTTTAAGCCATCATCCAGTGTATTCTTCGACTTCCAGCCCAATTCTTTCCTGGCGAGATCTGAATTTAAACAGATCCTTCTGACCTCGCCCTTTATCGGGTCACTGTATATGGGAAATAGTTTAGAATTCGAAAGTTCTTTTAATCTGTTGTAGAGTTCTCCGACAGATGTCTCAGTACCAACGCCGATGTTAAATGCCTTGCTATCTGTATCTTTCTTTAATGCCAGTAGATTCGCTTCCGCTATATCCTCAACAAATACAAAGTCCCTTGTTTGTCCCCCATCCCCGTTAATTGTGGGTTTCTGATTATTGAGAAATTTATTAATGAATATTGCAATTACCCCTGCCTCTCCGAATGGATCCTGTCTGGGTCCATAAACATTGGAATATCTCAGAGAAACATAATCAAGGTCGAAATTTTTCTTGTAGATGTGCAGGTAATTTTCAACTGCGTATTTTGATGCGCCATATGGTGACAAAGGCATTATCTGATGTTTTTCGTCTACCGGGAGATGTTGAGGTTCGCCGTAGATAGCACCCCCGGAGGATGCATAGATGATTTTTTCAACACAGAGATCCCTGCACGACTCCAGTAGAGATAAAGAGCCAGTTATATTTACATGAGCATCAAATCTTGGATCTGAAAGAGAATTTCTAACGCTGACCTGCGCCGCCTGATGAACAACGTAATCTGGACCCTCTTTTCCCAGAACCTCCCGCAAATAGGGGTCACAGATGTTGACTTCATAGAATTTGGCATTACTGTTCAGATTTTCCCTCTTCCCGGTAGATAGGTCATCAATTACTATCACATCATAATTTTTCTCTATTAGAAGATCCACAATATGGGACCCTATAAAACCCGCACCCCCCGTTACTAAAACCTTAGTCATTTAAGATTCCCCTTAGATAGTTTTTAATCTCGTCCCTGAATTCTTCTCGTCTCAGAGAATATTCGATCGTTGCCTTTATGTAATCCAGTTTATTTCCCAGATCATATCTCACGCCATCGAAGTTATAAGCGTACAGGGGCTGTTTTTTATTTAGAATTCTTAAAGCGTCGGTCAACTGAATTTCATTACCCTTTCCGGGTTTTGTCTGTTCAATTGCATCAAAGATTTCCGGTGTTAATACATACCTACCAATTATCCCCAGATCTGAGGGAGCTTCCTCCGGTTTTGGTTTTTCAACCAGATCATTAACCTTATAGATTGAATCTTCTATAGGCTCTCCATCGATAACCCCATAGCTCTGTATCATCTCCTTGCTCACTCTATCTACCGCGATAATCGTTGACTTATACTTTTCATAAGAATTTATCAATTGCCTTGCGCAGGGTATGTCAGAAAAGATTATGTCATCACCCAAGAGGACCACGAAGGGCTCATCACCAACATGCTTTTTTGCATAGTAAATCGCGTTTCCCAGACCCTTTGCCTCCCTCTGCCTTATGTAATGAATATCCGCAAGATCCGAGATCTCCTGCGTCTCCTTCAATAGATCAATCTTATTCTTTTCCTTTAGAATTTCCTCCAATTCAAAAGACTTGTCAAAATGATCCTCTATTGCCCTTTTACCCCTGCCAGTTATTATCAGAATGTCGTCAATTCCAGAGTTCACGGCCTCCTCGATAACAAACTGGATTGCAGGTTTATCTATCAAGGGCAGCATCTCCTTTGGCTGCGCCTTCGTTGCTGGAAGGAATCTCGTACCCAGGCCAGCGGCCGGAATTACTGCTTTCATCTTCTGAAATTATTGGAATAGACAAAAATAAGATCAAATCTTGCGCTCAACAACAAAATCTGCTATTTTCATCAGATCTTTCTTTGCATCACTATCCGGAAGTTCGTTTATGGCTTTTTTTGCCATCTCGACAAATTGAATTGCATTTGTCTTGCAATATCTAATTGCATCGGAATCCCTGAATAATTTAACGGCGAGATTAATTTCATTCCGTGTATTCCCCTTTTTATTTAGTATCTCCAATAATCTGTCCTTCTCCTCCCCTTCAAGTTTTTCTATTGCCTTTATCGCTATTAAGCTCTTCTTCCCCTCTACGATGTCACTGCCAACCGGCTTTCCAAGCTTTTCTTCATCCGCAAGTACGCCGAGGACATCATCGTGAACCTGAAAGGCCATTCCGATATTTAAGCCATATTCTGTCAATTTATCTATCTCATCCTTAGTGCCACTACCGAGTAGGGCCCCACTCTTAGTTGCGGCCTGAATCAATACAGCTGTCTTTTTTCTTATCATCTCTAAATATTCTCTTTCTGTTACATATGTTCTATTTTCAAAGGATATATCCACCTCCTGACCCTCGCATATCTCTGCCGATGCCTCCGCTAAAATCTTAATGGCTCTTGGATCACATAACTCAAATGCTTTCGAGAAAAGTAAATCACCGGCGAGGATTGCCGTAGATTCTCCATAGGTTTTATGGACAGAGGGA